>NZ_FYEC01000016.1:0-130531 GCF_900187635.1 Pseudomonas sp. Irchel 3H3 | reverse complement strand
TCTCGTAGTCACTGCACAGCTTGCTGAAGGTGTGTTTGTCCGCCAGATAGGCAGCGATGAACATCACTTTTCGATCCATAGGTTTCAGCTCTCTCCAGGGCATGGTCAGATCCTCGCGAAATCGACCATGCCAGTTAATAACTGTTACCTATGTGCTTGAACTGATTTGTAACCCATGTGGGTGAGTCATACCGGTAAGAGCGTTTTGCTTACTTTTGCGCTGTTCAAAAGTGAGCCGCCGTCAGGCGGAACCATAGGAGGCCGTTACCGAAGAAATGGATATGTACTCGGTCTAATCCAACACCCCAGAGGCCCACAGGTGCAACGTCGCACCACAGTTGTGTAGATACCTATGCCGCGATGGGGCCAGCTCACAGCCAACATTTATCGACCTGACACACCGCCATCCCGGGCAAGCCCGGTCCCACAGGCTCGCTCCCACAATGGATTTTAGCTGTTCGCAGATTGTGTATACCGCCACCCAACCTGCTCGCGATGGCGCTATCGGAGAGTTTTTTTGGCCAGATTGGACAGTGTCAGGGCCGGGGTCGGTTGTTAGGCTCAGTGCTCGAATTCAGCCAATAAGAACCAAAAGCAATGAAGCTGACAATTCTCCTGCTGCTGCTCTGCGGCACCGCTCCGGCGGCGTGGGGTTGGTCCAACCATACGGTCGGCAGCTACCTGGCGTTGCAGGAGTTGCCGGCCCTGCGCGAGGCGCCCCAGGTCACGGTCGAGCCGCTGGAGCAGTTCCTCACTGAGCAATATGGCGCCATCGCCGAGTTGCTCGAGCAGCAGGAGCAATTCGCTCGTCAGCACTTTGCCCAGTACCCGCCACGTCCCGACAACCTGAAGTTGCCCGCTACGCCGGGGGACAATGTGCGCCAGGCGTTTCTCAACGCCCTGCGGGTCAATCCGCAGATCCACCTGGCCATGGTGATCCAACCGATGCCCGGGCAGGACCAGCCACAGCGCGCGCACCTCAAGGCCGAACAGGTGATGGTCGAGCAGACCCTGTCGCCGTGGAATCGCCAGCGCTTCATCCTGCTCGAGCAGGGTGAACACGTCGCGCCCCTGGCCGTGCTGGCCAGCGCCGCCGACGAGCCGGATTACGGGCATGACATCAACCTGTTCAGCGACAACCCCGGCGAGGTGGCCGCGGTCTACGGCTTCGGTCCGCAGCCGTTCGGCGATGAGCGATTCCAGTACAGCTCCCAGGCGCCGTTCCATATGGGCTTCTTCCACGAGAGCCCAGTGGTCTATGCCGCCGCCGGTTTTCTGCAGCGCAGTTGGCCGGATTGGCGCGCCTTTCAGTACCTGGGCCTGGCGCGGCTAGCGTTCGCCACGGGTCATTCCTACTGGGGTTACCGCTTTCTTGGCTGGGGCCTGCACCACATTCAGGACCTGACCCAGCCCTATCACGCCAAGCCACTGCCGGGCGTCGAGCTGGCGAGCATGCTGCTGATGGAAGGCCAGGCCCTGGCCGGTTACGACAGTGACAAGCGCGCGGCCATCGAGCGGGTTGCCAGTCGCCATATGGAGGTGGAGAAGTATCAGGCCGCCTGGCTCTACAGCCTGTTGCGCAGCGGGCAGCCCGTGCATCCGATGCTCCAGGCCTACGCCGATACCGCACAAGACACCAGCTACCCGCCCTATTCGGTGGACTACCTGCGCGACGTGGTCAGCGCTCAGTCCGCCGAGGCCGGCGCCATGTTTGACCAGGCCATCGGTGAATGGCTGGAGACGGCGCCGGCTACCAGCAATTTCAGCAGTGGCAATCAGCTGCAAACCGAAGACTACGACCACCCATTACTCAACCAGCAGCTGTTCCAGTTGTTGGGGCATTTCGGTGCGCACAGCCGGATTTATGTCGGTGCCGGACTCGCGCCAGCGGTGGCAGGCAACGCAGCGCCTTAACCGCTGCCCGAAAACAAAAACAACAAGATCAGGGAAGGGAGGAACACCGCATGAGGATTCGATTACGCCATTCGGGCGCGGCGATATCCGGGGTAGGCCTGGCAGGGCTGTTGCAGCTATGCGTGGTCGATGGCGCGTTGGCTGCCGAGTTCAAGGTACTGGACAACCAGGTCACGGGCTCGTTCGACAGCACCTTGTCCTACGGTCGCTTGTGGCGGGTCCAGGGACGGGACAAGAGCAACGACGACGTCAACACCAACGATGGCAATCGCAACTTCGACACCGGGCTGGTATCCGAGGTGTACAAGATCACCTCGGAGCTGGAAGCCAACTACCAGAACTACGGGGTGTTCATGCGCGGCACCGCGTTCTACGACACTCAGTTGATGGACAAGCGCAACGATTACTACCGCAACAACAGCCCCTCGCAACCGAGCCAGAGTTACCCCGACGACGACCATTTCACCGACGAGACTCGCGACATCGCCGGCAGCCGGGTCGAGATGCTCGACGCCTACGTCTATGGCAACTGGGACGTGGCGCAGATGCCGGTGACGGCACGCCTGGGTCGCCAGGTATTCAACTGGGGCGAAGGCATTTTCTATCGCGGCGGGATCAACACCACCAACCCGGTGGACGCGGCCAAGTACCGCCTGCCGGGTGCCGAGGTCAAGGAAGTGCTGATGCCGGTGGAGGCGGTCAGCTTCAACATCGGCCTGAGCGACAACCTGACCATGGAAAGTTTCTACCAGACCAACTGGAAAGAAACCCGCATTGATCCGGTCGGCACCTTCTACTCCCAGGGCGACCTGTTCGCCGACGGCGGTAACACCGGCTACAACAACTTCAGCGGCACCGCCCTGGATACGCCAGTGCCGGGCTTTGGCAACGTGATCGGCTTGTACGAAGCGCTGGGCAACAACCCGGCGCTCAACCAGATCCTGGGCAGCACCGGCTTGTACGCCAACGGCGTGACCCCGGCCTACGGCAACACCCTCAAGGTGGCGTCCATCGGCAAGGACATCAACGCGCGTAACGACGGCCAGTTCGGCTTCGCCTTCCGCTACATCGCCGAAGAGCTCAACAGCACCGAGTTCGGCGTGTACATGGTCAACTATCACGCCAAGGAGCCGACCATCGCCGCCAATCTGGGTGGCTACAAGGGCATCGACATGGACGCCCTGACCAATCTGTTGAGCGGTCTGGCCGGTAGCCAGGCCGCTGCATTGGCCAATGGCCTGGCCACCGCCGACGTGATGGGCAACATCCAGGCCAATCGCCGCTACGCCGAAGACATCCGCATGTATGGCTTCAGCTTCAACACCACCTTGGGTCAGGCTTCGGTCTTCGGTGAGTTGGCCTACCGGCCGAACCTGCCGATTGGCATCGCGGCGACCAACGACCTGATCGGTGACCTGGCCAACGGCGCAGCCGCTGCGGTAACTGGCCAGTCGATCAACGTCGGTGGGCAGATGGTCACCCTCGACAGCCAGATCAACAACGCCGAGCGCGTGGAAGCGTTCAATACCTCGTTGGGCAGCATCTACAACTTCGGCCCGAACCTGTCGTTCGATTCGCTGTTTGGCGTATTCGAGCTGGCCTCCGAGCACTTGCGCGGCAGCAGCCTGCAGTACACCGCCTTCGACGGCAGCAACCGCTACTACGCCGGCACCGGCAACACCTCCTATGTCTCGGGCGGTGATCGGGACGATCAGATCAATCGCGACTCCTACAGCTACACCCTGATGGTCAACGGCACCTGGAACGACGTGTACGCCGGGGTCAACGTTTCGCCGTACGCGGTCTACAAAGACGACTTCAAGGGCAACAGCTACCAGGCCGGCAATACCATCGAAGGGCGCAAGGCCTACACCCTGGGGATCAAGGCCAACTACCAGAACAAGCTGGAAGCGGAGCTG
This sequence comes from Pseudomonas sp. Irchel 3H3, assembly GCF_900187635.1. Taxonomy (NCBI): domain Bacteria; kingdom Pseudomonadati; phylum Pseudomonadota; class Gammaproteobacteria; order Pseudomonadales; family Pseudomonadaceae; genus Pseudomonas; species Pseudomonas sp. Irchel 3H3. The sequence goes on along the minus strand of NZ_FYEC01000016.1, from coordinate 126,698 downwards.
CAATACACCGAGTTCTACGGCGGTGGGCAGAACAACAGCATTCGTGACCGCGACAACGTCGGTTTTAACCTCAAGTATTTCCTGTGACGGTTCAGGCCCCCTGGCATGCGGGTGCTGTGGCCCTGCCTTTGATTCGGAGAATGTCCATGCTTCACACACCACGATTGCTCAAGACCAGCCTGGCGCTGGTCCTCAGCCTGGCAGCGGGCAGCGCGCTGGCCGCGCTGTCACCCCAGGACGCGCAGCAACTGAAAACCAGCCTGACGCCCCTGGGCGCCGAGCGTGCGGGTAACGCGGCCGGCACCATCCCGGCCTGGGATGGCGGCATCACTCAGGCGCCCAAGGGCTATGTGCCGGGCAAGCATCACCTGGACCCATTCCCCACCGACAAGCCGTTGTTCACCATCACCAAGGCCAACCTGGAGCAGTACAAGGGGCAGTTGACGGCGGGTCAGATCGCGTTGTTCAACAGCTACCCCGACACCTTCCAGATGCCGATCTACCCCAGCCGTCGCTCCGGCTCGGCGCCGCAGTGGCTGTACGACAACACCTTCAAGAACGCCACCTCGGCCAAGTTGCTGGACGGTGGCAACGGCTTCAGCGATGCCTATGGCGGCGTGCCGTTCCCGGTGCCCAAGGACGGCGTCGAGGCGTTGTGGAACCACATCACCCGCTATCGCGGAATCTATGTGGTACGCCGCGCTTCCGAAGCACCGGTGCAGCGCAATGGCAGCTTCGCCCTGGTGACTTCGCAACAGGAAGGGCTGTTCACCTACTACCGTCCGGGTGGGCAGTTCGCCGACCTGAAAAACATCCTGTTCTACTACCTGGCCTTCGTGAAGAGCCCGGCGCGCCTGGCCGGTGGTGCGGCGCTGGTGCACGAGACCCTGGACCAGATCAAGGACCCACGCCAGGCTTGGGTCTACGACGCCGGGCAACGCCGCGTGCGGCGGGCACCGAACCTGGCGTACGACACCCCGATCGCTTCTTCCGATGGCTTGCGCACGGCGGACGACACCGACCTGTTCAACGGCTCGCCAGACCGCTACAACTGGAAGTTGGTGGGCAAGAAAGAGGTCTACATTCCCTACAACAACTACAAGGTCACCAGCCCTGAAGTGAAGTACGCGGACCTGCTCACGCCGGGGCACCTCAACCCGAAATTCACCCGCTATGAGCTGCACCGGGTGTGGGTGGTGGAGGGCACGCTGAAGCCGGGCTCGCGGCACATCTACTCCAAGCGCGTGCTGTTTCTCGACGAGGACAGCTGGGGCGCGGCCGTGGTGGATCAGTACGACGGGCGAGGGGAGTTGTGGCGGGTGTCGATGGGCTACCTGAAGAACTTCTACGACCTGCCCACCACCTGGAGTGCGCTGGACGTGTTCCACGACTTGCAGGCGCGCCGTTACTACGTGCAGAACCTGGATAACGAAGAGTCGGAAACCGTGGACTTCGCGCAACCGGTGCCAGAGGACTCCTACTTCATGCCGTCGGCGTTGCGCCAACGCGGTACGCGGTAAGGCAAAGCCGCGCGTCAACGATGACGCGCGGCTGTGGTTTAACGCGTAGGCCTAGACCCGGAAGTGGCTGACCATCATCTGCAACTGGTTACCCAGGCGTGCCAGTTCAATGCTCGAGGCGGCGGTTTCGTCGCTGGCGGCGGCGGTCTGTTCCGAGACGTCGCGCACGTTGACGATACTGCGGCTGATTTCCTCGGCGACCGCGCTTTGCTGCTCGGCTGCGGCGGCGATCTGCTGGTTCATCGACTGGATATTCGACACCGTGCGGGTGATGTTTTCCAGCGACAAGCCGGCCTTGCGGGTCAGTTGCACGCTGCTGTCGGTCAGGCTGCGGCTGTTGCTCATCACCGTGGCGACCTGCTGGGTGCCGTTCTGCAATGCGGCCACCAGGCCTTCGATTTCCTCGGTGGATTTCTGCGTGCGTTGCGCCAGGCCGCGGACTTCGTCGGCAACCACGGCGAAGCCACGTCCCGCTTCACCGGCCCGAGCCGCTTCAATGGCGGCGTTGAGCGCCAGCAGGTTGGTCTGCTCGGCCACGGCCTTGATCACGTCCATGACGCTGCCGATCTTGTCGCTTTCCTTCTGCAGGACGCTCATGGCCTCGGTGGAACGCACCACCTCACTGGCCAGGCGCTCGATCTGGGTGATCGCTTCGTTGACCACCCGATCACCTTCACGGGCTTCGCCATCGGCGGCCGCGGCAGCTTGCGAGGCTTGTTCGGCGTTACGCGCGACTTCCTGCACGGTGGCGGTCATCTCGTGCATCGCGGTGGCAACCTGATCGGTCTCGACCTTCTGGCTGTTGACCCCGGCGCTGGTTTCTTCGGTCACCGCCGATAGCTCCTCGGCGGCGCTAGCGATCTGGGTCACGCCATCACGAATGCCGCTGATCAGGTCGCGCAGGGTCACGCCCATGCGGGCGATGCCTTGCTGCAATACGCCAAGTTCGTCACGACGGGTAACGCGGATGTCCTGGGTCAGGTCGCCGCTGGCAATTCGTTCGACCACTGCCAGGGTGTCGCGCAGCGGACGGGTGATCTGGCGGGTGATGAGCACTGCGGCGAGCACGCCGACCAGCAAGGCCAGCAAGGTGCTGATCAGTTGCAGGGTGCGGGCCTGGGCGCTTTCGATGTCGCGACGATCGAGCTGGATCTGATACAGCGCGTCGCTGCGGGTCACGATGTCGCTGCCCTGGACGGTCATTTCCTGGCGTGCGGTGATGGCTTGGCTATTGGCTGCCTTGTAGGTCTGCAAGGCACTGCGGTAGCTGCTCAGCACCCGTTCCAGCTGGCGCAGGGCGTCGCCCTGGGTGTCGGCAAAATGCTGGTTGAGGGTTTTCAGGCTGGCAATCGCGGCGTCCAGTTGCACGGCGGCCTTCTGCTCGGTGGCCGGGTTGCTGTCGGCGGTGTAGCCGCGCACTTCGTAGCGGGCCAACAGGAACTGCTCCTTGGCCTCGGTGATCACCTGGAACTGCTCGAAGCGCTGGTCGCTGAGGGGCATCTGGCGCACACGGCTGTTGATGTCGTTGATCAGGTTGTTGGCGATTTCCGCGTTGTCGCCCATGGCCTGGCGCGCACTGTTGGCAGCCAGGTAGGCGCTGCGCATTTTGTTCAGCGACTGCTGGTAGGCGTCGATGACCGCACCTTGCTCGCGGAGCAGCTTGAGGTTGTCCGGGCTCTTGAACTGCGCCAGCAGGGCCTGTTGCTGGGCCTTGAAGTCATCGAGGGAGCTTTGCACGGTCTGGGCCACGCCCTCGTCACCGTTGGCCAGCATGTACTGCAGGCGGGTAATGCGCAGCTTGGTCAGCCCCGCGTTGAGGCGGGTGATGTCGCTCATCCAGTTGCTGCGGTCGATCAGCCCGCCCAGGCTGGTCCAGCCCGTCAGGGCGAGCACGCAGGTAAGGGCCAGCACCAGGCCGAAACCCAGGCCCAGCTTGAGGTTGACGCTGATGTTGGCGAACCAGCTATTCATAAACAATTCCTCCAGGAACGTTGCACTACTTAGTCGTCATTGGGCTGGAAGATTGTTTTTTTTGGGAGCCAGCAAGGGGTGTAGATGGCCTGTATCGGCCGCAGTCGCGATAGCTGAACCGATTTTTGTCACAAGCGGATCACGCGCTATTCAGCGCGTTGTCGGAGGGCTTGCCTGAGATCAGGTTTTTTTCACATTCATTTCACCAACCACCCACCTGCCGGTCTTTAGTGTCCGGCGATCGATACCGAGTGGGGATCCACGATGCAACTGTTCGCGCGCCAGCGATTCTATTGGATGAACCTGGGAATCGCGCTGCTCTGTGCGGCGCTGGTGTTCCTGTTGTTCGACATGACCCAGGTCGACATAGCCTTCAGTAACCTGTTGTTCGACCCAGTCAGCCAGACTTTCCCACTCGATCACATCCGCTTGTTTGAGCAGTTCACCCACAAATGGGCGCGGATCGTGCCGAACTGGACCGCAGAAATCGCCCTGATCGGCGGGTTGTTGTCGTTTGCCTGGCCGCGGATCAATCGTCAGAAATACCCAGGCTTCAGCGCGATTCTGGAGCGAAGCAAGGTGGCGCCCGTGCTGCGCTTTACCACCGAGTATCGCCGGGACTTCTGGTTCGTGGTGTTTGCCTTCGCCCTCTGCACCGGGGTGATCCACTTCCTCAAGGCGCACACCAGCGTGTACTGCCCGATCGAGACCACTCTCTATGGCGGCAAGCTCGCGCATATCGAGTGGTACAGCAACTTCCAGTTGTTCAAGGAAGCGGGCGACGGCCGCTGCTGGCCAGGCGGCCATGCCTCCGGCGGCTTCACCATGCTGGCCCTGTACTTCGTGGCCCGGCGTCATCAGTGGCGCTTTTCCAAGGCCATCCTGTGGGGCTCGCTGGGACTGGGCTTCATCTATGGCACCACACGGGTCCTGCAAGGCTGGCACTACATGTCCCACACCTTTTGGGCGGGGATCTTCGTCTGGCTGACCTGCTTGCTGACGGCGCTGGCGTTCTACGGGCGGGCGCGGCTGGATGTGCCGGTGTTGCAGAAGGTCAAGGCACCGGACTCTACGACGCAGGTCGAGGCAGCAGGTTGAGGTCGGTCCTGCAGCGCAGGTCACGACCTACATAGGAGATTGCCAGCGAAGGCGAGCGTGAGATCGACCTCGCTGGCAAATGAATACGCCGATAGTGACTAGAACCAGCCAGCTATTTTGCCGATGCCACCCACTAGAAAAAGCAGGCTCACAAGTACGAGTACGCTCCAGCGCAGAAGTACCAGCTTTTTTTTCAGTGGCGCGGGGAAGTTCTCGATATCTTGCGCGCTGAGGCGGCCGCTTTTAATACACTTGTCGGGGGAGGTGATGAGCGCAGCAATTTCCCCTATCAACTTCAAGTGTCCCCAGACTCCGAGTTGTCGATAGAACGCCAGCGCCTTGACCGCTGAACTGTTCTTCAGGTGCTCCAGCATCACATCCATCTTGGTGTAGGCCAGGTAGAGCGCGACGGCGATCCAGATGAATATCAGTATGAGAATGGCTCCGCCGAGAGAACCCACGACAAATTCGGCTTTGCTCATTCGACTTCATTGCCGTCTCGGGCGGTGGTCTTGGCCCCGACGGTGATGTGATAGCGCTTCATGCGACGTGCGTCCTTGTTTGCTCGAAAGGACGCACGCTAGATGACGGGGTAAAGGAAGATAAATCAGACGTTTCTTTGGCTTATGTAGGCTTTCTCTCTAAGTGATTGGCCTGCTTTGCAAAGTGATGCCTTTCGCTGAAGTCCTGAAAGGCTTACAACTACTGGCAGTGTTACTCCCCCACAAAGTAATACGCCTGCCGGCTCACCGACATTTTCTGCAGTACCTGCAGCGGCGGCGCGGGCTCCTGGTCGCTGGCGATCAGCGCTACGTGGGAGGGAGAAGTGCCCAGGTAGGCGGTCAACTCGGCTTCTGTCTGTAGATTCCTGAGCATGCTCCGGGTGTAGAACACGGATGCCCCGGCCGTTCGTTCGTTGGCCTGGTACAGCGCCACTTGCCGACCCTCGGCTTGGAGCGCCTGGATCTGTTGCATCAGCGGCAGGAATGACAAGCTCCGGTCTGCGCGCGGCGCGGCCCATTGGGCGGCACTCAGGTACGCCGCAATGACCAGGCTGAGCAGGCCAATGGCGATAGCCCGGCGGGAACGCGCGACCTTGCCCAGCCAATTGCTCGCCGTGGTGTGCTCGCGCAGGCGCTCGAACAGCACTGCGGCATATTCCGCCGCGATCACCGCGGCGGCGGGTGTCATCGACATCAGGTACACCGTGCGTTTGCTGGAGGCCAGCGTCAGCATCAGGAACTGCGCCAACAGCCACAGGGTGAAGAACAGCAGGTAGCGGTTGTTCGCCAGGCTTTTGCGAAAGTGCCACAGCCCCAGGTAGACCAGGATGTTCCACGGCAGGAAGGCTTCTGGCAGTTTGCCCAGGTAGTAGTAGAACGGCTCGTAGTGGCCGGCCTCGACGAACGAGCCATTAAAACGCCCGACGCTGTTGGTCAGCAGCACCTCGGCCAGGGCCGATGCGCCGCCGCGCTGGTAGAGCATGCACAGCCAGATCAGCAGCGGAATCAGCCCGAACACCGTCATCAGTGCCGGGCGTACCCAGCGCGTCAGTGTGAAGCGCTTGTCGATCAGGCTCTCAGCCAGCAGGAAGGCAAAGATCACCACTCCCGGCATCGCCAGGCCGAGCACGCCCTTGCTCAACGTGGCGATGGCGATGCCGAGCGCGAACACCATCCAGCTGGCCTTGGCACTCTGCCGGGCGGCCTGTTGTCGATGGGCCTGATAAAAGGCCAGCAACGCCAGGCTGACCCCCAGGCTCAGCAGCGCATCTTCACCGACTCCGCGCACATTGCCCCAGTAACTGCCCATGGTGGCCAGCATGATCCCCGCGCTGAAGGCGATCGCCCTGGGTCGGCCAAAGCGGCGCAGCGCCCCATACAGCAGCATCACGCTGAACAACCCGGCAAAGGCCGACGCCAGGCGCACCGCCCAGGGCGTGCCGCCGAATGTGCGAATCGCTGCCGCATCAAGCCACAGGCTCAGGGGTGGTTTTTCCAGAAAAGCTTGGTCGAGCAGGCGGGGGGTCACCCAGTCATTGTCCAGGTGCATCTGCATGGCAATCCCGGCGACCCGGGCTTCGGTGGAGCCTTGTAGTTGGTGATTGCCCAGGGCGAAGAAAAACAGCAGGGCGGCGAGCAGGAATAACAACGGAGCTGGGCGCGTCATGTGCTGGGGGCCACCGAAGGAGAGGACGGGGAGGAGGGCGGCAAAGTATAGGGCGGCGAATCTGAACAATGAGTGAACGGTGTGTGACAGATGGTGCATTGCAGGGCGATTGAGCCGATGTGCGGATTGGCTGGCTATAACGGTCGAGAATACTTGACGCAGGCTTTTCTATTTTCGGGTAATGGCATGCGAGGGTAGCATCAAGCCACTTCGTAGCGGACTGCCCCTCAAGTCGCAGACCGTCGACCTAAATTAGAAAAAGAAAATCCTGAAGGAGCCTGTATGTCCATGTCCAGCCCCGCGACGCGAGCGGATTTTGAGTACCTTGACCGTCTTGATGCCTTGGGCGCCTCGCGTGAGCGTTTCGATTTGCCGGAGGGCGAGATCTACCTCGATGGCAATTCGCTGGGCGCGATGCCGGCACACATTCCCGCGCGCATCGAGAAAGTCCTCAAGCAGGAATGGGCCCAGGGCCTGATTCGTTCCTGGAACGATGCCAACTGGTACCCGGCCCCGCAGCGCACCGGCGCGAAAATCGCCGCCTTGATTGGTGCCCAGGGGCACGAGGTGATCGTTGCCGACTCGACCTCGATCAACCTGTTCAAAGTGCTGGTGGCGGCGACTCGCCTGCGTCCTGGGCGCAGTGTGATCCTGGCGGAGAAGGGCAACTTCCCCACCGACGTGTACATCGCCGATGGCGTGGCCGAACTGACCGGCAGCCAACTGCGCTGCGTCGAGCCGGACGAGATTCTCGATGCCCTGGATGAAGACGTGGCGATCGTGTCCCTGACCCACGTCAACTTCAAATCCGGCAAGCGCTACGACATGGCGCGCATTACCGAGCGGGCCCATGCGGTTGGCGCGCTGGTGGTCTGGGACCTGTGCCATTCGGCCGGTGCCATGCCGATTGCACTCAATGGGGTGAACGCCGACTTCGCCGTGGGCTGTGGCTACAAGTACCTCAACGGCGGACCTGGCGCGCCGGCCTTCGTGTTTGTTGCCGAACGCCACATCCCGCATATCCGCCAGCCGCTCACGGGCTGGCACGGGCACGCCAAGCCGTTCGATTTCGACCATCACTTCCGGCCCCACCCGACCATCGACCGGATGCTCACCGGCACCGCGCCCCAGCTCGGCGTGTTGGCGCTGGAGGCTGCACTGGAAGTGTTCGATGGCGTCGACCTGAACCTGCTGCGCGAGAAAAGCGTGGCCCTGGGCGATCTGTTCATCCAGCTGTGCGATGAGCAACTGGCGGGCCTGGGCATCGAGTTGCGCTCACCGCGCAACGGCGAAGAACGCGGCAGCCAGGTGTCGCTGGCGCATGAGCAAGCCTACGCGGTGATGCAGGCGCTGATCGCCCGGGGCATCGTTGGCGACTTCCGCGCGCCGGACATCCTGCGCTTCGGGTTTGCCCCGCTGTACATCCGCTATGTCGATGTCTGGGACAGCGTGGTCGCCCTGCGTGCAATTCTCGAACAACAAGAATGGGATCGCCCGGAGTTCCTGGCCCGCAAGTCAGTGACCTGAGTTCCTCCCACCGATTCGGAGCAAACGTGCAATGACAAAAACAACCAGCACCTTCGAACACTTGATAGACCGCGAAAAAGGCTTGAAGCAGAGCCTTACCAGCGGCCAGTTGTCGATGATCGCCATTGGTGGCGCCATCGGCACCGGCCTGTTCCTGGGCAGCGGTTTTGCCATCGGCTTTGCCGGCCCCAGCGTCCTGGTCAGCTATGGCATCGGTGCCTTGATCGCCCTGTTGCTGATGGGCTGCCTGGCGGAGATGACCGTGCGCCATCCGACCTCGGGGTCGTTCGGTTCCTTTGCCGAGTTCTACGTGGCGCCCTGGTTTGGCTTCGCGATCCGCTATGCCTACTGGTCGTCGATCGTGTTTGCGGTCGGGACCGAGATCACGGCGGCGGCGATGTACATGAGGTACTGGTACCCGGACGTGCCGGGTGGCTACTGGATGGTCGCGTTCTCCATGGCGCTGATCGTCGCCAACGCCTTCAGCGTCAAGGTATTTGGTGCCATCGAGTACCTGTTCTCGCTGATCAAGCTCTGCGCCATCGTGGTGTTCATCCTGCTGGGCGCCTATGTGGTGTACGGCGCGCCGGCCGACTCCTCGATCGGCTTTGCCAACTACAGCAACGACCGGGGCTTTTTCCCCAATGGCTGGTGGGGCACCTGGGTGGCGGTGATCGTCGCGTTCTTCAGCTACCTGAGTATCGAGATGATCGCGGTGGCGGCCGGTGAGGCCAAGGACCCGCAGCGTGCAGTGACCCGCGCGTTCCGGATTACCGTGGTGCGCCTGGTGGTGTTCTACCTGCTGACCATCGCCCTGGTCCTGGCGATTGTGCCCTGGGGCCAGAACAGCGGCGGCCAGAGCCCGTTTGTCACGGTGATGGCGGCCACTGGGGTGCCTTATGCCGGTGCGGTGTTCAACGCGGTGATTCTGATTGCCGCCCTGTCGGCCATGAACAGTCAGCTGTACATCACCACGCGCTTGATGTTCAGCCTGTCGCGGGCCGGCCAGGCACCGGCGGTATTCGGTCGCCTCAATAGCAAAGGGGTGCCGCTGTCAGCGCTGCTGCTGTCGTCGGTGGGGATTGGCCTGGCAACGCTGCTGTACCTGGCGTACCCGGAAAAAGCCTTCACCCTGATGATGTCGATCGCCATGTTCGGTGCGATGTTCACCTGGGCCGGGATCTTCCTCACGCACCTGTTCTTCCGCCGCCGCCAGGCCGGTCAACCGCTGGCCTTCAAGCTCTGGGGGTATCCATGGACCAGCCTGGGCGGGTTGCTGCTGATGCTGGCGGTGATGGTCACCACGCTGTTCACCGAAGAGTTTGCCCCGACCTTGCTGTGTGGCATTCCGTTCCTGGCGGTGATCCTGTTGATCTACTTCCTGCGCTTCCGGCAAAAGGCCGTGCACCCGACAGACGCGCCCAAGCCCTTGCCACTGCAACGTTGAGTGGCGCTGCCTGACCAGGGACGGTCCGGCGTTTTCCAAATCCGAAAACATGAGGGCCAGACACAGTCCTTGTGGGAGCGGTCTTGCCCGCCATGAGGTCGGCGCATCCAGCGTCACGGTTGGATGACGCACCGCTATCGCGGGCAAGCCCGCTCCCACAGGTTGTGTGTTTAGCGGCCCACCTTTCACACGGAGTTGTCATGAATCACGCCAGAACCACCGTTCTGTTGTTGGCCTGCGCCTGCGCGATGACTTCGTTCGCCGCAGAACCGGCGCGCGGATTTATCGCCGACAGCAGCGCGCAATTGTTGCTGCGCAACTCCTACTTCAACCGCAGCAAGGAAGACGGCCGCCGCGATGCCCGCGACTGGACGCAAGGCGTGCTTGGCCAGTTCAGCTCCGGATTCACCGAGGGCACGCTGGGGGTGGGCGTGGATGCCTTCGCCTACCTGGGCTTGAAACTCGATGCCCCGGCGGACAAGTCCGGTACCGGCAACCTGCCGGTGCACGATGACGGCGAGCCGGCCGACAGCTACGGCAAGGCCGGTGCGGCGCTGAAGCTGCGGTTGTCCGACAGCGTGCTCAAGTACGGTGAGCAGCGTCCGGAAACCCCGGTGTTTGGCGTCAGTCACTTTCGCATCGTGCCGCAGACCGCCACGGGCCTGTCGCTGATCAGCCGTGAAGTGGAGGCGCTGGAGGTCCAGGCCGGGCACTTCACCTCCGGCACCAGCCCGGTGACCACCAATGCTGATGGCGACCTGTGGGCAGTGATGGCCGGGGTCACCACACCGGCGGCGGACTACCTGGGCGGCACCTACCAACTGACGCCGGGGTTGAGCGCCACGTTGTACGGCTCGCGCTTCAAGGATATCTGGAACCAGTACTACGCCAACCTCGACGCACGCATCGACCTCGACTCGCACAACCAGCTCGGCCTGGGCCTGACGGCCTACCGCACCCTGGACGAGGGGCGGGCCAAGGCGGGCGAGATCAATAACACCAGCCTGGGCCTCTCGACGTTCTGGCGCAGCGGTGGTCATCGCTGGTTGCTGGGGCTGCAGAAGATCGACGGCGATACCCCCTTCGATTACCTCGGTGTCGGCGACAAGGACCGCCACGGCCGCAACGGCAACGACCAGGGGGCCTCGATCCTGTTGCCCAACGCGGCGCAATTCGCCGACTTCAACGGCCCGCAGGAGCGTTCCTGGCAACTGCGTTACGACCTCGCGCTGGCTACTTACGGCGTGCCCGGCCTGAGTTTCATGAGTCGCTATGTGCGCGGTTGGGGCATTGATGGCAGCCACATCGCCGCCAACAGTCCCTACGCCGGGCGTTATGGCGACGACGGCCAGCATCACGAAATCAACCTGGAACTGCGCTACGTGGTCCAGTCCGGTCCGGCCAAGGGCTTGAGTGTGCGGGCCCGGCAGGCCTGGCACCGGGCCGATCGCGACCAGGGCTCCGGCGATCTGGATGACTTTCGCCTGATCACCGATTACCCGATCGACATTTTGTAGACCCCCTGTACTGCCCACCTGGGCAACACCACTGGAGTGAATAATGAAAACAATGCGACTCCCCAGCACTTGCCGTGTGCCTTTTTTGACCAGCGCGCTGAGCGCCTGCGTGATGCTGGGCCTGTGCGCCAGTGTCCAGGCGGACAGCTCGAAACCGGTCAATATCAGCGACCCATTCGTCAAACAGCAGACGGCCTTGTCGGTGGACAAGATCCCACCGATGCCGGCCCCGGGCAGTTATGGCATGGACAAGGCGACGGGCAAGTTCACCCACCCGGTGGCCACGCCGTTCAGCCATGAAGGTGAGCCGTTCGCTGGCGAGCTGGATTACTGGGACACCAAAAGCTACATCAAGAACATGACAGTCGAGGCCTACTACCCGATCACGGTCGAGCCGTTTCACACCTGGCAGAACATCGTCGACTTCGACGGCAAGCGCTACCTCTACCAGTACGTGCGCCGCAACCTGAAGATCTTCGATATCACCCACCCCAAAGACGTGAAGCTGGTGTTCACCAAGGGCTCGACCTGGGGCGCGGACGGCCCGGGCAAGGAAGAAAATCCCTATGCCGCGGACGATATGTTCGGCGCAGCGTCGGTGCAGTGGAACAAGAAACTGGGCAAGTACATCATGGTCCAGTCCTTCGAGGTTCGCCGTTTTGGCGTGTTGAGCGACAAGTACCGCGAGCCGGACAAAGTCGAGGCCATCCGCAAGTCCAAGCACCTCAAGGGCTTCAAGGTCTACGAGATGAATGGCCCGTTGCCGGACGACTGGAAACTGATCGCTACCCGCACCACCGACATCGAACACCCGGATGCGCCGATCGGCGAGCAGCAGGGCTCCGGTGTGCGTGATATTCCCGCCTACTTCGGGGGCGACGTGATGTACGTGGCCGCCGCACCGAGCGACAAGTACGCACTGACCGAATACCCCAACGACCTGTACAACGCCGGCTACCAGTCCTGGGATATGTCCGATCCGAGCAACCCCAAGCTCCTGGACATGCTGACCATTCCCGGCCAGATCGTCGGTGACCCGCAGCACGAAGCCGTGTTCAAGGCCAACCCGCGCGCCGGTAACCGTGCGTCCTGGATGGGCGCGCGCATGTCGCTGTTCATTCCGAAAACCGTCGAGCAGGGTGGCAAATACGGCTACGCCGCCATGGGCGGGATGGGGCTCTACGTGGTCGACATCACCCAGGCCGACAACATGAAAGTGGTCGGTCACCTGGAGTTCCCGGTGAGCGTGGCCGGTACCGAAGGCGACAACATCGACGTCTCGCAAGTGGAGAAGACCGGGATCATTTACTTCAGTGGCTACCCACTGTCGGAAGATTGCTTCGAGGCGAAGAAGGATATCTTCGCGGTGGACGTCAGCAACCCGCAGAAGCCGGCGATCCAGTACGTGCTGCCGCGTCCGACGCCACCAGCCGACGCCGCGTTCACCGACTACTGCCAGCGCAAGGGCAGCTTCGGGCCCAAGCGTTCCGGTTACTACACCCAGCCTGGTGTCGCGCGCGAGGGCATCCTGCCGTACGCGTTCTACAACGCCGGGGTCCAGGTGTTCGACGTGCGTGAGCCGGGCAAACCGACCATCGGTGCCTACTTCGTGCCGCCGTTCGATACCAAGAACGTGGCCAGTTACGCCATGGGCAACCTGACCCACGGCACCTACACCGAGTACGACCGCAACCTGATCTGGGTCTTCACCAACCACGGCTTCTACGCCCTGTCGACGCCGTTGCTCGGTAAGCCGAATTTCGAGGCTCCGAGCAAACCCTGGCCGGCCCGGGACTGAAAACCAGACAACTCACCATAAAAACAAATAAGCAAAGCCTGGCGGTGGTTCGACAGCGAACCACCGGCCAGCGCTTGTGCAGTGTCCGGAGTTTTTCATGCGCAAACTATTGCTCGCCCTTCCGTTGATGAGTGGCGCTTGCTATGCGGAGTTCAAGGTGTCCGGGGTGGTCGACCTGACGTACGAAGTGGCGCGCTCGGGAGGCGACACCGTGGATCGGCTGACGGGTGCGGGCTTGAGTTCCAACCGTATCCAGTTCAAGTATTTCCAGGAAGTGACGGACGACATCAAGCTCAACGCCGTCTATGAAGCCATGTACAACCCCCACTCCGATGACTCGACGGGTAAGCGCGAAGTCTATTACCAGGTGATCTCCGAGCGCTGGGGGACCCTCAGCGCCGGTCGCCAGGACACCCCCTCGGCCAACAGCTACGGCTATGCCGACCCCCTCTATGGCAACGACTACAGCCTGGTCAACAACGTCCAGGTGTTCTATGCACCGTGGCGTGAAGACGACTCGCTGATGTACATCAGCCCGCGCTACGAGGGTTATCAGTTTCGTGGCATGGCGACCCTGGGCGAGAACGATGGCAGTCGCGACGGCGTGGTCTACAGCACCAGCATCGACTACTGGGCCGACAGCCCCTGGTATTTTGCCGCCGCGGTGGATCGTAAGTACCAACGCAATCTGTGGGACAAGCACACCATGGAGCAGGCGACCGATGCCTACTTCACCGTGGTCTACAGCATGGGCACCACGGACCTGACGGCGGTCTATCACCGTTATGTCGGTTACTACGCCTACGCACCGTGGGTGGACTTCGAGTCCAATGGCAGCGACCTGCAGCTGGGGATTCGCCACAACTTCTGGGACACCCAGAATATTGCCGCCAGTGTTGTCTACAAGGACGACCGCAAGAACCAAGCCTTGAGCGACGCCACGGGCATCAACCTGGCGTACATCTACAACTTCAACAAGCAGACCGACCTGTATGCGGTGTACGGCTACGTGCATCACAACCGCGACTCGGACGTGCGTTACCCGGTGAGCTGGAACCTGGAAAGCCCGTTGCGCAACGAGAACCCGGAGGGATTGCAGATGGGGGTGCGCTACAAGTTTTAAGCCAGGTTTAAAGCGGGCGCCGAAAGGCGCCTTTTTTTGTGCCTGGACAACCTGCGAGCGACCACGATCCCGGTGGGAGCGAGCCTGCTCGCGATGGGGCCGCACATTCAACATCGATGCTGCCTGACCCACCGCCATCGCGGGCAAGCCCGCTCCCACAGGTTTGGTGGGTATATGCAAAATCCATGGGCACCGAAGATCTCTGTGGGTGACTGCAAAATCTGCGGGCACCGAAGATCCCGGTGGGAGCGGGCTTGCCCGCGATGGGGCCGGGACATTCAACATCAATGCTGCCTGACACACCGCCATCGCGGGCAAGCCCGCTCCCACAGGTTTGGTGGGTGTCTGCAAAATCCATGGGCACCGAAGATCTCGGTGGGAGCGGGCTTGCCCGCGATGGGGCCGGGACATTCAATATTGTGGTGCCTGACACACTGTCATCGCGGGCAAGCCCGCTCCCACAGGTTTGGTGGGTGTCTGCAAAATCTGTGGTCACCGAAGATCTCGGTGGGAGCGGGCTTGCCCGCGATGGGGCCGGGACATTCAATATTGTGGTGCCTGATACACCGCCATCGCGGGCAAGCCCGCTCCCACAGGTTTGGTGGGTGCCTGCAAAATCCATGGGCACCCAAGATCCCGGTGGGGGTAGGCAAAATCTGTGGGCAGCTGAAAAACACTGTGTGGGGGGCATGTAAAAGCCCCGCGGCAATCGCTTGCGGCGGGGCTGGGTGCAGCGTTGGGTCAGAGCCCGAAGAACGCCTGGGCGTTGCTCCCCAGGATCTGCGCCTTGGTCGCCTGATCCAGCTCAGGATGCTCGATCACCCCGGCACCAATGCTCTGCTCCCCGAGGGGGAACGGGGCGTCGGAGCCGAGCATTACCCGGTCGCTGCCCATCACGTCCACCAGCAACTTCAGCGAGCGCGGATCGAATACGGCGGAGTCGACGAAGAAGCGTTTGACGTAGCTCGACGGCAGGTTCGGGCAGTCTTCGCGGACGATGTCGCGGTGTTGCCAGGCATTGTCCACACGCCCCAGCAGGAAGGCGAAGCCGCCACCGCCGTGGGCAAAGCACAGGCGCAGTGAAGGCGGAATGCGTTCGAAGGCACCCGAGAGGATCAGCGACAGAATCCCCAGCTGGGTTTCCGCTGGCATCGCCACCAGCCACGGCAGCATCCACTTGCGCATGCGCTCGCCGCCCATCATGTCCCACGGGTGGACCAGCACTGGGATATCGTCCTCGGCACAGTGGGTGAAAAACCTCACCAGGCCTTCGTGGTCCAGATCCTGATTGCCGACGTGGTTGCCGATCTGCACACCGACATGGCCGGCCGCCTTGGCCCGGCTGGCCTCCCGGCAGGCGGCGTCGATGTCCTGCAGCGGCACCTGGGCCAGGACCTTGAGCCGGTCCGGGGCCACGGCGGTCATTTCCAGGGCGCGGTCGTTCATCAGTTGCGCCCAGGGCAGGGCGCGCTCGATCGGCGCATCGTAGGCGAACAACACCGGCGTGGCGCACATGATCTGCACGTCCAGGCCCTGTTCGTCGAGGTGCTCGATGCGCCGGTGCATGTCCCACAGCACGTCGTGCACCGGACGGAACGGCTGGTCGCCGACCATGATCTGCCCAGTGCGTCCGCTGGTGTGCAACCACGGCCCGCGGTCGGCGCTCAGGCGTGCAGCCTCGGCCTGGCTGATGGTGGGGAAAAAGTGCGAATGCATGTCGATTTTCATGGGCGTTTCACCGCTTCGAGGGTGCGGTGCCAGGTTTGCCAATCGCGACCGGGGTGGATCTCACCGCACCCCTGGCAACGTCGTTCGGCGTCGCTGGTGGCGTAGAACTGTTCATAGACCGGCGGCAGGTCGTTGACGATGCTTTGCAATTGCAACTCATAGCGTTTGACCAGGGTGCCGCAATGGGCGCAGGACCACTGCAGGGCATCGAACTGTCCTTCTGGACGGGACTTTTCGATCACCAGGCACAGGCTGCCGGGCTCCGGGCGCTGGGGCGAATGGATCACGTGCGGGGCCATCAGGTACATGTCGCCTTCGCGCAAATCGATGCGCTCGTACTGGCCGCGGTCCCAGATGTTCAGGTAGGCATTGCCCTTGAACTGGTAGAAGAACTCCTCCACCGGGTCATCGTGGAAGTCGGTGCGCTGGTTGGGGCCGCCGACCACCGTGACCATGGTGTCGCTGTCTTTCCACAGTTGGCGATTGCCCACCGGTGGCTTGAGCAGGTGGGCGTATTCTTCGATCCAGCGATTGAAGTTCAGGGGTGGACTGAAGTGATGCTTGTCCATCTTGTTGTCCTTAAGCGTTGAGGGGGGCGTAGGCCACGGCTTTGATTTCGATGCGCAAGTGCGGGTGGGGCAGTTGGTGCACGGCCACAGTGGTACGGGTCGGGCCGGTTTCGTCGAAGTACTGCGCGTAGACCTGGTTGTAACCGTCGAAGTCGTTCATGTCGACGAGAAAACTGCTGAGTTCGACCAGGTCCGCGAGGCCCGCGCCTTCGCTGTTGAGGATGTCGCGGATGTTCTCGATCACGGCGCGGGTCTGCGCGCGAATATCCAGGCGGGTGGTGCCCAGGGCATCGACTTCCACGCCTTCGAAACTGTTGTCGGGACGCCGCGAACTGGTGCCGGAGACGTAGAGGAAATCACCGGCGCGCTTGATGTGGGGAAAACGTCCGCGTGGCGTCGCCTTGCCGGCGACCACGGTCGATCGATTGAGGCTCATTGTCCTGCTCCTGGGTGGTTGGCAATGCTGAAGCCGCATTCGCCGAAACCGGCGATTTGCACGCTGACATGGGCGCCCGGGCTCAGGGCTTCGGCGGCGGTGGCGGCACCGGCCATGATCAGGCTGCCGGCGGGCAGGGCGATCTCGGCCTTGGCCAGCAACTGCGAGGCCTGCACCAGGCTGCGCAGCGGGTGGCCGAGGATCGCGGCCGTGGAGCCGGCCTGGACCACCCGGCCATTGATGCGCATCAGCACCCCGGCGTTGTCCAGGCCGGCGAAGTCGCGGGACCAGGCGCCGACCACCAACCCGGCGGAGGAGCAGTTGTCGGCGACCACGTCTTCGAGGCTGAACTTGAAGGCCTGGTAGCGCGAGTCGATGATCTCGATCGCCGGTGCCACGGCTTCCAGGTAGTCGACCGCTTCCAGTGCGGTCAAGGGGCGGTCGATGGTGCGCCGGGTGAGAAAGCACACCTCGGGTTCGGCCCGTGGATGGATGTAGCGCTGCAGGTCGACGACGCCGCCGTCTTCTTCGAGCATGGCGTCGGTGAGCCAGCCCCAGATCAGGCTGTCGACGCCCATCTGGATCATCTTCGCCCGGCTGGTGAAGCCCAGCTTGAGGCCGATCTGGCGCTCGCCGCCAGCGTAGCGATGGTGCATCGATGCCCGCTGGATCTGGTAGGCCTCATCGAGGCTGAACGGCGTGTGGGTACTGAACTGCGCCACGGCTTCGGCTTTGCGTGCTGCCTGGTCCAGGGCCTTGGCGATGTAGGCGATGTCGGTGGTCATGGGTGTTGCTCCAAGGGCGAACATGCCCGGTTCTCCTGTGGGAGCGAGCTTGCTCGCGATGGCGATGTGTCAGGCAACGGTGATGTCGACTGGCACTCAGTCATCGCGAGCAAGCTCGCTCCCACATTTGGTTGTGTGGGGTCAGTGGGGTTAGCGTTTGAGCAGGTCCAGGGCGACGTCGACGATCATGTCTTCCTGGCCGCCGACCATGCGTCGCTTGCCCAGTTCGACGAGGATGTCCACCGCCTTGATGCCGTACTTCTGCGCGGCGATTTCCGCGTGGCGCAAGAAGCTGGAGTACACGCCGGCATACCCCAAGGCCAGGGATTCGCGGTCGACCCGCACCGGACGGTCTTGCAGCGGGCGGACGATGTCATCGGCGGCGTCCATCAAGGTGTAGAGGTCGGTGCCGTGGTTCCAGCCCAGGCGGTCGGCGGCGGCGATGAACACTTCCAGCGGCGCGTTACCGGCACCGGCGCCCATGCCCGCGAGGCTGGCGTCGATGCGGTCGCAGCCTTCTTCGACCGCGACAATCGAGTTGGCCACCCCCAGCGCCAGGTTGTGGTGGGCGTGCATGCCGGTCTGGGTCTCGGGCTTGAGCACCGCCTTGAAGGCGCGCAAACGCTCGCGCACATCCTGCATGCTCATCGCCCCCCCGGAGTCGGCCATGTACACGCACGTGGCGCCGTAGCTTTCCATCAGTTTGGCTTGGGCGGCAAGCTGCTCGGCAGGGATCATGTGGCTCATCATCAAGAACCCCACGGTGTCCATGCCCAGCGCGCGGGCGTACTCGATGTGCTGGCGGGAAACGTCCGCCTCGGTGCAATGGGTGGCGATGCGCACCACCCGTGCCCCGGCGTTGTAGGCCGCTTTCAAGTCGTGGACCGTGCCGATCCCGGGCAACAACAAGGTAGTGATCTTGGCGTGGCTGATCACATCCGCCGCCGCTTCGATCCACTCAAGGTCGGTGTGGGCGGCGAAACCATAGTTGAAGCTCGACCCTTGCAGGCCATCGCCGTGGGCCACTTCGATGGCGTCGACGCGGGCCTTGTCCAGGGCGCGGGCGATGTCCTGCACGTTCTGGATCGAGTACTGGTGACGAATCGCATGGCTGCCGTCGCGCAGGGTCACATCGCAGGTGTAGAGCTTTTTACCGGGGTTGAAGGTCATCGCAAGGCTCCTCAGGCGTTGAGCATCGACTGCGCCATGCGCTCGGCGGTGGCCAAGGCAGCGGAGGTCATGATGTCGAGATTGCCGGCGTAGGCGGGCAAGTAATGGGCGGCGCCTTCGACCTCAAGGAACACCGAGGTCTTGAGCCCAGAGAAGGTGCCCAGGCCCGGAATGTGCAGCGGCGCCTGCTCGGGGATCACGTCGAACTGGATTGTTTGCTTGAGGCGGTAGCCCGGCACATAGGCCTGCACCGCGGCCGCCATTTCTTCGATGGAGGCTTGGACCTGGGCTTGATCGGCGGCGTCCGACAGCACGAACACCGTGTCGCGCATCATCAAGGGTGGCTCCGCCGGGTTCATCACGATGATCGCCTTGCCCTTGCCGGCGCCGCCGAGTACTTCGATGGCCTTGGAGGTGGTCTCGGTGAACTCGTCGATGTTGGCCCGGGTGCCGGGTCCGGCGGACTTGCTGGCGATGGAGGCGACGATCTCGGCGTAATGCACCTTGGCGATGCGCGACACGGCGGCCACCATCGGGATCGTCGCTTGGCCGCCGCAGGTGACCATGTTGACGTTGAGCTGGTGCAGATTTTGCTCGAGGTTGACCACCGGCACGCAGTACGGACCAATCGCCGCAGGCGTCAGGTCGATCAGGCGGATGCCGGGCTTGATGGCCCGCAGGTACGCGTCGTTAGCGACATGGGCGCCGGCCGAGGTGGCATCGAACACGAAGTCGATGTCCTGGAATACCTCCATTCGCGCCAGGCCTTCAACCCCTTCGTGGGTGGTCGCCACGCCCATGCGTGCGGCACGGGCCAGGCCGTCGGAGGCCGGGTCGATGCCGACCATCACCGCCATTTCCAGGTGCCGGGCGTTGCGCAGGACCTTGATCATCAGGTCGGTGCCGATGTTGCCGGAGCCGATGATGGCGACCTTCAGTTTGTCAGTCATGGCCAGCGCTCCGCTCGAAGGCCGCGGTGACGCTGCCCAGGCCCTGGATATGGGCGGTAAATACATTGCCCGGTTGCGCCGCGACCATCGGCCCGAGGGCGCCGGTCAGCAGGATGTCGCCAGCGCGCAACGGTGCGCCGAACCGGACCATGGTGTCGGCCAGCCACAGCGCCGCGTTCAACGGGTTGCCCAGGCACGCCGCACCGGCGCCCACCGATACCGGCTCGCCGCCCAGGGTCATGCTCATGCCGCAGCGCACCAGGTCCAGTTGCGCCAGTTGTACCGGGCGACTGCCGAGCACGAACAGGCCCGAGGAGGCGTTGTCGGCGATGGTGTCGACCAGGCGGATGTCCCACTGGGCGATACGGCTGCCCACCACTTCGATGGCCGGCAGGGCGAAGGCGGTGGCGCGGATCAGGTCGGCCATGGTGTGGCGCTCGTGGCACAGGTCGTGTTCCAGCACCAGGGCGATTTCCGCCTCGACTTTGGGCTGCTGGGTGTCACTCCAGGCAATCGGCTGATCGTCGCCGCGGGCCATGCTGGCGAACAGTTGACCGAAGTCCGGCTGATCGACCCCCAGTTGCTGCTGGACCGCGTAGGAGGTCAGGCCGATCTTGCGCCCGACCGGACGTTGCCCGGCAGTAATGGCGGCCTGGGTGTTGTGGTGTTGCACGGCGTAGGCGAGGGCGACCGGGTCTGCCGTGGGATCCGCGGCGAGGGCGCTGGCGATCAGTTCGCGAACCGGCGGGCAGGGTTGCCCGTCGCGTTCGGCCTGGCGCAGCCGGTTGGCCGCTTCGATGAGAGCTGCATGCATGGACGAGACTCCGGGGCTCAAGGGTTGACGCAGATGGTGGTGATTTGCGAGTAGAAATCCAGGGAGTGGCGTCCCCCTTCACGGCCCAGTCCGGACAGGCGAGTGCCGCCAAACGGGGTGCGCAGGTCGCGCAGGAACCAGGTATTGACCCAGACCATGCCGACCTCGAAACGCCGCGAAAGCCGGTGCGCGCGCTTCAGGTCACGGGTCCAGAGGGCGGTGGCGAGGCCATAGGCCGAGTCGTTGACCCGTTGCACCACTTCTTCATCGCGGTCGAACGGGGCGATATGGCATACCGGGCCGAACACTTCTTCGCGCACGCAACGGGCGTCGTCACTGAGATCAGTCCAGATGGTCGGTTGCACGTAGGCGCCGTTGTCGCGCTCGTCGCCGAAGTGCGGCACGCCGCCGCCCGTGACCAGGGTCGCGCCTTCGCTGCGGGCCAGTTCGAAGTAGCCCAGGACCTTGTCGCGGTGCTTGTGGGAAATCAACGAGCCCATGTTCACCCCGTCTTCATCCGGGTAGCCGATCTTCAGCGCCTCGGCCCCGGCTTTCATGGCGGCAACGAAGCGTTCGTAGATCGGCCGCTCCACATACACCCGCTCCGAGCACAGGCAGACCTGGCCTGAGTTGGTGAAGCTGGAGCGCAGGACGCCGGCCACTGCCGCGTCAAAATCGCAGTCGGCAAACACCACCGCGGCGTTCTTGCCACCCAGTTCGAACGACACGTCCCGGATGCCTTCGGCGGCGACTTTCATGATGGTTTCGCCGGTGCGCGACTCACCGGTAAAGGTGATGGCGTCGACGTCCGGGTGGCGGGTCAGGAACTCCCCGGCCGAGCCCGGGCCGAAACCGTGTACCAGGTTGAACACGCCCGCCGGCAACCCGACTTCGTGCATCACCTCGGCCAGCAAGGTGGCGGTGGAAGGGGAGTCCTCGGAGGGCTTGATCACCACCGAGTTGCCACAGGCCAGGGCCGGGGCGACTTTCCAGGTCATCAGCAACATCGGCAGGTTCCACGGCGAGATGATCGCCACCACGCCATGGGGCTTGCGTACCGAGTAGCTGAAGACGTCGTTGCCATCGGCGGCGCGCATCTCGAAGCACTCGCTGCCGGCCTGGTTGATCAGTTCGGCGAAGGTGCGGAAGTTGTGAATACCCCGGGCGATGTCCAGGGTCCGCGCCTGCTGCACCGGACGCCCGGTGTCGGCCACTTCGGCGGCGACAAAGTCTTCGAAGCGGCGTTCGATGGCATCGGCGATACGCTGCAACACGGCGGCACGCTGGCTCGCGCTGTAGTCACCCCAGGGCCCGTGCTGCGCAGCCTTGGCCGCCGCGACGGCGCGCGCGACCAGGGCCTCGTCGGCTTCGCAGACCTGACTGAGGGTCCGGCCATCGATGGGCGACACATTGGGGAAGGTCTGCTCGCTGGCGACGAATTCGCCCGAGATGTAATTACGCAGCAACTGCAGGGGTGCAGACACATCAACCTCCGGAAAACGTGGGTAGTCGGAGGGAGTGTAGGGAGGGTGGCTATTAGTGAATAATAAAAAGGTCGCGCCTTGATATGTCGATCTGGAATACCAGGTGAGCTGCCGAAGGTTGCGATCTTTCCGAATTTCCCCTATGGGAGTTGATCCGACTCGCTACGCGCTTGGTTCAGGCATTCGCGGAACAGCCGTGCTGCCGGCCCCAGGGCGCGGGTGTTGGAGAAGAAGCAGCCGATATCGCCAAACTGCAACGGCGCGCCGAGGTCGAAGGCCTTGAGCAGGCCGGCGCTGACAAACTGCTGCGAAGCCTCGTAGGGCATCAGTGCCACGGTCTGCTGGTCCTGCATCAGGGTGATGTTGGTGAGGATCGACAGCGACTCGACCACGTTGCCCGGGGTGCTCAGGTTGGCGTCGGCGAACAGCTTGTCGGCGGTGCGGCGCAGCAGGGAATCGCGGGTCGGCAGCACCCACGGGTAGGCGTGCAGATCGGCGAGGCTGACCGGTGCCTGACCCTGCAGTGGATGATTGGCCCCGGCCACCACACTCAATTGCTCGGCATACAGCACCTCGACGTCGAGCATCGGCGACTCGTTGCGCCAGCGCCAGTCATCAGGTACCCGGCCCACCACCAGGTCCACTTCGCCCACGGCCAGCGCCGGGAACAACTGGTCCATCTGCCCGACCCGCAACGACACCAGCACCCCCGGTGCCTGTTGCTTGAGCAACTGCATGGCCCGGGGCAACAACGAGGTGGACGCAGAAATCAGCGTCCCGACCATCACGTGCCCCGAGGTGCCCTCCTGGAAGGCATTGACCTCGTCGGTCAGCGAGCGCAGTTCGGCCAGCAACGACTTGGCCCGGCGCACCACCAACTCACCGAGTTCGGTGGCGCTGACCCCGCGATTGCCACGAATCAGCAACGGCGCGTCGAAGTACGATTCCAGCTCATGAATGATCTTGGTCACCGCCGGCTGAGTCAGATTCAGCGCCTGCGCAGCCCGGACCAGCGAGCCGCTTTGCAGCACCTGGTCGAACACCACCAACTGGTAGAACTTGAGCTTGCGCGCAACGGAAATGGTGGTGAACTTCATGCAGAGCCTCGGGAGTCGCGTGGGTTCGACGGGGCGCTATAGGTATCACACTTCCGGTGTTTTCAGCAGCGGGGGAGGCTTTACGGGAGATGGTCGGCGGCGAAGTCCGCTTCCGAGCGGGCCAGCAGGCGGCCCTTGCGGCAGGCCTGTTGGAAGCGCTCGAAGTCGCGCTCGTTCTGGTCCGAGTAGGCCTGGGCGTACTGGTACAGGGCGTCGGCCAGGGTATCGCTCTTGCCGATGTAGCCACTGATCAACGCTGCCTGCCCCGAGGCCTTGGCATGGGCGCGGGCCAGCGCCCGGCCGCAGGTGCGCGCGTAGGCGGCGAAGGTTTCGTCATCGAAGGTTTCCAGCTCCGCCGAGACCTTCATGTCCCGTAGCTGGCGCACGTAAAAATGCCGGCCATGGGGGCCAGTGGTCCAACCCAGGAACAGGTCGCTGGCCGACTGCATCAAGCGTTGTCCCTCCACTACGCGCTGGCCGTTGTGGCGGGCGCGGGATCTGCTTTTGACGTAGTCGGCGAGCACTGAACGCCGGGCTTCCTTGATCTGCAGGAACAGCGGACGCTCCTGATTATCGGTCATCAGCGCGACCATGCAGCGGGTGCCGACGCTGCCCACGCCAACGACCTTGAAGGCCAGGTCCTGCACCTGGAAACGCGCCAGCAACTCCCGGCGGTCACCGGCCAGAGTGCTGCGATAATCGCGCATCAGGGTGTCATACAGCGGCCGCCAATCGGCCAGGCGCAACCAGGCGTCGTCGGCGTCGAGCAACGTGGTGGTGTTGTGCAAGTGGAAGATTTCCGGCAGATCGTCGCGGATCAGCAACCGGCCCTGGTTATCCCGCTCACAGATTTTCGGCAGCAACTCGGCATGGGTACGGCGCTCGGCTTTTTCCATGGCTCGCTGCACGTGTTCCAGGGTGTTATCCGAGCGCGCCTGTCGCAGCAGATCGTCGTAGGTAATCGAGTCGTACCAGATTTCCAGGGCGCTCTGCTCGGCACACACCGCCATGCTCTGCTGGTAGGCACCGATCAACTGACGACAGACATTCTCCTCCACCGTCGCCCCATGGCGCAGGTCCCGCGCAGCAATCAGAAAACTCGCCACCAAGCGCTTGAGATCCCACTCCCAAGGGCCCGGATGGACCTCGTCGAAGTCATTGACGCTGAACAACAGATTGCGCTCCGGGGTGGCAAAACCGCCGAAGTTCATCAAGTGACAATCGCCACAGATCGTTGAGCGCAAACCCATGTCCGGCGTGCGGGACAGGTCGTGGGCCTGCAGCAAGGCGTTGCCCCGGTAGAAAGTGAACGGCGACACCAGCATGCGCCCGTAACGCAAAGCCACCAACGACTGCACCCGGCCCTCACTGGAAGCCCTGATCAACGGAATCGGATCGCGCTCGCTCTGCTGGTGCTGCGCCTGGGAACTGCGCGGGCAGTGCTTGCGCGCATCCTTGCCTTGTTTGAGACGGTCTTTGACGGTGGTCATGGAGTCCCTTGCGAAATGGTTTGTACCGGCGAACGCTGGTTCAAACGCTAGCAGGAATCCAGGGCTTGGCCAGCCGCCAGGGTTGCTGCGCGGCGGCAAATCTTTTTGTCCTGCGCCGTCGATTTGCACAGCGGCCGTTCGACTACTTGTCAGATCACCCAATCCAAAGGAGCAACCGCCATGCGATTCATGATCATCATCAAAGCCAGCCAGGATTCCGAAGCCGGCAAAATGCCCAGCGAAGCGCTGTTGACCGAGATGGGCAATTACAACGAAGAACTGCTCAAGGCCGGGATCCTCCTCGCCGGCGAAGGCCTGCACCCCAGCAGCAAAGGCGCACGGGTGCGCTTTAGGGGGGACACGCACACAGTTATCGATGGGCCGTTTGCCGAGACCAAGGAGCTGATTGCCGGGTATTGGCTGTGGCAGGTGAAGTCGAAAGAGGAGGCGGTTGAGTGGGTTAAGCGCTGTCCGAATCCGATGCCGGGGACTGAGGCTGAGATAGAGATTCGGCAGGTGTTTGAGATGGAGGATTTTGGGGCGGAGTTGACGCAGGAGTTGCGGGAGCAGGAGGAGCGGGTGTTTGGGCGCTCGCGGTGAAGGCCGCGCTCAGGGGGGACGCCGGTAAGTTTGAGAAAAGTTCTTAGGAATAGGTCAAATGGCCACGATCGAGCATTAGCACCCAAAGATAATGGTTGTTCGCCCTGTTACGTGTTGAAACCCTGGTGCACTTTGGCGACGATAGGAGTTTTCCTACAACCTGCGGCGACAATGGGCGTGACTCGTGGCGATAAAAGCGGTTTCGAAGGAACGAATAGGCAAAGCTTTGCTGGAATTTGACCGTGAATACCGAAGTAAGAGCGAGTGGCAGGGCTGGGAAAATAATCTGGCCCACCGTTATGCCGTTAACGTCGGCGGTGAGCTGTATCCTGCGAAGAAAATAGTCTCCCTGGCTACCGGCATTGCTGTAGGAGAGTTCTCCGGTGGTCGTCCGACCAACAGCTTCCTAGAGAAGCGAGGCTTCACGATTGTGGAGCTACCGCGAGGGGAGGGTGAGCCAGAGTTACAGTTCACGCTGGGAGCTGTATACGACCGCAAAACTGAGATCAACGGACTGTTCGGCGGAAGCCAGCAGAGCGGCATTGCAGCGTCCGCTACCCACCCCGCGATTTTTTTGTTTACAGGTGATAGCGGCGAGCAATACGGGTATGCCGACCACTGGGAAGGGGGCGCTTACTTTTACACGGGGGAGGGGCAACGCGGGCCGATGACCTTGACCCGCGGCAACCGGGCCATTGCTGAGCATGCTGTGGACGGCCGCGCGCTGTACTTGTTCAAGTCTCTCGGTAAAGGGAATGGCTACGCCTACATGGGCGAGTTTTCATGCGCCGACATGTTTACGAGAACCCAACCGGATGTGGACAGTCAGGATCGTACTGCGCTTGTTTTTCGGTTGGTGCCTTCGGGTATTTCTAGTGGGACCATTGAGGCCGAAGTGGAGGACGGGGCTGACCTTCCCGACTCTCTGGCGGCCGCTCGATTGGCTGCGTTGGCTGCATGTAAGCCCGGCAGCGATGAGGTAGGCCAATCTGCGCCACGTAAGATTTACCAACGAAGTCGAAAGGTCGCCCACTATGTTCTGATGCGCGCCCAAGGGGAGTGCGAAAGCTGTGAGAAGCCGGCGCCATTCATAAAAAAGGACGGCACACCCTACTTAGAGCCACATCATGTAAACCGGCTCTCGGATGGCGGGTTAGATCACCCACGTTATGTGGGGGCTGTGTGCCCGAGTTGTCATCGTGAGATCCACTCTGGGGTGCACGGGGCATCTGTGAATGAGCGGCTGAAGCAGCGGTTGGAAGTAATTGAAGGCTGATTGAGTCGTAGTGCCAAGCGAATTTGGCGACTGACGCCGCAACTGTCGTCGCCTTAGCCATGACCCTCCGTGTTTATGGAATTCCAGGTACAAAAAAAGACGTCCGTGGACGTCTTTAGATGATGAAGTGGTGGGCCGGGGTAATCTGAATTGATTATGTATCGTATTGATTTTTATTGATTATTTTCGGTTGGATTTTCTATTGGAATACCTTATGGAATACCATTCGCGAATCTTCTTAAATTCCTGCCTTTACGTCGACCAAAGCTCAATTCCACAGCTGTACTTCTGATTTCGCTTTTGAGTGGAACCAGCGGCTACTGATAGCGATTGCTGGCGCTTGGTTCATTCCTTCACCCGCTCTGGCGAGTCGGCGCGTGCCTTATTGCTGTCGCGTACGGCAAATGCGCTTTTGCTCCAACTCCTCAAGATGTCGCTCGTATTGAGCTGATGGTTCGCAAGTGGTGGCGGAGCACACCCGATAAGCCTATCGGATCTCTCAGATCAGGGATCCATTGATCGCGTCCGGCTTTACGACGGTCAAGGCTCAGGCTAAGGTGCTGGCATAAGGACATGATTTTCTAACATTTGTCCACGGAAGGTTCCTGATCAGTCGTAGTGAAACTACCGCCCCTTCCTTTCCGACTTTGTTGTGCCCTGAAAAACGCGTGCCGAGCAAGGTGCTGTCATCGATCACCAACGGGATTGGCGATTGACGCATCAATGTGGTTGTTGCAAGCGTCCCGAACATCAAAAAATTGCTAAATTGAAGGCGGAAAGTATGGATTTTTCGACGCTGTTGCATCTATGGGGTGCAGCAAGCTCCGAGCAGCTGATCGCGCCAATAACGGTAGTTGGCTTCGTTTTCATTTTGTGCGCTTGGTACTTTGTCCGTTATTTTTGTCCATCCTTCAAACTTAGCAGTCAGCTGAAAAAACTGACTAAACGTGTGCACGGTGTGAAAGCGCTCGCCCCGTCTCAACGGCGCTCTGAATTGGAGCAACTGTTCAATGGAAGCAAGCTGGAGCACTCTTGGCACGAATACGCTGAAACGCTGCACGACCAGTTTGAGTTTCAAGAAGGCGAACAGGTCCTTGTCCGGTCGCGCGCCACCGCCGGAGCCGCGCATTTTTTCTCACCTCAAAGCGTGGTTGATACACCGCTGGGAACTGAGTTCTATAAACACCTACCTGGTATTTTGACCGGCATCGGTATTGTCGGAACCTTCTTCGGCTTGATGCTAGGCCTACAGCATTTTGATCCAAGCACCCCTGAGCAGGTAAATGCCAGCGTCGATAAGCTGCTCAAGGACGTGTTGTTTGCGTTCATCGGCTCCTTTATTTCAATCATGGCCTCTATAGCCGTCACGATTACTGAAAAGTGGCGTCTGGGCCAATGCTACAGGCTCCTTGAAGCGTTCAACGAAACCATCGACGGGCTTTTCGACAGCGGCGTCGGTGAGGAATATCTAGCGGAGCTTGTGCGCTCGAGTGCTGAAAGCTCCGTGCAAACCCGTCAGCTCAAGGACAGCCTGGTAACCGATCTGCGGGAAATGCTGCAGAACCTCGTTGATACCCAAGTCCGCGAAAGCCTCAAATTAGCGGATACCTTGTCAACGACTTACCGTGACTCTGGGCAGTTGTTGGCCGATCAGGTAAGCAGTGCGATTGAGAACAGTCTCAAATCCCCCCTTGAAGCTATCGCGGGTGCGGTTCAGGCCGCCAGTGGCGATCAGTCAGGACAAGTACAGAACCTTCTTCAGGATGTTCTAGTTGCCTTCATGAACAAGCTGGAAGGTACGTTCGGCCAACAGTTCAACGGTCTACACGAACTGATGGGCCAGTCCGTTGCCGCCATGCAGTCGATGCAGCAAGGCTTTTCGACGCTGATCCAAGATATGCGTTCGGCTAGCGAGTCATCGACTCAAAACAGCTCGACCATGATTGCCCAGTTACTCTCCGATATGCAGGCCGGACAGAACGCCATGCAAGCGGGGATGAACGAGATGCTCGCCAATCTCCAGGCTTCGGTTGCCCGTATCGGCAACGAAGGGGAGGGGGCAGGTGCTCGAATGGCCGAGCAGTTGGAGAAGTTGTTTGCTCAAAGCGAGGCTCGCCAACAGGCAATGGCTGAGAATCTCCAGGCTTTTGTTGAGTCGATCAAGCAGAACATCGGCCAAGGTCAACAGGAAACCATGGCGAAAATTGCGGGCTCCGTTGAGGTGCTGGGTGAGCAACTCTCGGCAGTCTTCAAGCAATTGGAGCACGGCCAGCAGCAGATGGATCAAACCACCCGCGCTGCACAGGCTGACCTGCATCAAGGCACCCGTGACTTGGTGGGCGGCCTTGACGAACAGGTCAAGGCGTTGCTGCAAACAGTGTCAGAGCAACAGAAATCTGCACAGGACACCGTTAAGGCATTGAGTGCCCAAACAGAGCAGCATTTGCAGAGCATGCAGCTAGGCGCAGACAAGATGCGGGCGGCGGCTGAGCGGTTTGAAACGGCCGGACAAAGCGTTGCGCGTGCCAGTGAGTCGACTGCGGGACTGATGGGCACAGTCCAGGGCGCAGGTACTGAGCTTGCACAGGCATCACGTGAGTTGAACACCGTGGTCGCGGACTATCGAAACAACCGTGAAGCGCTGGCGAAAACTCTCGCGGTCATCGAAGGGGTTGTCGCAAGCGCACAAGGAGAGGCCAGCGGCCGCAGCCAGTATCTCCAGGACCTGAAGGTTCAAAGCGAGCGGATGCAGGCGCTTAACCGTGAAGTGTATGAATACCTGGAAAACATCAGTGGTGTCCTGGGTAACGGCTTCAAAGAGTTCGGTGATGGCATGGATCGGGTTTTGAGACAAACCCTAGGTAGCCTGGATGCCGAGCTCGATAAAGCAGTCAAGAGCCTCGCTGGCGGTGTAGAAGGGGTCAAGGAAAGTCTCGAAGACTTCGGCGACATCATGGAACGAATCAGGCAGTAACGGAGGCTAGTCGATGTTTGGTAAGCAAATGCCTTCGGCTGCCCGTTCAAAGGACGAGGGAGAGAAGCCTTTCTGGATCTCCTTCGCTGATTTGATGACCGCGATGATGATTCTGTTTCTCGTGGTCATGGTGGCGGCTTTGAGTTCTGTGACGCAGCGTATTAACCAGGCGGAGCAGGGGGAGAAACAGCGTAATAAGGATATCAGTCAGATCTGCGAGCACCTGAGCCTTAAGGCGAGGACTGCTAGCAAGACCATCGTCGTGGATTGCAAAGACAACCGGATTAGCTTCGGCGATGCAGGCCGCTTTGGGCATAACCAGTACGCACTGAGCAACGATGGCCAGTCGGCCCTTCAGGAGGTTGTGCCGATGATTCTGGACGCGGCTAACAGTGAAGAAGGCCGAAAATGGTTCAAACAGGTTGTGATCGAGGGATCGACAGACACCGACGGCTCTTATCTTTATAACCTGCACCTTTCACTGCAGCGTTCAGAGTGGGTGATGTGCAGCCTGCTCGATAGCCGCAGCCCGCTCCAAGTCGGATTGTCGCCGGAGCATCAACAGCAAATCAGATCGATTTTCCTGGCAGGCGGTGTGTCGTTCAACAATGCAAAGGACACCAAAGAAGAAAGCCGGCGAGTGGAGTTGCGCATGCAGTTTTTTGGCTTGAAGGAAAAGGAAGACAACCTCAAGCCAGAAGTCCCGGTTTTCAACAACACTGATATGGAAAAGTGTCAGTTGGCAATGAACCGATGACCAGCCCAATCGCGAGGCTTTCCGCCGCTATCAACCTGAGTCTTTCCGCGCATCGAACGGGGCCGGCGCCTGAACCGTTAGCGCGATTCCCCCGTCTGGGTGCTGCGGGAATTGATCTTTACGAACGATTCGAGCGCGCTGAAAAGGCCTTGCCACCACCTCAGGAAAAGCGCCGAGCTGCGATAAGCAAATTCCGCAATGTAATCCCGCTCAACGGCTCTGAATGGCGCTTGGTCTTCGCCGGCCTCTCGGACAAGAGTGAGCGAGTCGGGCCGATACTGGACGATGACCAGCTATATGCCCGAGTGCACAAAGAAATCCATCACCGTATCGAAAAACGAAGGCTGAGCCGCCGGGATTGGTTGGCGCTGTGCTTTAGCTACTTTGGGTACGAGGCCGCTACGCCTGACAAGAACGCCAATTGGTGTCTGTTGCGCGAAGACGTTCAGCTTGGCTTCGACTGCGTTAGAGGTCAGCAAAAGCGCGAGAAGGAATGGGTGCAAATCGTCCAGCAGCATCAGGAGCTTTTTTCCGAGCAGGCAGGTGCCAGGCTGGGTGAGCAGATGTTCAAGGGGGAGATCAGCGACCTTTCGGCACTGCAGACGATTGCGCAGATCCCTGATAGCAGTTGGCTGTGGCGCAGGATCTTTAGCGTACTTATCTCTCGCATTTTCATGTTGGATGACGCTGAGTTTTCTCAGCGCTTAGCCGACCTTGTCGATATCGGCCGGCAGCATCCGCGGTACATGAACGATATTCTGAGTGCATGCCTGTCGCGCTATCACGTAGCAGCTTATCGAGAAAAGCCGTCGTCGCTGCTCAAACAGGTCGCGCTCGACAATTGGGGCAGCCCTCAGATCCGCTCCAGGCAAAACAGCTGGTTGCAGTACGTTGAAAAAGACGTCTGTGCGATGGTCGTGGCGTGGTTCGCGAAGGAAGATCTGGAGCACTTCTTCAACTTGCTCAAAGGGGAAGCAGAGGTCGATCAATCACGTCTGCATTATTGGCTGCGCTTTGCTAACCAGATGAGTTACACCCGAATCGTCATGGGCTCGGATGCCTGGCATGACAGTGGGCGGGACTTCGTCCATTTTCGTGAAAAGAACAAAGGGCGCCTTAGCCGACTGGTAGGCGGTCCCGGTCATAACAACGCAGTCATCATGCAGATCGGGAACTATTTTTTCGTGGAGTTCTCCGGAACCGGTAATGCTTGCTATGTGTATCAAGCAGACAAGTCGCCTTTTAATCCAGATAAGTCACTGCTCGAGTTGGCTAGCGAACTGAAGCAGCCTAATCGTGCGCTGGATCGAATGCGGCATTCACCTGCACCTAGCCGTCCAAATCGTATAGAGGGTTGGCTCAGCAAATTTGATGATGCCCTCGAGAAATGGGGTATTCGCGTGCAGAGTCAAGCCGGCACGACAGGGTCATCCAAACCCATGGCATTGGAAGACCAAGTCCGTGACGCTCTGAAGTCGGTCCGGCACAAAATTTATGACCAGCGCGCACGCGGCGGCGCGTTTCAGGTCCAGCTTGATGACAACGATCTGGCCGCCATTGCTGCGCTCCAACGCCTGGGCTTCAAGCCTGTCAATCAACAGCCACTCCGGTTCTGGAGGCAGTAATGCTCAAGCGTTTCCTCTCAGGCATTGGCCTACAGCCGAATTCGGCGGTAGAAAATACTGAGCCTGTTTTTTCCATTGAGGAGCAGGGCATTTGTTATCCCCTGAGCTTGGCGGAGAATACGGAGTCCTGGCCGCTGGCAAGCTATCTGGATCAGTTGGAAGAAGAGGAGTTCGTCTCCCAACTCAGCGATCGCTGGCTCCTGACGTGGGATGAGCTCTATCGGCTTCTAGATGAGCCAGAGCACTTAACAAGTCTGCCGCTATTGAGGTTGCCGCCAAAGACAGCTCTCATTCCTCAACTGAGCAGCCGGGGCAGCCTTGCCTCCGACGATTTCAAAGTCTCCATCAGTGGATGGCGCGACCCGCAATCCAACGCAAATGTGCAGGTGCAGCGTACGGGCGCTATCGTCCAGCGCCACGGAAAAATGGAGATTTTGCCTGAGTCGTGCTGGAAGCTGACCGGTGCGGTACGGCAACTTTACCTGGCTCAACAAAATGAGCTGGGTGAAGTAACGAACCAGATCGGCTGGGCCAGCATCAGGAAGTTGGCACGCAAGGCTGGTGCCGGTATGGATGGCTTCCTGGATAAGACCGTCGTTATCAAACCTGAAAGCCTGCGGCTCAACCCGCGAAAATCGACAGTAGGTAATACGCCGGTTATCGAGCTGCAACCAACCTTCGAAGGCCAGCCGGCAAACTGGCTTGAGAGTTTCGACGGTGCCAATCAAGTTCAGGATCGATACCGGGTGACCGGTGATGATGGATCGTTGACCCACGTCCTGATTGAGCCTGAAATCAAATCTGTTCTGGACTATGTGCGCTCATTGCCCGGGCGTCGGGTCGCTGGGGACGATGCGCTTTCCTTCGTCCGCAACCCTTACAGCGCACTCGGCGAAAGTGCCGCGCAAGTGCTGGATGCCGGGACCTATGAAGACGAACTGGCCGAGGCCGGGATTTTCTTTCACCGCTTTCATCTGGAACCCAAATTGGATGAAGCGGGACAGCACATTGAGCAGGTAAACCTGACTCTCGAACCAGTCTCGCCAACCCCGCAGCCGCCCATCGAAGTTGAATTCAAAGCGGCTTATGAACTCGCGCCGTTCGTGCATGAGTTGCAGCTGAAATTGGCCGCTGGCATGCCAGCTGGTTTCTGGCAGGGCTATGAGCTGGAGCTCAGCGATTTTGATTTGCGCCAGTTGGCAGGCATCAGCGACCTGCTTAAACGTTGGCAAAACGAAGCGGCCGGTATTGAGTTCGACTCAGTCCTGGACCTGTCTCTATACGGCGACCGTGTGACTGGCATTGGGGAAGCGGAAAAAATAACTTCGCCTTTCCTCGTCAAAGAGGCAACAGAGAACTGGTTGCCGAAGGATGTGGCGGCACTGGGCATTGACGCAGAAATCCTTGGGCGTTGGGATCCTTCCAACCGCGCTCAATTTGAAGCGTTTGAGCAGCGACTGGACGAAGCTCGCGCTGCCGGAGATGAAACGGTCTGTTTGCCAGAGTCCGAAACCCCGCTCTCGATCGCTGCCGCCGAGCAACTGTTTGATGCCTGGTCCAAGAAGATCGCCCCTGTCGAGACCGGTCTGGTCCAGCAACAGGAAAAGGTTGGCCGCGCCGTGCTGCAAATCGGCCACAACATTGACGAACCGACCTACGTTCAGATTCGTCAGGCAGCTTTACGCGCCGCTTTGGACGCAACGCCAGAATTGCCCGGCTTGCTCAAGCCGGAAGTCGTCTTGCGTGAGCACCAACTTCAAGGCGTCGCGTGGTTGCAGCATTTATTCCGCTTGTCCCCCTCGGACGTGTCAGGTTGCTTGCTCGCTGATGACATGGGGCTTGGAAAAACGATCCAGTTGCTCACCTTCCTGGTCTGGTACCTCGAACAGTACCCAGAGGACAAGCCAACACTGATCGTCGCCCCG
This sequence comes from Pseudomonas sp. Irchel 3H3, assembly GCF_900187635.1. NCBI lineage: Bacteria > Pseudomonadati > Pseudomonadota > Gammaproteobacteria > Pseudomonadales > Pseudomonadaceae > Pseudomonas > Pseudomonas sp. Irchel 3H3. The sequence goes on along the minus strand of NZ_FYEC01000016.1, from coordinate 92,848 downwards.
GTTTCGTTGCTTGATAACTGGGAGCGAGAGCTTCACCGGTTCTTCTTCGCTGATGCGCTGCCAGTGCTAAAGCTGTATGGCTCAGCCTTGAGTGCAGTGAAGTTCAAGAAGGAAGAAATCCCTGCCGACTTGAAAGCGAAAGGCATCAAGAATTTGCTGCGCCCAGGTTGGATGGGCGGCGCCCGAATCGTCCTGACGACTTACGAGACACTTCGCGATCAGGAGTTTTCCCTGGCGCGCCAGCAGTGGTCGATCGTCGTGTGCGATGAAGCGCAGAAGCTGAAGAACCCCGCGGCACTGGTGACTCAGGCGATCAAAGCCATTCCGGCGAGATTTCGAGTGGCGTGTACCGGTACGCCCGTCGAGAACACCCTGATCGATCTGTGGTGTCTGTTCGACTTCATTCAGCCAGGTTTTCTGGGGGGATTGAACCAGTTCGGTCGCGAGTATCAGCGCCCAATCGAAGCCGCGTTGGAGCGTGATACGGTTGCCCTGGAGCGCCTGCGTGGGCTTATCGATCCGCAGACTTTGCGGCGCACCAAGCAGGACATTGCCAAGGACCTGCCTGCCAAAATTGAAGATACGGCATGCCGTTCATTGAGCATGCACGTCTTGCAGCGCAATCTGTACCTGTCCGAAATATCCGCGTACAGCCAGAAGCAGCAAATCGAAGAACAGCTCGATCAAAAGACCTCCGGCATGCTCGGGTTGCTGCACAAGCTCAAGCTCATTTGTGCCCACCCGTATAGCGTGCAGCCAGATACGCGACTGCGCGACAACTCGCCGAAGCTGCAGTGGTTGATGCAGACGCTTGAGTCGATCAAAAAAGCCGGGAACGGCGACAAGGTCATCGTCTTCACCGAGTTGCGGGATATCCAGCGGGAGTTGCAGCACTCGATCCAGGAGCATTTCGGGTTTCGGGCGACCGTGATCAATGGCGATACCAGTACGAGCAGTCAGAGTGCCAATAGTCGGCAGAAGCTGATCGACCAATTCCAGGAGCAGCCTGGTTTCGCAGTGATCATTCTGTCGACCATCGCCGTCGGGTTTGGGGTGAACGTGCAGGCGGCCAACCACGTCATTCACTTCACTCGTTGTTGGAACCCGGCCAAGGAAGATCAAGCGACAGATCGGGCTTATCGGATTGGGCAGGAGAAGGATGTGTATGTGTACTACCCGACGGTTCGGGATGCACAGATGCCGACGTTTGAAGCGACACTGGATGAGTTGCTCAGTAAACGACGAGCGTTGGCGCGGGACATGTTGAGCGGGGCTTCGGAGATTCAGGTTTCGGATTTTGAGGCGCTGCTGAAAGCACGCTGAGCCCGCCTGCGGAAAATCAGTGCTGGGCGATATGTCAATTATGGGTACAAGTAAGTTCATCCTTAGCTTTGCAAATGATCAAAAAAACAGCGAAGTGACGCCTGCCTGGCGGCATAGTGCCATCGGTATGTGAGCGGATCACTTACCTGTGCACACGTCCAGTATTGGCGCCGAAAGCTCAGTGACTTACTGTTCGCGGCATCCAAGTCTGCCGCCCACTTTCTGCGACTTTCCGGGTGATTGATTTGTGGTAGTGGATGAAGACCAGAAATAAGGGCGAAATGCTGGCCCGACGAAACCGCAGTAGATAAGGTTCACCCATTAATCGCAGGTAAAGCTCCGCTTCGTTACAAATATCCGTCGACCCCCGTCTAATGCCTGCGCCATGGACATATTCCCGAGCGCGTAACAGGGGGCGCCTGCGCACTTACTCTTTACCCCAGTCAGGATTGCCAATGGCTATCAAGAAATCCGATCTTTACTCCTCCCTCTGGGCCTCGTGCGACGAGCTGCGCGGTGGGATGGATGCCAGCCAGTACAAGGACTACGTCCTGTTCATGCTGTTTATCAAGTACATCTCCGACAAGTACGGCAACTCGGATGACTTCGCGCCGCCGGTCAATATTCCACCGGGTGCCAGTTTCAAGGACATGGTTGCTCTTAAGGGCAACGCCGATATTGGCAATAAGATCAATACACAGATCATTCAGCCGCTGATTGACGCCAATACCCGGCTAGCCCGCAGTGATTTTCCCGACTTCAACGACCCGAATAAGCTCGGCGAGGGGAAGGATATGGTGGAAAAGCTCACCAATCTGGTGGCCATCTTCCAGAAACCCGAGCTGGATTTTTCGCAGAACCGTGCTGACAACGACGACATCCTCGGCGACGCCTACGAATATTTGATGCGCCACTTCGCCAGCGAAAGCGGCAAGAGCAAGGGGCAGTTCTATACCCCCTCTGAAGTCAGCCGCATCATCGCCAAGGTCATTGGTATTAGCCCGGCCAATGCTGTGGGGTCTACAACTGTGTATGACCCCACCTGCGGTTCAGGCTCGCTGTTGCTGAAAGTGGCAGATCAGGCCGGCAAGCACATCACCTTGGAAGGGCAGGAGATGGACGTGACCACCGCCGGTCTCGCCCGCATGAACATGATCCTGCATGACTTCCCAACCGCCAACATTTTGCAGGGCAACACACTGTCCACGCCAAAGTTCAAGGACGGTGAGCAGCTGCGTACCTATGACTACGTAGTGGCCAATCCGCCGTTCTCGGTCAAGTCCTGGAGCGTCGGCCTGACACCCGCTAAAGACCCGTACCAGCGTTTTGCCTGGGGCGAGCCGCCGGCCAAACAGGGCGACTATGCCTTCTTGCTGCACATCATCCGTTCGCTGAAAAGTACCGGTAAAGGTGCCTGCATTCTGCCCCACGGCGTACTGTTTCGCGGTAATGCCGAGGCGGTGATCCGTGAGCAGTTGGTGCGCTCTGGCTATCTGAAGGCCATTATCGGCCTGCCGGCCAACCTGTTTTACGGTACCGGTATTCCTGCCTGCATTTTGGTGCTGGACAAGGAAAACGCCGGTGCTCGCAAAGGGGTTTTCATGATCGATGCCGCCAAAGGCTTTATCAAGGACGGCCCGAAGAACCGTCTGCGCGATCAGGACGTGCACAAGATCGTCGATATCTTTATCCGGCTGGATGAAAGTGACCCGCGTTACGCCCGCATGGTGACCTTTGACGAAATCAGCGATCCGAAGAACGATTTCAACCTTAACCTGCCGCGCTATGTCGACAGTACCGAGCCTGAGGACATTCAGGATATCGACGGCCATTTGCGCGGTGGCATTCCCGAGCGTGATATCGACGCCTTTGACAGCTACTGGCAGGTGATGCCAGCGCTGCGCGCGGCGTTGTTCAAGCCGGCCAACCATCCCGGTTACTTTGAGCTGGTCAGCCCTGAGGTGAAATCGGTCATTTTCGGCCATCCGCAGTTCAATGCCTTCAAAGCTGGCGTGGATAAGCTGTTCAACCAATGGCTGGCGGACAGCACCCCTCAGTTGAAAAGCTTTGCAGTCAACAGCCACCCTAAAGAGCTGATTGCCACACTGTCCGAAGACCTGCTCATTGCCTTCGCCAAAGCGCCCTTGCTCGACCATTACGACATCTATCAGCACCTGATGGACTACTGGGCCGAGACCATGCAGGACGACTGCTACCTGATCAGTGCCGACGGCTGGAAGGCCGCCGCTAAAGCGCGTGAAATCCTCAAGGTAAAGGATAAGAACAACAAGCTGGGTTGGGCTGAGAAGCCTGACTACTGCCAAGGCAAGCGCCGCTTCAAGTCGGACCTGATTCCGGTCGAGATTCTGATTGCCCGCTATTTCATGGCCGAGCGCAACGCTATTGAAGACCTTGAGGCCCGGCTTGCCAGCGTTGAGCAAAGCATGAGTGAAATGCTTGAAGAGCACAGCGGGGAAGATGGCTCGCTCAGCGAAGTGGTCGAAGGCGAGGGTGACAAGCAGAAGATCACCGCCAAAGCGATCAAGACACGCCAACGCGAGATTGGCATGGATCCGGATTATGAGGATGAGTTCAAGGTATTGGCCGAATACGACGCCTTGATTGATCAGCAAAGCAGCCTTAAGGCCAAGCTCAAAAAGGCTGAGGAAGACCTCGAGAACAATATTCACGCGAAATACCCGCTGCTTGGCGAGGACGAGATCAAAAGCTTGGTGGTGGATGATAAGTGGGTCGCCACCCTGGCCGCTGCCGTACAGGGCGAACTCGACCGAGTCTCTCAGACTCTGACCGGACGCATCCGCGAGCTGAGCGAGCGCTACGCCACACCGCTGCCACAGCTCACCGATGAAGTGGCCATGCTTGCCAGTCGTGTGGAAGAACATCTGAAAAAGATGGGGGCGGTATGGCAGTGAAGGCGGGCTATAAGCAAACGGAAGTGGGGGTAATTCCAGATGATTGGGATGTCTCTACGGTCGGAGCAGAATTCGAAATTAAACTCGGCAAGATGCTTGACTCGGAAAAGAACGTCGGAATACCTAAGCCCTACCTAGGTAATAAATCGGTTCAGTGGGGGCGAATTGACCTCAGTGACCTTCCAACTGTTCCGATGACTCGTGCAGACCTTGAAAAATATCGCCTTCGAGATGGTGATTTGCTGGTGTGCGAAGGTGGTGATGTCGGGCGTGCTGCGCTTTGGAATTCGCCGTTGGAGGAATGTTATTACCAGAAGGCCCTTCACCGTCTGCGACCCCTTCGCGGTTTCGATTCACGGCTCATGGTCGAGTTACTTCGTCAGTGGTCTGATCGTGGACTGCTCGCGAATTATGTAACTCAGACCAGCATCGCGCATCTTCCCCGTGAGAAGTTCATGGGAGTACCTATGCCTGTTCCTCCCGTCCCGGAACAACGTGCCATCGCGATGGCGTTGAGCGATGTGGATGCACTGCTGAGCGCGTTGGAGCGGCTTCTCGCCAAGAAGCGCGACCTCAAACAGGCCACCATGCAACAGCTCCTCACCGGCCAAACCCGTCTTCCTGGGTTCTATGAAGAATGGATGGTGAAGCGGCTGGGGGATGTTGCTCGAATTCAGCGTGGAGCCTCACCGCGTCCAATCGATAGCCCAGTCTGGTTCGATCAGAACTCCTCCGTCGGATGGGTACGCATCTCAGATGTGACGAAGTCGGGGATGTACCTTCGCGAAACTACACAAAGACTCTCACCATTGGGCGTTCAACACAGCCGTCCAGTCGCCCGGGGAAGTCTTATCATGAGCATCTGCGCTACCGTTGGTAGGCCTGTCATCACTAAGATTGACGTATGTATTCACGACGGATTCGTCGTATTCGACGATCTTCAAGCAGACAAGCTGTTTATTTACTACACGCTGAAGTGGATCGAGCAGGATTGGTCTAAACATGGTCAAACCGGTTCGCAGATGAACCTCAATACAGGCCTGATTACCGGCACAGAGTTCTCGCTTCCACCCCTGCCCGAACAAGCTGCCATCGCCGCCGTGCTGTCCGATATGGACGCCGAGCTGGCTACGCTGGAGCATCGCCTGGTCAAAACCCGTGCCCTAAAGCAAGGAATGATGCAAGAACTGCTAACCGGAAGAACCCGACTGCTATGACAAACCTGAGCATGGACGCGACCCCAGCGCAGCAGGCTACCGAACTATCCAGCAAGATCATCAGCGTTTACGAACTGCTCATGGATTCTGCGCTGGATATTCCCCAGTACCAGCGCCCCTACAAGTGGACTGGCAAGAACATCAATCAACTGTTCTCCGATATCGCCATCCATAAGGACAAGTCCGCCTACCGCTTGGGTACCATCGTGTTTCACCAGGAAAGTGGGACCAGGAACATCGTCGATGGCCAGCAGCGGACCATCAGCCTGCTGCTGGCAGCCCGTGCGTTGATCCAGCGGAACAAAGAAGAAAAACTCAAACGCAAAGACTTGCGGGATCGCTTGCTTAATCTTGAACAAGCGATGGTGAACCCAACCTTTACCAGCGAGATATCGCAGAAGAACATCCATAGCAATTACCTTGAGGTGGCTCGCATCGTTTCCCGTGCGGACTTCACCGAGGCGCATATCGACTTCTTCCTGAACAAGTGTCAGGTCGTGGCGGTGGCCTTGAACGATGTGTCGGAAGCTTTTCAGTTCTTCGATTCGCAGAATGCGCGTGGCCGGGATCTGGAGCCTCATGACTTGCTCAAGGCTTACCATCTGCGTGAGTTCAGTCCGCGTGACGAGCCATTGAAGGCGGCCACAGTGGCGCATTGGGAAAACAGTGACACTGAGGCGTTGGCCACACTGTTCTCGCAATACCTGTACCGCATCCGTAATTGGTCGAAAGGGGTTTCGGCGCGCTACTTCAGCAAGGATGACAGCGACTTATTCAAGGGCGTGAATATCGATACGGTGGCCAGCTATCCCTATGTGGAGCAGCTGCGTATCGCCCACCATTTTGTGGATAACTACAACGGGCAGTACGAGCGCAAGATCGACTCGCGCGAGCTTGGTTTTCCCTTCCACCTGGATCAGATCATCATCAATGGTCGGCGCTTTTTTGAGCTGATCAGCCACTATCAGGGCAAAGTGGCGCGGATCAGCGCCGAGTCCTGGAACGGGCATGAGCTGGTGGGTGCTGAAGGGCTGGATGGCTATGCGAAAAGCATCATGAAAACCCTCAATAGCTACCCGGCAAGAACCCGCGCCGGTGATTGCTACGTACGGGCGATGTTCGATTGCCTGTTGATTTACTACATCGACAAGTTCGGTCACGCAGATATCTCCCGGGCCATCGAGAAGATATTCATCTGGGCCTACAGCCTGCGCCTGAAGATGCAGGTGGTGCAGCTGGCCAGCATGGATAACCACGTGTTGGAGAACAATCTTTTCAGGTTGATCAAGGAAGCCACACGTCCTGCTGACTTTATTAATTGCAGCCTGTCGGTATTGAGCGGCCAGAAGTCAACCAGAACCGATGAGATCGAAGCTCTGTTCAAGGCGATGAAATACTATGAGTAGCGAAATCAGTCAGCTCTCCATCAAGGCGCTGCTCAGCGGTCGGGACGAGTACGTGATCCCGATGTATCAGCGCAATTACGCCTGGGAGGAGGGCGAAATCACGCAGCTGATTCAGGACGTGATCGATTGCCTGCCGAAGAAGGACGATAAAGCGCGCAATTACTACATTGGCACCTTGGTGGTGTATGAGCGCCCGGACAGTAAAACCCCGGTATTTGAAACCATTGACGGTCAGCAACGCCTGACGACCCTGTCGTTGCTGACGTCGTATCTGAAAAACACCAAGGCTGTCGAGCTTGCCTGGTATTCAAACCTGAGTATCCACTTCGATAGCCGCGAGCATTCGCGCGCAACCTTTGCCGCCATCTTCGAGAAGAAGTTCAACGACGACCCCGCAGAGGTTTTGACCAAGAAGCAGATCAATACCGGCATCCTCAATGGCTACCGCCTTATCCAGAAAGTCTTGCCCCAAAAACTGAATGAGAACGACGTTACGCCTCAGCAGTTTGCCGACTACCTGTTCCGCTATGTGCAAATCATGCGGGTGAAGGTACCGACGGATACGGACCTGAACCATTACTTCGAGATCATGAATAACCGCGGTGAGCAGCTGGAAAAGCACGAGGTGCTCAAGGCGCGGATGATGGAGCAGTTGCAGGGCTGCGAGCAGAGTCAGAATTGCCTGCATGTGGTATGGGAAGCCTGCGCAAACATGGAGCGCTATGTGCAAATGGGCTTCACGCCTGGCCAACGTGGCAGCATTTTTGGCGAAGGGGACTGGGGACAGTTTCTACTCGCTGACTTCGATTCACTTCGGGCTGTACTACACAAAACTCAGGAGGTGACTGCCCGGCAGGACACTCGCATGACCCTTGATCAGATCATTGCCAAGGTTCCGGCCGCTGCGAAGCAGGGTGAGTCAGGTGAGGAGGCGCAAGATCGCTTCAACACGGTGATTAATTTTCCCAACTTTCTATTGCATGTACTGCGTGTCGATACGAAAGCGGACATCCCATTGGATGACAAACGCCTGCTCGATACTTTTGAAACCCACGTGCTTAAGGAACCCGACCCTGTTGCGGCAGTGAAGCGTTTTACCTTTAGCCTGCTGCGTTGCAAGTATCTGTTTGATCAATATGTAATCAAGCGCGAGTTCATCAAGGGCTCGGATGGTTGGAGTCTCAAACGCTTCAAGTGGAACAAAGGCGGCGATCACAGCAGCACTGGTCGCGGGAGTTATGTGAACACCTTCGGCGAAGAGGACGGCAATGAAGGCATCAACCGCCGCATCCTGATGTTGCTGTCAGCGTTTCATGTTTCTACGCCAACGCTGGTTTACAAGCACTGGCTGAATGCGGCGCTGCGCCACCTGTTTTATGTTGAACAGATTGACGCTCAAGTTTATCTGCAGCACATGGAGTCGGTCGCCAAAGCGTTTGTCTTTGACCGCTTTCTGGCCCAAGAGGCAGGCCTGGATTACTTTGCGATGATCTATACCAACCGGGGTATCTGTCAGACACGCGGCGAAAGCATTGCGGCAGACAAGATTGAGTCCAGATTGACGTTCGGCAACATTGAAAACAACCTGGTGTTCAACTTTCTGGATTACCTGCTTTGGCTTGAACATAGGGCAGAGGAGTCGGTTAAATCCTACGAATTCACCTTCCGTAGTTCGGTTGAGCATTATTACCCGCAGAATCCATTAGACGGACAGGCTCGGCTCGACGCAGACACGCTTAATTCGTTCGGTAATTTATGCCTGATCAGCCACAGCAAGAACTCTCGCCTGAGCAATTTCATGCCTGCGGCCAAGAAAGAGTTTTATAGGAACAACACCATCGATAGTGTTAAGCAGCACTTGATGATGAAGACCGAGCCTTGGGATGCCGACGCCATACGCGTCCATTCCGAACAAATGAATAACGTGTTGCTCAACAGTCTCGTCAGCAAACACGTAACCGAATAAACCCTGCAGGATGCACTTGATGATTCAACAACCTCGCTCTGAACGTCGCACCCAGAATCGTGTTTTGGCTTTGTTTACGGACAAGTCGCGGCCTGATTGTCTCGACTACGACTATCTGGGTGAGTGGAGCAAGCGTGGGCAGAACCGCAACATTGAAGTCGAGCTGCTGCAGGCCAATCTGAAGCAGCGTGGCTACTCCGATGCACAGATATCGGCGGCGCTGCAAAAGCTGATAACAGCGGCTGATTCCACGGGCATCACGCTGTATCAGGCTAATTTGCGTACCTACCAACTGCTGCGTTACGGCGTACCAGTACAGGTAGCCGTTGGGCAGGCCCACGAAACGGTGCATCTGATTGATTGGGAGCACCCTGAGGATAATGACTTCGCCATTGCCGAAGAAGTGACCTTGCGCGGTGGTCATGAGCGCCGCCCTGATTTGGTGATTTATCTGAACGGTATCGCCATCGGTGTGATTGAGCTCAAGCGTAGTTCGGTAGAAGTGGGCGATGGTATTAACCAACTGATCACCAACCAGGAGGAAATCTTCAACCAGGGTTTCTTCAGTACAGTGCAGTTGGTTTTCGCTGGCAGTGACTCTCAGGGCTTGCGTTATGGCACGGTGACGACCCGTGCCGAGTTCTTTGTCGAGTGGAAGGCTGCAGCGGTAACCCTGGAGTCAGTAGATTTGAATGTGGCGCGCGAGATGCCCCTGCACTATCCGTCGCTTCCAGGTACAGAAGTAGCGCAGTCTGGCTACTTGCTCGATGGCCCGTTGGCACAGATGTGCGAGAAGTCGCGCCTGCTTGACCTGATCCGCAATTTCATCATCTTCGATGCGGGAATCAAAAAGGTTCCTCGCCCTCATCAATACGCCGCAGTAAAGGCCGCACAAGAGAGGGTTCGGCGTAAAGAGGGTGGGGTTATCTGGCATACCCAGGGCAGTGGTAAGAGCATCCTGATGGTGCTGATCGCCAAGTGGTTGCTGGAGTATGATCCTGAGGCGCGCATTCTGGTTATTACTGATCGCGATGAGCTGGACAAGCAAATATCCGGGGTGATGCGTAATGCCGGGGTAATCGGTAACGACTCGCCCTCGCCACGCATTACCTCCCGCGCCGATCTTGTACAGAAGCTCTCAGCTGCCGCACCGCGCCTGCTTTGCGCATTGCTGCACAAGTTTGAGCCTGATCTGAGCGTACCGCCGCCGCCCATGCATGGGCACTTCTATGTATTCGTGGATGAATGCCACCGCACCCAAGGCGGTGATATGAACAAGCAAATGAAGCAGTGGCTGGCCAATGCCCTGTTTATTGGCTTTACCGGTACACCGCTGCTGCGTAAGGACAAGCAGACTACGCGCGATGTGTTCGGCACTTACATCCATACCTACAAATTCCATGAAGCCGTGGCGGATAAGGTGGTGTTGGACCTTAAGTATGAAGCGCGCGACGTACCGCAGCGTTTGACTTCGCGGGACGGAATCGATGCATGGTTTGAACGAGCAACCAAAGCTCTGAATAACTACCAGAAATCGATCCTGCGCAAACGATGGGCCACTATGGAGTCGCTCATGAGTGCTGGTGAGCGTAAGCAGCGCATCGTCGCTAGTATCATTGAAGATTTTGGCTTAAAGCCACGACTGAACAATGACCGAGGGGCGGCCATTCTGGTGGCCGCCAGCATCTATGATGCCTGTCACTACTTTCGGTTGTTTAAGAACACCTATTTCGGCACGTATTGCGGCATCGTCACGTCCTATGAGCCGAACCACAACGCAATTTCCCGCGAGCCGAAGCAAAGCGATGAGCGTTACAAGTTCGATACCTACACGCAGTACGTGCTGAAGCCGGGCCAGACCACCACCGCTTATGAAGAAGAGACCAAGCGTCGCTTCATTGAGGAACCGGCCAACCTGAAGCTACTCATCGTGGTCAGCAAGCTGCTGACTGGCTTCGATGCACCTAGTTGCTCCTACATCTATCTGGATAACGAGCTGCGGGACCATAACCTGTTCCAGGCAATTTGCCGCACCAATCGGCTCGATGGTGATGACAAGGACTTTGGCTATATCGTCGATTTCAAAGAGCTGTTCGGCGACGTGCAAGACGCCATTTCGGTGTACACCTCTGACGAGCTGGATGTCGACGCAGGCAGCGGGGGCAGTAACAACGTTGAGCTGAAGAATTGGCTGGTCGAGGGGAAGAAGCAGCTGGATGCTGCCCGTGAGGCATTGAGTTATTTGTGCGCCCCCGTGGCTCCGCCGCGTGAGGTAGAACAGTTTATCCACTATTTCTGTGGTGCCGCCGCTAACGCCAATGCGCTGGATGGGACCGAAGCACTGCGGGTGTCCTTCTATAAAATGGTGGCTTCATTTGTGCGGGCGTTTGCCGACTTGGCGCAGCACCTGACAGAAGCCGGTTACTCGGCTGCTGAAGCCGGCAAGCTGCAGACTGAAGTGCAGTTCTATGCAGACCTGCGTGAGGCGATAAAAAAACACTCCGGCGAAGAATTGGATATCAAACCCTTCGAATCGGACATGCGGCATCTGCTCAATACTTATATTCAGGCAGACCACGCCGATCCGATGAACACGGTCGATAATTTTTCGCTGGTTGAACTGATCGTTCAGACTGGCGTTCACGATGCCATCGCCAAAAAGCTCAATGCCAAAGGCAACCTTTCCAAGGGGGCGATTGCCGAAGGCATTATCAACAACGTGCGCAAGACCATCATTCGTGAACAACTGACAGACCCGAAGTTCTACGAGGGTATGTCACGGTTGCTTGAGGATCTGATCAAACAGAGTCGTGAAGATGCTGCCGCTTACGAGGAGTTTTTGCGCAAGGCCGAGGCGCTGGTCAGACAGTTGGGGCAGAAAGGACCAGGAAGCTCTCCCGCTGCATTGAACGGGCATCGGGAAGCCATCGTGTTGTTCAACAACCTGGACAGCATTGCAACGACCACCTTCCAGTGCCCGATAGATGAAGAGGCAAAGGTGAAACTGGCTTTGGATATTGATCTGGCGATGCGCGGATCGGCCCCTTCATCCTGGCGAGGAGACCCTGCGCGGGAAGCGCAGGTTCTTAATGCGCTGTTTCCTCTGATGGGGCGTGACCGTGTAGCAACTTTGGCAATATTCGAGATCATCAAGAACCAACAGGGATATTGATGAACGAGATTATTGAGCTGGGCGATATTTCAATTTCGGTGACCAGGAAAGACATCAAGAATGTCCACCTGAGTGTGCACCCGCCAGAGGGGCGGGTAACGTTAGTTGCCCCAACAAGCACGCGGATTGAAGTCGCTCGGGCTTATGCTATTTCCAGGCTGGGCTGGATCCGCGAGCAGCAGAGCAAACTGGAAGCGCAGGCGCGTGAGGCACCGCGTCAGTTTGTGGAAAGAGAAAGCCACTATGTTTGGGGTCGACGTTACCTGATGGTGGTTAACCACCAGGACGCCAAGCCATCGGTGGTACTCGACCACAAACGCATTACCTTAACTGTGCGCCCCGGCAGTGATGCGCATAAGCGTGCCGAAGTGATACATGAATGGCAGAAGCTGCAACTGCACGCCGTGGTGCCGGTGTTGATCAGGAAGTGGGAGCGTAAGCTGAAGGTGAAGGTGGCCGGTTATTACCTGCAGCGGATGAAAACCAAATGGGGCAGCTGTAACCATCAGGCAGGGAACATTCGACTGAACACCGAGTTGGTGAAAAAGCCGAAAGACCTGCTTGAGTACGTGATCGTCCACGAGATGGTTCATCTGCTTGAGCCCACTCACAATGAGCGCTTTATCTCGATCCTCGGGGAGCATTTTCCAACTTGGCGTGAGGCCCGTGCCGAGTTGAATGAGTTGCCGTTGGCTGCTGAGGTTTGGAAAGAGTGAGGTTGCACTAGCCCGATTGTAAGTGCGACTGGTGGGCTAGGCTAGGACTCGTCGAATATCACATCAGCAGCTCTCGGACTCTCCCTAATCGCTTCCAGAGCAATAGAGCTGTGAGTCGATAGTAATACCGGGTGGCGTCGGTATGGTCTTTCAGGTGCTGAGTGAGAAACCAGCGCAAATGCTTGAGCTGCCAGGTCCAAGGATTATCTCGCTGCCATCGCTGTTGAATGGCAGCTTGCATGATTCGGGCTTGCCGTAGGTGTCGTTGCTGGGTGGCCTTCGAGCCAGTCAGTACGCCGCTCAAGAACAGCGCCATATCGAAGGGCTTGGTCACGCTCGACCTCCAATGTAGGCCGAAACCACATCGTTCCGGTTATGCCCAAGCTCAAGGCTGATCTGTTGGCGCGCCAGTTGATCAAGGTCGCGGTCAATGCGATAGCAGTGGCCACGATTGACCGGGGCGGCATGGCCCGTGAGCTGCTCGTAACGCTCGCAAGCGTAGGCCGCTCGCAGTTCATGAAAACCCTTCAGTCCGTGTTCATGCAGCGTTTCGCGGGCAGGGAGTACGGTCTGTTGCAGGAATACGGCGTAGCTCTCGTCTCGGGCCAGCAAGTTGCGGCTGCCGGGCGGCGACGCATGACGAGCCAACTGCAGGGCCGCTTTCACCTCTTCATTGGCCACGATCCAGCGCGGCGCGGAAGCCCCTGAGCGGCCGCCTTTGGTGCCGTCCTGGATATTGATGCGGCCAAAGTGCTCGGCTTCGCGGTGCAAGCGTGGCAGGTCAGCCAGAATCGCTTCGCGCAGGCGCATACCGGTTGTTCGGGCCAAAAGGACAATCGCGGCCACCCGCTCGTGTTGCTGTTTGCCAAGCGTCTCGAGTACTCGCCGCACCAGTTGGTGGTCTTGGCCGTCCGGCGCGCGGGTGCGTACGCTCGAGCGCTGCTGTCCTAACGCCTGGCTCGGACTGGCGATCCTGACGTCCTGATCACCGCGCAGCGCAGCGAGGGTGCGGTTGACGCTGCTCAGGCGGTTCTGCGCGGTGGCGATGCAGAGTTCACCTTGCTGGATCTGCTGGCGCAGATACGCGGCGTAGTCTTGTAGCGTCTGTCGATCGATCTGGCGCGCATCGTTGTAACCGGGACCGTCCTCTGATCGACACCAACGCACGAACGCTTGCCAGCGATCGCTATGCGCTTTGACCGTGGCGAAGTGGCCGCCGGCAAACAAATCTTTTAGCGCTTGTGAGCCGGCATAGCTCAGCTGGCGGCCATAGCCAAAGTTGCGACCCTCACGCCGACCGACCAGTGCTATCGTCATCACCGTTTTCGTTTGTTTGCAGAAAGCGGAGCAGGGCTTTCCAGTGGGGTGGCTGATCCTGTCCACCTGCTGCCAGTGTGTCGGGCGGATCAGGAGAGCGTTCTCGTAGTGTTGCAGCAGTGCTCCTCCTCAAGCAGTCGCTAGATCGGCCGGGCAAGGTGCTTAGGCTCCAGTGGTGGTGTGGCGACACTGGCGACAACCCGTGTCGTTTCTGGCCTAGCGCGTGGAGATAGGGTTGCGACATCTGCGGCAACACGCCGTGATTCAGGTTGTGATTGATGTTGCGCCTAGTCGCGGCGTACCGCGTCAGTGAGGCGAAACATGGCCGACCTCGAAAGTTTTTCCGTCGCGGCTGCTCAGCCAGCGATGAGTGATCAGCGCAACCATGGAATACCCAAACGGCTTGAGCTCAAAAATCCTCTACAAAACCCTGTAGCGCTTAAGCCCCTAATTTCACGGAATTCCAGGCACAAAAAAAGACGTCCGTGGACGTCTTTAGATGATGAAGTGGTGGAGCCGGGGGGATTTGAACCCCCGTCCGCCAGTACTCCGCTGTCGGTACTACATGCGTAGCCGTTTCTATTAAGTTAACCCTCAGCGACCCGAAGGGCAGGGTGCTTTGGGCGAGTTGTGTAAGTTTTAGCCGATTCGTCCACAACGTACTGCACGGCGATTCTGTTCTATATGACAATCACTTTGGGTTTACAGACATCCCCTGGTGATTGCTGGACCCGAAGGTACCAGAAGCTCAGGGCTAAGGCTGCTTACGCAGCGAGAGCGAATTCCTGGCCGTAGTTTTCGTCATTGGCAACTATAAGTAGTTGCAACAGTGGATTTACGAGTTCTGTTACCAACTCGGCATGCACCTAAAGTTTCGCAACCGGCGTCGAATCCTAAACGGCCCCGAGCCCACTGCTCTGTGGATCAATTTGAGCAGCAAGCCTGTGCAGTGTACGCCAACGCGTTCGATAAGGCCAACCCGAAGGTTGGCCTTGAGCGCGCATCAGCCCTTGTCGGGGGTACGGGTCTGGATTTTGGTCAGGGTCCCGGTGGTGATGTCGATGCAATCTTTGGTGTTACCGGCAGCCTTGGCTTCCTGTGCTTTCTTCAGCGCCGCCTTGGCGTTGTCCATGGCGTTTTCCGAGGTGGCGGGCGCGGTGGCGATGGCATCCTGGAGTTTCTGGATATTGCCATCGCACAGGTCTTCATCCGCTGCAAACACCGGCGAGGCCAACAGTGCAGCGGTGATGAACAATCCAGCAATTGCAGAGTGCTTCATGGGTATCTCCTTGTGCATGAGGGCTCGGTGCTGCCGGTCGATGGGGCTGCTGGCCGAGGGGGTTAAGCTCTTTTGCAGGGCTTAGCTAGATGACTATAGACGCACGCAGGAATTCGGTTTTTTTTTGCGGTTTTGCCGAAACAGTAGGGGCGGGTGCCCGCTGGCGGCTTGCTCGCGATGAACTCGGGGCCGGCGGGTTGAATCAGTCAGCACCGGTTTTTTGTTGAGTTCATCGCGAGCAGGCTCGCGTCTACATACACCCACCCCAGGTAGGCCCTATGCCGGGCGGGCCTGGGTCACGCGGTCTACCAGGTAGACCAGGCCGTGGTAGTCGATCCCGCCGTGCTGGCTGAGGCCGATTTCACAGGTGCGGCTGGTGGAGATGCCTTCGCTGCAATGCTGCACGGCGTCCTTGAGGGTGCGCAGTGAGTGGGCGTTCAGCTCGGGGGTGGTGAAGCCTTTGTCGCCGGCAAACCCGCAGCAGTGGATGCCTTCGGGGATCACCACGTTGTTGCTGCAACGCCGGACCAGGTCGATCAGCGCCTGGCTTTCGCCCAGGTGCTGGGTGCTGCAGGTCACGTGCACGGCAATTGGGGCGTCTTGCGGGGTGAAGTCGAGGCGCTCCAGCAGGTGGCTGCGGATGAAACGCACCGGGTCGTAGAGGTCCAGGCGTGTGTCGCCCAGGTCCTGCATCAGGCGCAGGGTGCAGGGGCTGGTGTCGCAGTAGATTGGATCGAGCCCGCCGCGACTGGCGTGGAGGAGGGCGCCGAGCAGTTCCTGGCGTTTGTGTTCGGCTTGTTCGGCGTAGCCTTTGGAGGCGAATGGCTGGCCGCAGCAGAGGTTGTCGAGGTTGTCCGGAAACACCACTTGGTAGCCGGCTTTTTCCAGCAGGCCGCGGGTTTTGTCGTACAGCGAGGTCTGCTCCTTGTCGCCCGCTGCCGGGCCCATGGCGCGTGAGACGCAGGCCGCCAGGTAGACCACTCGCGGGCGTGCATCGCTGACCGTCGGGCTGAAACGGATCGCCCGTTCCGGCTGGGGCATGGCGTTGCTCCACTGCGGAATCTGCCCTTTCGACAGTTGGCTGAGGCGGGCCGAGAGTTTGCTCAGGCGTGGCGCGCCCAGCAGCATCCGCGCGCCGTTGGCCACGTGCAGGGTGAAGCGCGCGCCTTGCAGAGCCGTGGCGAAATGTCCTTCCAGCCAACTAGCGGTTTTCACATGGGTGGCGCTGCGGCTGCGCAGTTTTTTCACCAGCTCGCCGGTGTTGATGCCCACCGGGCAGCGTTGCGCGCACAGGCCGGTTGCCGCGCAGGTGTCGAGGCCCTGGTATTGGTAGGCTTCTTCCAGTTCACGGGTGTCGATGCCAGCGCGTTTTTTCGCCTGGATGTCGCGCCAGATCACGATGCGCTGGCGCGGGCTCAGGGTCAGGCCTTTGGACGGGCAGACCGGCTCGCAGAAGCCGCACTCGATGCATTTGTCGACGATCTCGTCGGCAGCCGGCAAGGGCTTGAGGTGCTTGAGGTGGATCTGCGGGTCGTCGCTGAGGACCACGTCCGGGTTGAGGATGGCGTTGGGGTCGAGCAGGCGTTTGAGCTGCCACATCAACTGGTAGGCATCGCTGCCCCATTCCAGTTCGACGAAGGGTGCCATGTTGCGCCCGGTGCCGTGTTCGGCCTTGAGCGAGCCACCGAATTCCACGGCCACCAGTTGTGCCACGTCGTCCATGAACGCCTGGTAGCGGGCGACTTCTTGCGGGCTGTTGAAGCCCTGGGTGAAGACGAAGTGCAGGTTGCCCTCCAGGGCGTGGCCGAACAGGATCGCTTCGTCGTAGTGGTGTTTGTCGAACAGCTCGATCAGGCGGTTGACGCCGATTGCCAGTTGCTCCACCGGGAAGGTAACGTCTTCGATGATTACCGTGGTCCCGGTTTTGCGCACCGCGCCGACGGCGGGGAAGGTGTCTTTGCGGATCGCCCAGAGCTTGGCGTTTTCCGCGGGGTCCTGGGTGAAGTCGACCTGCTTTTCCACTGGGAAGGGCGCCAACGAGCTCATGATCTGCGCCAGCTGTTCCTCCAGCAGCGCCGACGTGGCGGCGCGGGACTCGATCAGCAAGGCGCAGGCCTGGCTCGACAGTTGTTGGACGAACGCCGGCATCCCGGGTTTGTCCTGCACCGAGCGCAGGCTGCGGCGGTCCAGCAGTTCCACCGCCGAGACCGGCTGGCTTTTCAGCACGGTGACGGCGGTGCAGCAGGTTTCCACGTCGTGGAAGACGATCAGCGCCGAGGCTTTGTGCGGATGGTCGATCACCGTGTCGTAGGTCACCGCGCTGATGAAGCCCAGGGTGCCTTCGGAGCCCACCAGCAGGTGGCTCAAGATATCCACAGGCTCGTCGTAGTCCACCAGGGCATTGAGTGACAGGCCGGTGGTGTTTTTCAGACGGTATTTATGGCGAATTTTCGCCGCCAGGCTGGCATTGGCCCGGGTCTCGCGACCCAGGGTCGCCAGGCGCTCCAGCAGGTCGGCGTGACTGACGCGAAAGGCCGCGACGCTGGCGGGGTCCTCGCTGTCCAGGCGACTGCCGTCGGCCAGCACCAGGCGAATCCCGGCCAGGGTGTGGTAGGTGTTCTGGGCGGTGCCGCAGCACATGCCGCTGGCGTTGTTGGCGACGATGCCGCCGATCTTGCAGGCGTTGATCGAGGCCGGGTCCGGGCCGATCTTGCGCCCGAAAGGAGCCAGCCAGGCGTTGGCCTGAGCGCCGATGACGCCCGGCTGCAGGCGGATCTGGGTGCCTTGGCCGCGAATCTCGCGGCCGTTCCAGTTATCCCCCAGCACGATCAGTACCGAGTCGCTGATGGCCTGGCCGGACAGGCTGGTGCCGGCCGCGCGGAAGGTCACCGGGACGCGGTCGCGCTGGGCCAATTGCAGCAGGCTGACCACTTCGTCTTCGGACTCGACGCGGATCACCAGTTGCGGGATCAGCCGGTAGAAGCTGGCGTCGGTGCCAAAGGCCAGGGTCGACAGCGGGTCGTCGAAACGCCGCTCGCGGGGAATCAGTTGCTGCACATCGCGCAGGAAAGCCGTCGGTAGGGTCATTGGTCCTCCAGGATCAGTACCACCAGGTCTTTCGGACCGTGGGCGCCGTACGCCAGGACTTGCTCGATATCGGCGGTCTTCGATGGGCCGGACACCAGCAGCGCGTTGGTCGGCATGCCTTGGGCCCAGTTGAACTCGCGTTGTACCTGATAGAAGTTGTCGCGGATTTCGCTGGCCTTGAGCAGGGCGAAATGCACCGGCGGCACCAGGCTCATCAAGCGCGGTTCTTCGCGGGTCGGCCAGAGGATCAGGCTACCGGTGGCAGCGATGGCGCCGAGGGTGGCGGTCAGGCTGGCCGGGGTGTCGTTGAACAACTCGGCTTTCCACTGTTCTACCGGCCGGTCGTAGGCTTTCAGCGTCGGCAGCCCGGGATGTTGCGCCCAGTGCTGGGTGACGCGTTGCCCGTGGGCGGTGGTCGGGGCGATCAACAGGCTGGGTAACTGGCGCTCGGCCAACAGCTGCGCGAGCAATGCCGGCCAGCTGTCAGCCGAGGTCAGGTGGATTTCGGTGTGCACCGCTTCCATCAGCTTGCGCAGTTGTGGGATGCGTTGTTCGGCGGTGTAGGTGTAGGGCTCGGTCACCAGTGCTTCATCGAAGTTGTCGGGCACGGGTGTGGTGCCCGTCAGGCTGTGGCGCAGCTTGGCGAGAATGTTCTGTTTGGCACTCATCAGCGATCCCCCTGTTTGCCCAGATGCTCGCGGGCCATGTCGTGCAGTGAGCGGGCGGCCGGTTTTGGCGCGCTGTGGTTTTGCGTCCAGGGGCCAAGGTTGTTCGGCGTGAGGGCGCGCAGACGGGTGGCGAAGAAGCCGAACAGCCGATACAGGGTTGGCGAGCTGTTGAGCCTGGCCCAGGCGTTCCAGATGAAACGCTCTTTGCGCGAGTACTTGCTGCCCTGGCCGCGCATGACCTGGTGCGGGGTGTCGGGTGCCTTGACGTTCTCTTCGCGCAGGCGGCGCAGCAGGGCCGGGATCGGGATTTTCACCGGGCACACTTCACCGCAGGCGCCGCACAGGGAGGACGCGCTCGGGTGGTCGGGGACTTTCGCCAGGCCGACCATGTGCGGGGTGATGATCTTGCCGATCGGCCCAGGGTAGACCTCGCCATAGGCGTGGCCGCCGATGCGGGTGTAGACCGGGCAGTGGTTCATGCAGGCACCGCAGCGGATGCAGTTGAGGGTCTGGCGCAGTTCGCTGTCGGCGAAGGCCTGGCTGCGGCCGTTGTCCAGCAGCACCAGGTGCACTTGCTGCGGGCCGTCGAGCTCGTGGGCCTGGCGCGGACCGGAGATCATGTTGACGTAGGTGGTGATCGGCTGGCCGAGGGCCGAGCGGGTCAGCAGCGACAGCAGCGGGACCACGTCGCGCAGGTTCTCGACGACTTTCTCGATCCCGGTGACGGCGATATGCACCGGCGGTACGGTGGTCGACATGCGGCCGTTGCCTTCGTTTTCCACCAGCAGCAGGGTGCCGGTTTCAGCCACGGCGAAATTGACGCCGGAGACGCCGATGTCGGCTTCGAAGAATTTCTGGCGCAAGACTTTGCGCCCGATCTGAATGAGTTGGTCAACGTCCTTGGTGTACTCCACGCCAAGTTTGTCGTGGAACAAGGACGCGACCTGACCGGCATTCTTGTGGATCGCCGGCATAATAATGTGTGAAGGCTTCTCGTGGTCGAGCTGGACGATGAACTCGCCCATGTCCGATTCCAGGCATTCAATGCCCTGTTCAGCGAGGACATGGTTCATCTCCATCTCTTCGCTGACCATCGATTTGCCCTTGATCACTTGCCGCGCCTCGTGAGCGCGGATGATCTTGAGGACGATGCCATTGGCCTCGTCCACCGTTTCCGCCCAGTGCACTGTCACACCGTTGCGGGTCAGGTTCTGTTCAAGTTGCTCGAGCAGGTCGGGCAGCTTGGATAACGCGCGGGCGCGGACAGCATTGCCCAGCGCGCGCAAATGTTCTCTTTCGTGGGCATCGCTGAAGGACGCTGCCCGTTTTGTCATCAGTGAATCCATCGCAGTGCGAAAGTTGTTTCGCAGTTGCTGGTCGTCCAAAGCCTTGTGAGCCCGGGCGCGAAAATCTTCGTCGACGCTGACCGTCGGAATAATCGTGGAAGTGCTCATCGGGCACCTCCGGTTCGCTGCCAGAGGAAGCTGGCCAAGTGTTGGCCACGTAGCGCTGCCTGCTGTTTCTCGAGCGAGCCGTTGATGTTCATCAAGCAACCGCAGTCGGCACTGAGTACCTGGTGGGCGCCGGATTCCTTCAACGACCGGGTCTTGTCCGCCACCATCGCGCCGGAAATGTCTGGCATACGGACGCTGAACGTCCCGCCAAAGCCACAACATTCGCTTTCGTGATCGTGGTTGACCCGTTCCACGTTGCTCAGTTGCGCCAACAACTCGCGACCGTGCAGGTGGGTGTTCATCTCGCGGCGTGCCGAGCACGACGTGTGCAGGGCCACCTTGACCGGTGCGCCGCTGTCCTTGAGCTGCACCTTGCAGACAAACAGCAGGAACTCGGCCAATTCATATGTCCGGGCGGCGAGCGCCTGGACGTGCAGCAAAGTGTCCGGCTCGTCCTTGAACAAGTCGGCGTAGTGTTCGCGCAGCATGCCGGCGCAGGAACCCGACGGCACCACCACCGGATAATCCCCGGCAAACAACGCCAGTTGCGAGCGCGCCACGGTCCGTGCCTGCTCGGTGTAACCCGAGGTGTAGGCCGGTTGTCCGCAGCAGCTTTGGCCTTGCGGGTACTCCACGCGAATGCCTTCGCGCTCCAGCAGGTGAATCGCGTCCATCCCGGCTTCGGGATAGAACAGGTCGACCACGCAGGTGCCGAACAGGTAGACCCGTGGCGGTTTTACGCTGGGGTACTGGCGCGGTTCAGGCAGTGGCGGGGCAACCCGCGTCGCGTTCGGCACCGCGTTGTAGAAAAGCTCGCTCATCAGGCGTGTCTCCGGGTGGGCCCGGTTATCCGTCTGCTGCGGTTGCTGACTGTAAAGCGACAAGCTTTCAGCAACCTTGCAGACCGGGTTGTGAGTTGCAGACGCCGCAGGCGGGCCACGGCGTCGGTTCTTTCGCTTTTGTTTAGTGCACCAGCATGCCAGTGAACCAATAGGCTTGGGCCAGTGTGATCAGGCCGACGATGGTTGCAAAGAATAGGCTGTGCTTGAGGGTGAAGCGGAACAGATCCGATTCCTTGCCCACCAGGCCGGTCGCGGCGCAGGCCACGGCGATCGATTGTGGCGAGATCATTTTGCCGGTTACGCCGCCGCTGGTGTTGGCGGCCACGAGCAAGGTGTCGCTGACGCCGATCTGGTGCGCGGTGGTCGCTTGCAGCGAACTGAACAGGGCATTGGAGGAGGTGTCCGAGCCGGTCAGGAACACGCCCAGCCAGCCGAGGAACGGCGAGAAGAACGGGAACGCCGCGCCGGTGCCTGCCAGGACCAGGGCCATGGTCGACGACATGCCCGAGTAGTTGGTGACGAAGGCAAACGCCAGCACCATGCCGATCGAAAGAATCGGCCAGCGCAGTTCGTAGAAGGTCTCTTTCAAAGTGGTCAGACCAGTTTTGAAATTGATCTTCAGTACCCACATCGAGATCAGTGCGGAGAAGAATATCGCCGTGCCGGTCGCCGAAATCGGGTCCAGCTTGAACACCGCCGGAATGGCCGTCGGGTTGGTGACGATCGGGGCGACCTTGACCACCATCTGGTCCAGGTGCGGGATGGCGAAGTTGAACACCCAGCTGTACATCGAGCCGCCAGCGGCAAACATCGCCTTGAAGGGCTTGAGGGTCCAGATGGTCACCAGCACGGTGAGGATCAGGAACGGCGACCACGCCTTGATGATTTCACCCAGGCTGTAGGGCGAAGCCACGCTGGTGCGTTTCTGCCCGAAACCACCGACGCTGGCGGTGACTACGGCGTCCGAAGTGACACCGGCGATCTGCGCGCCAGCGGTACGTTTTGGCTGCCAGACCTTGAGGAACAGGGTCAGGGAAATCAGGCTGGCCAGGGCCGAGGTGATGTCCGGCAGTTCCGGGCCGATGAAGTTGGAGGTGAAGTACTGGGTGATGGCGAAGCTCAGGCCGGCCACCAGAGCGGCTGGCCAGGTTTCCCGCACGCCGCGCATGCCGTCCATCATGAACACCAGCCAGAACGGCACGAACAGCGACAGCAGCGGCAGCTGGCGGCCGGTCATGGCGCCGATCTTGAAGGCGTCGATGCCCGTCACCTGGCCGGCGACGATGATCGGGATGCCCAGTGCGCCAAACGCCACGGGTGCGGTGTTGGCAATCAGGCACAGGCCGGCGGCGTACAGCGGATTGAAGCCAAGGCCCACCAGCAAGGCGGCGGTAATGGCCACCGGTGCACCGAAGCCTGCCGCGCCTTCGAGGAAAGCGCCGAAGCAGAAGCCGATCAGCAGCACTTGCAGGCGCTGGTCATCGGTAATCGACAGCACGGAGCTGCGGATCACTTCGAACTGGCCACTCTTGACCGTCAGTTTGTAGAGGAACACGGCGGCCACGATGATCCAGGCAATCGGCCACAGTCCGTAGGCAAAGCCATAACCGGCGGCGGCGAAGGCCATGTCGACCGGCATCTGGAAGGCGAAGATTGCCACCAGGATCGACAACGCCAGAGTGATGCTGCCGGCGACGTGTCCTTTGAGGCGGAACACGGCCAGGGCCAGGAAGAAAAATACGATGGGGATAACGGCCGCGAGCGCGGACAAGCCGAGACTGCCGAGCGGGCTGTAGAGCTGTTGCCAGGTTTGCATATGGGGTGGCCCCTAATTGTTGTTGGTCAGGCACTGAACGCGTACTTGGATAATTGGTAAGACCAATTTACAATCGCTGTGGGCTAGGTTAAAAGCCTTGTGGGTGGTGTGTCAATTTGCCGCCCTAAAACTTTTGTCGAATGAGCGGTGCAGGGGCCATCTGATCCGCTCGATCAAATGTGCTCTGGTAGGTGCTGGCGCGGCGTCAATAGGCCAGAATAGAGAGCCCGGCGAGCCGTCGGGATGGTGGAGAATGAGTTATGGGGTTTGATCAGGTTCGTCAGCGCCGTTTGTCTGACGATATTGTCGAGCAGCTCGAAGGGATGATTCTCGAGGGCACGCTGAAGTCCGGGGAGCGGCTGCCGGCAGAGCGCGCCCTGGCTGAACAGTTTGGGGTGTCGCGGCCTTCGCTGCGCGAGGCGATCCAGAAATTGACAGCCAAGGGCTTGCTGGTCAGTCGTCAGGGTGGCGGCAATTATGTGGTCGAATCCCTGGGCTCGACCTTCAGCGATCCCCTGCTGCACCTGCTGGAGAGCAACCCCGAAGCCCAGCGTGACTTGCTGGAATTTCGTCACACCCTGGAAGCTTCATGCGCCTACTACGCGGCGTTGCGGGCGACTGAGGTCGACCGTCAGCGATTGACGGCGGCGTTCGATGAGTTGCAGGACTGCTACACCCGTCACGATGAAGTGAGCCGGGCGGAGGAGGGGGCTGCGGACGCCAGGTTTCACCTGGCGATTGCCGAGGCCAGCCACAACGCGGTGTTGCTGCACACCATTCGCGGGCTGTTCGATCTGCTCAAGCGCAACGTGGTGACTAACATCGGCGGTATGTACCAGCAACGCACGGAAACCCGCGACATGCTGATCACTCAGCACCGGGAGTTGTACCTGGCGATTATCGAGGGGCGCGCCGAACAGGCAAGAGAGGTTTCCAGTCGCCATATCCTGTATGTGCAGGAGGTGCTGGAGGAGGTGCGGCAGCAAGTGCAGCGCGAGGCCCGGGCGGAGCGGCGCAAGGGGATGTGATCATGATCGTTCCCACGCAGGGCGTGGGCACGATCAATTCAAGGCAAGAAGTTAGTCTTCCTTGCCCTTGTTGCGTACCGCACGCTGCAGCTCGCGGCCGGCATCACGTTCGCGCTCGGTATCGCGCTTGTCGTATTCCTTCTTGCCCTTGCCCAGAGCGATCTCGCACTTGACCATGTGCTTGCTCCAGTACCAGGACAGGCATACGCACGCATAGCCTTTTTGCTGCACGGCAGCTGCCAGCTTTTCCAGCTCGCGCCGGTTGAGCAGCAATTTGCGAGTGCGCACCGGGTCGGCAATGACGTGGGTGCTGGCGGTCATCAGGGGCGTGATGTGGCTGCCGAGCAGCCAGGCCTCGCCATCCTTGAGCAGCACATAACTGTCGACCAGTTGCAGCTTGCTCGCCCGCAGACTTTTTACTTCCCAGCCGGCCAGGACCAGACCAGCCTCGAACCGATGTTCGATGAAGTAATCGTGTCGCGCCTTTTTATTCTGCGCGATGGTCCCTGTTGGGTGTTTCTTCTGTTTAGCCATAGGGGCGGCATTATAGGCAGTTGCGCGCGAGTCGGCTACGGGGATCCTGCGTGCTTGAGCGCATTGAGTGAATCCCGGACAATGCGCCCTCTTTTTTAGTGGTTGGGCGTAGTGTCGATGTCGTCAGACAAGGTTTCAGTCCACGGTAGTTGGGCGAGCCGTTGGGTATTCATACTCGCTGCAACCGGCTCGGCCGTGGGCCTGGGAAGCATCTGGAAATTCCCCTACATGGTCGGCGTCTATGGCGGCGGTGCGTTTGTCCTGGTGTTCCTGGCGTGTATCGCGTTGATCGGCCTGCCGGTGATGCTGGCGGAAACCCTGATTGGCCGCCGAGCCCGGCAAAGTCCGGCGAACGCCTTGAAGGTACTGGCGTTGGAGGCGGGGCATTCGGCGAAATGGTCCTGGGGGGCATTTGCCGGGATGATCACGGCGTTGCTGATCCTGTCTTTTTATAGCGTGGTCGGTGGCTGGTCCCTGGATTACATCATCAGCATGGGCCGGGGGGATTTCCAGGGTGTGGCGGCCGATCAGGTCGGCGCCTACTTTGAGGGGGTGATCGCCAACCCGTGGCGCCTGACACTCTGGCATAGCCTGTTCATGCTGCTGTCGGCGGCGGTCATTGCCAAGGGGGTGGTGGCGGGGCTGGAGCGCAGCCTGCGGATCATGATGCCGCTGTTGTTCGTGATGCTCCTGGTGTTGCTGGGCTACAGCATGACCACCGGGCATTTCATGGAGGGCGTGCATTTCATGTTCGACTTCGATTCGGCGAAAGTCCTTGGCGGCCTGTTGCCCGCCATGGGGCATGCGTTCTTTTCCCTGAGCGTGGGCGTGGGCTCGATCATGATCTACGGTGCGTATATGCCCAAGGATTCGTCGATCTCCGGCACCGTGGTCGGGGTTGCCCTGCTGGACACCTTTGTTTCGCTGCTGGCCGGCCTGGCGTTGTTTCCGATTGTGTTTGCCGGCGGCTTGAACCCGAGTGAGGGGCCTGGGCTGATGTTTGTCAGCCTGCCTTTTGCCTTTGGTAATGTGGCGTTCGGCCAGGTGATGGGGGTGGTGTTTTTTGTCCTGGTGGCCATTGCCGCCTGGAGTTCGGCGATCTCGCTGCTTGAACCGATGGTCGCGTACCTGGTTGAACGGACGAAAATCCGCCGGGGCTGGGTGACGTTCTGGCTGGCCTTCAGTTGCTGGTTTGTTGGCCTGGGGACGGTGTTTTCCTTCAATATCTGGAAGCAGGCCAAGTTTTTTGTGAACGACGGCGCCGGGTTCCACCTCTACCAATGGGGTGCGCACAGCGGCCTGGACTTCTTTGGCGTGATCGATTTCTTCACCTCGCGGATCATGTTGCCGCTCGGTGGATTGTGTTTTGTGGTGTTTGCGGGTTGGGTCATGAATCGGGGAGCGGTGCGCGACGAATTGTCGATCCGCAATCCGGCGCTGTTTGCCCTGACCTTGTTTTTGATGCGCTATGTGGCGCCCATCGGCATTCTTGTAGTGTTTGCCGCCCAGCTGTGGAAGTGACGCTGACATGACGACCCATATTCAACGTTCGGCCCTGTTGCCGTATCCGGCGCAAGCGCTTTATGACCTGGTCAATGACGTGGCGCGTTATCCGGAGTTCCTGCCCTGGTGTTCCGAGGCCAAGGTGATGGAAAGCTCCGCCGAGCATATGCGTGCCAGCGTCGGGGTGGCCAAGGGTGGGCTCAGCCAGCATTTTGTTACGCGTAACACGCTGGTGCCTGGGCATTCGATCGAGATGAACCTTGAGGAAGGGCCTTTCACCCAGCTGCATGGCCTCTGGGTGTTCAAGCCCTTGGGCGAGAAGGCCTGCAAGATCAGCCTGGACCTGACGTTCGACTACGCCGGGCCGATTGTGCGGGCGACACTGGGGCCGCTGTTCAACCAGGCTGCCAATACCCTGGTGGATGCGTTCTGTCAGCGGGCCAAGCAACTGCATGGTTGAGTCGATGATGGACGTCGAGGTGGTGTATGCCGCCGTTGATCGTCAGGTGTTGCTGGCGGTTCAGGTGCCTGCGGGGTGTAGTGTGCGTTCGGCACTGCAGTTGTCGGGGATAGCCGGGGAGTTTGCGGAGCTGGATCTGGCGAGTTGTGCTGTGGGTATTTTTGGCAAGGTGGTGGTTGATCCTGAGCACTGCCTGGTTCGGGCGGGGGATCGGATTGAGATTTATCGGCCGTTGTTGGCTGATCCCAAGGAGGTTCGTCGGTTGCGGGCGGCTAAGGCGGCGCGGGCTAGGGGGGATTGAGGTTTTTTTGGGGGGTATATTCGTTGTTGCGGTAACGGCCACCTAGGGCTTCGCCCTTACGGCGAGGCACTTTTGACACGCAATAAAAAAGCCCGGCATGCCGGGCTTTTTCTTGTGTCGCATAATGTTACTGCGTGGTGTCCAACGGCTCTGGTGTTGGTACGGGTACGGTTTCTACGCCGTCGACGTCTTTCTGGATCTGGTCCAGTAGCGAGCCTGGCTTGACCGGCTTTTCTGGTTTTGGCTGTTCGACGTTTTCCACTGGGGCGGACACGCTGGTGCCGCTGTCCTTGCCCATCAGGGCTTCATCACGGCTTACGCCAGGCATGAAGTCGCCCGACAAGCTGACGAGTTGGTCGTCTGGATTGAAGATAACGCTGATGCGTTCCTGTTGGCGTTCACCGCCGCCAGGCTGCAGGCTGTACAGGTAATCCCAGCGATTGGCATGGAACGTGTCGGTCAGCAGAGGGTTGCCCATGATAAACCGTACTTGCCGACGGGTCATTCCCGGGCGTAACTGGTCTATCATGTCCTGCGTGACGACATTGCCCTGCTGGATGTCGATTTTGTAAACCCCGGGGAATGAACAACCGGCGAGTGCGAGCAGTCCCACGAAGGTGAAACTGGTTAGCAAGAGCTTGGTGTTTTGCATCGGTGGGCGACTTCCACTATCTTGGCTGGGACAACGTAAACGCCGATCATACCCGCATTAAGAGAAGCTGCGAAGCAGCATCGCGAGAAAGCTGACCATGGTTGAAAATAGCGAACTACGCAAAGCCGGCCTTAAAGTGACCCTGCCACGGGTCAAAATTCTGCAAATGCTCGATTCCGCCGAGCAGCGTCACATGAGTGCCGAGGATGTCTACAAGGCACTGATGGAAGCTGGCGAGGATGTCGGTCTGGCCACGGTTTACCGTGTACTGACTCAATTCGAAGCCGCTGGTCTTGTGGTCCGTCATAACTTCGACGGCGGCCACGCGGTCTTCGAACTGGCTGACGGCGGTCACCACGACCATATGGTCAACGTGGATTCCGGTGAAGTGATCGAATTCTTCGACGAAGAAATCGAAAAGCTTCAGAAGGCGATCGTCGAGAAGCACGGTTTCGAGTTGGTGGATCACAACTTGGTGCTGTACGTACGTACTAAAAAGTAAGCATGTCGCGCGGACTCAGGTCCGCGAAACGAACGAAGGCGACCCAAGGGTCGCCTTCGTGCTGTCTGGCCGATTCAACTTTTGGCCGTTACCACCATTTTTTTCGCGTGAGCCAGGGATTCCTTGGTCAGGTCGATACCCCCCAGCATTCGAGCTACTTCTTCTATTCGCTCGTTCTTGCTCAGTTTGGATACCGCAGTGCGCGTGGCTTGGTCGCCGCGTACCTTGTGCACAAACAGGTGTTGATGCCCCTGGGAGGCCACCTGCGGCAGGTGCGTGACCGTCAGGACCTGGCCGCGCTCGCCAAGGCGGCGCAGCAGTTGGCCGACAATTTCCGCGGTCGGGCCGCCGATGCCCACGTCCACTTCGTCGAACACCAGGGTCGGTATGCGCGAGGTTTGCGCGGTGATCACCTGGATGGCCAGGCTGATGCGCGACAGCTCGCCACCCGAGGCGACTTTCGCCAGCGCCTTGAGCGGTTGCCCGGGGTTGGCGCTGACCAACAGTTCCACCTGCTCCAGGCCATTGGGCAGCAGCTCGGCGCTGGTGTTGGCGCGTAGTTCGATGCTGAAACGCCCGCCCGGCATGCCCAGGCGCTGGATTTCCTGTTCGACGGCGTGGGCCAGGCTGGAGGAAGCCTGGTGGCGCAAGTCACTCAGTTCCCGGGCTTTCTCTTGGTAGTGGCGGGCGAAAGCCCCCAGTTCTTCGCTGAGGCGCTCGATGGACTCATCGTTGGCATTCAGGGTTTCGAGCTCGTCCAGCAGGCGTTGCTGGAGGTCGGCTACCTCGGTTGGCTGGATCCGGTGTTTGCGTGCCAGGGTATAGATGGTGTCCAGGCGCTCTTCGAGTTGTTGCAGGCGTGCCGGATCGGCGTCGAAGTTGTCGAGGAACCGGTTCAGTTCGCCGACTGCTTCTTCGACCTGGATCTGCGCACTGGTGAGCAAGTTGGTGGCTTCACCCAGGGCGTTGACCGAGTTGTTGACGCTGGACAGGCGATTGAGGCTGGCAGTCAGGGCGTTCAGCACATTACCGGAATCACTTTCGCTGCACTGCTCGACCACCTGTCGGCAAATGCCCAGCAGGGTTTCTGCGTTGGTCAGGTTTTTATGCTCTTGCTCAAGCTGCTCCAGCTCGTTGTCGCCGAGGCCGAGGTTTTCCAGCTCTTCGAGTTGATAGCTGAGCAACTGGTGGCGAGCGCGCTGTTCGTCGCCGGAGTTGGACAGGCGTTCGAGTTCCTGGCGGGTCTGGCGCCAGCGCTGGGCGGCGAGTTGGACCTGGCGGGCCAGGTCGGTGGCGCCGGCATACTCGTCCAGCAGGCGGCGATGGGTATCGGTCTTGAGCAGTGACTGGTGCTCGTGCTGGCTGTGGATGTCGATCAGCAGTTCGCCGAGGGCCTTGAGGTCGCCAAGGGGGCAGGGCGTGCCGTTGATGTAGCCGCGCGAGCGACCCTCGGCGGTGATGACCCGGCGCAGGATGCACGGGCCGTCGTTGTCCAGGTCGCGCTCGGCGAGCCAGGTGCGGGCTTCCGGGATATCAACCAGGTCGAAGGTGGCGAGGATGTCGGCCTTTTCCGCGCCCGGGCGTACCACGCCGCTGTCGGCGCGATCGCCCAGGGTCAGACCCAGGGCGTCGAGCATGATCGACTTGCCGGCGCCGGTTTCCCCTGTGATCACGCTCATCCCGCGATCCAGTTCGAGATCGAGATGTTCAACGATGGCGTAGTTGTGTACGGACAGGTGCACCAGCATAAAGGCCGCTCCCAGGCTTAAGGTCTGGTTATTTATACAGTAGTTTATTTGCCCCTGACAATGCCCTCGTTTAGCTCGATTTGCTTGGTGTCGGTGTTTTTTTAAAACCTGGCGCCAGGCCAATTCAGCGGTTTTTGTGTGGGTAATGCGCTTCTGCACACGGCAGGCCCTTGAACCTGCAAATTGCGACCCCATATACCGGAACAGAAGCGCGAGTCGAGTTCGCGCACGATTTTGAAAGGAGAAATCTATGGCTGACGAACAGACGCTGGATACGCAAAATCTAGACGCCAATCAGGCTCCCCAAGCATCGGGTGAAGACCTGGTGGCTCGTGTACAAGTGCTCGAAGAGCAACTGGCTGGCGCTCAGGATCAGGCTTTGCGTGTTGCAGCTGATCTGCAGAACGTCCGCCGTCGCGCCGAGCAGGATGTAGAAAAGGCTCACAAGTTCGCGCTGGAAAAATTCGCTGGCGACCTGCTGCCGATCATCGACAGCCTGGAGCGCGGCCTGGAGTTGTCCAATCCGGACGACGAAAGCATTCGTCCGATGCGTGAAGGGATCGAGCTGACCCTGAAAATGTTCCAGGACACCCTGAAACGTTATCAGCTGGAAGCGATCGATCCGGAAGGTGAGCCGTTCAACGCCGAGCACCATCAGGCGATGGCGATGCAGGAAAGCGCCGACATGGAGCCCAACAGCGTGCTGAAGGTGTTCCAGAAGGGCTACGTGCTCAATGGTCGCCTGCTGCGCCCGGCCATGGTTGTGGTCAGCAAGGCCCCGGCGCCGGTTTCGCCCTCGATTGACGAGCAGGCTTGAAATCCGCCGCAAGGCCCCCATTTATAAGTCAAGCGTTTAAGTGCTACCGCAGTTAGCCACCACTGCTGCGGCAACCAAATCCAAAGTTTCGGGAGAGTTAACATGGGCAAAATTATCGGTATCGACCTGGGGACTACCAACTCCTGCGTCTCCATCCTTGAAAACGGCAACGTAAAAGTTATCGAGAACGCCGAAGGCGCGCGTACCACTCCGTCGATCGTGGCCTACGCCAACGATGGCGAAATCCTGGTTGGCCAGTCGGCCAAGCGTCAGGCAGTGACCAATCCGCACAACACCCTGTACGCGGTGAAGCGTTTGATCGGTCGTCGCTTCGAAGAAGAAGTGGTTCAGAAAGACATCCAGATGGTCCCTTACAAGATCGTCAAGGCAGACAATGCCGACGCTTGGGTTGAAGTGAACGGCCAGAAAATGTCGCCGCCACAGATCTCGGCTGAAATCCTCAAGAAAATGAAGAAAACCGCCGAAGATTACCTCGGCGAAGCAGTGACTGAAGCGGTGATCACCGTTCCAGCCTACTTCAACGACAGCCAGCGTCAGGCGACTAAAGACGCCGGCCGTATTGCTGGCCTGGACGTAAAACGCATCATCAACGAACCAACCGCAGCTGCACTGGCTTACGGTATGGACAAGGCCAAGGGCGATCACACCGTGATCGTTTATGACCTGGGCGGCGGTACTTTCGACGTTTCGGTGATCGAAATCGCTGAAGTCGATGGCGAGCACCAGTTCGAAGTACTGGCCACCAACGGTGACACGTTCCTGGGCGGTGAAGACTTTGACATTCGTCTGATCGACTACCTCGTCGACGAATTCAAGAAAGAAAGCGGCATGAACCTCAAGGGTGACCCGCTGGCCATGCAGCGCCTGAAAGAAGCCGCTGAAAAAGCCAAGATCGAGCTGTCTTCGAGCCTGCAGACCGACGTCAACCTGCCGTACATCACTGCAGACGCGACCGGTCCTAAGCACTTGAACGTGAAAATCTCCCGCGCCAAGCTGGAAGCGCTGGTAGAAGACCTGGTTCAACGCACCATCGAGCCTTGCCGCATTGCGCTGAAAGACTCGGGTATCGACGTTGGCGCGATCAACGACGTGATCCTGGTCGGCGGTCAGACCCGTATGCCTCTGGTGCAGAAGGCTGTTACCGATTTCTTCGGTAAAGAAGCCCGTAAAGACGTGAACCCGGACGAAGCGGTTGCCATGGGTGCTGCTATCCAGGGCGCGGTACTGGCCGGTGACG
Source organism: Pseudomonas sp. Irchel 3H3 (assembly GCF_900187635.1). Classification (NCBI taxonomy): domain Bacteria; kingdom Pseudomonadati; phylum Pseudomonadota; class Gammaproteobacteria; order Pseudomonadales; family Pseudomonadaceae; genus Pseudomonas; species Pseudomonas sp. Irchel 3H3. The sequence goes on along the minus strand of NZ_FYEC01000016.1, from coordinate 60,849 downwards.
TGAAAGACGTGCTGCTGCTCGACGTCAGCCCGCTGACCCTGGGTATCGAAACCATGGGTGGCGTGATGACCGCGCTGATCGAGAAAAACACCACGATTCCTACCAAGAAATCGCAAGTGTTCTCGACTGCCGATGACAACCAGGGCGCTGTGACCATTCACGTGCTGCAAGGCGAGCGTAAGCAAGCTGCCCAGAACAAGTCCCTGGGCAAGTTCGACCTGGCTGAGATTCCACCAGCACCACGTGGCGTGCCACAAATTGAAGTGACCTTCGACATCGACGCCAACGGCATCCTGCACGTAGGCGCCAAGGACAAGGCCACCGGCAAGACCCAGTCGATTGTGATCAAGGCCAACTCCGGTCTGTCCGAGGAAGAAATTCAGCAGATGATTCGTGATGCTGAAACCAACGCCGACGAAGACCGCAAGTTCGAAGAGCTGGCGTCCGCCCGCAACCAGGGTGATGCGCTGGTGCACTCGACTCGCAAGATGGTCGCAGATGCTGGCGACAAAGTGACTGCCGAAGAGAAGGCTGCCATCGAAGCTGCAGTGGTTGCCCTGGAAGCCGCCGTCAAAGGCGACGACAAGGCTGCCATCGACGCCAAGGTCGAGGAGCTGTCGAAAGTCTCCGCGCCAGTGGCGCAGAAGATGTACGCCGAACAGGCTCAGCCAGCTGAAGGCGCAGCACCGCAAGGTGAATCGGCGCAAAAGGCTGACGACGTTGTCGATGCTGAGTTTGAAGAAGTTAAAGACCACAAGTAAGTTGTTGGTCGGCCGGTTGACTGCCTTTGTGCGGTGACTGGTAGGATGTCGCCGCGCGGGAGCTTGCTCCCGCGTTGGCGTGTCTGGAGTACACGAATTTTTACCGCGTGCGACAACGTTCGCCTGCGGATGGTATGGCCGGGAATGCTCCTGCTTTTCGAGCCGCAAGTACCGTATCGAATCAAAGACCAGGATCGTTGAATTGACGTGAGTTGGGTCCGGGCCTGTATTGGGGCTCAACGAGTTTGGCAAGGCTCAGGAGGGGTTTGCCGGACGTCCTTAAGAGTGCAAAGACTTATGGCAAAGCGTGACTATTACGAAGTGTTGGGTGTCGAGCGTGGCACGAGCGAAGCAGACCTGAAGAAGGCCTACCGTCGCTTGGCGATGAAGCATCACCCGGACCGTAATCCTGACGACAAAGCGTCGGAAGAAATGTTCAAGGAGGCCAACGAGGCCTACGAAGTACTGTCCGATTCCAGCAAGCGCGCGGCGTACGACCAGTATGGTCATGCCGGTGTCGACCCAAGCATGGGTGGCGGCGGTGCCGGTTTCGGCGGGCAGAACTTCTCTGACATCTTTGGTGATGTGTTCAGTGATTTCTTTGGTGGCGGTCGTGGCGGTTCCCGTGGCGGCGCGCAGCGCGGCAGCGACCTGCGCTACACCCTGGAGCTGAACCTGGAAGAAGCGGTGCGCGGCACGACCGTGAATATCCGGGTTCCGACGCTGGTCAACTGCCAGCCGTGCGACGGTTCGGGCGCGAAGAAGGGCTCCTCGCCCGTGACGTGCCCAACCTGCGGCGGTATCGGCCAGGTGCGCATGCAGCAAGGGTTCTTCTCGGTGCAGCAAACCTGCCCGCGTTGCCACGGCCAGGGCAAGATCATTTCCGACCCGTGCAACTCCTGCAATGGCGAAGGGCGTGTCGAAGAGTACAAGACCCTGTCGGTGAAAGTGCCGGCGGGTGTTGATACTGGTGATCGCATCCGCCTGTCGGGTGAGGGTGAGGCGGGGACCCAGGGTGGGCCGACCGGCGACCTGTACGTGGTGATCAACGTGCGCGAGCACTCGATCTTCCAGCGCGACGGCAAGCACTTGTTCTGTGAAGTGCCAATCAGCTTTGTCGATGCTGCCTTGGGCGGCGAGCTGGAGATTCCGACTCTCGATGGTCGGGTCAAGCTGAAGATCCCTGAGGGTACGCAAACCGGCAAGCAGTTCCGCGTGCGTGGCAAAGGCGTTGCGCCGGTGCGTGGCGGTGGTGCTGGCGACCTGATGTGCCGTGTGGCGGTCGAGACTCCGGTCAACCTGAGTCGTCGTCAGCGTGAATTGCTGGAAGAGTTCCGCAGCTCCCTGGCGGATGACAACAGCCACTCGCCGAAAACCACGGGTTGGTTCGAAGGCGTGAAGCGTTTCTTCGGCGACCTGTAAGGAATCTGGTATGCGACGTATAGCTGTGATGGGCGCTGCTGGGCGCATGGGCAAGATTCTGGTGGAGGCGGTGCAGCAGCGCGCACCGCTCACTGGCCTGACGGCGGCCATCGTGCGCCCTGGCAGCACGCTGATCGGCGTGGATGCCGGTGAGCTGGCGTCGCTGGGTCGGATCGGGGTATCCCTGGTGGGCAACCTGGAGGTCGTGGCGCAGGAGTTCGATGTGTTGATCGACTTCACGCTGCCGGAAGTCATGCTCAAGAACCTGGCGTTCTGCCGCAAGGCAGGCAAGGCCATGGTCATCGGCACGACGGGCCTGGACGCCGCGCAGAAGCAGGTGCTGGCCGAGGCGGGCAAGGATATTCCGATCGTGTTTGCGGCCAACTTCAGCGTCGGGGTCAACCTGTCGCTCAAGCTGCTGGATATGGCGGCGCGGGTGTTGGGTGATGATGCCGATATCGAGATCATCGAGGCTCATCACCGGCACAAGATCGATGCGCCATCCGGCACGGCGCTGCGCATGGGCGAGGTGATTGCCGATGCGCTGGGGCGTGACTTGCAGAAGGTCGCGGTCTACGGTCGTGAAGGCCATACCGGCGCTCGTGAGCGCGAGACCATTGGCTTTGCCACCGTGCGCGGTGGTGATGTGGTGGGTGATCACACAGTGCTGTTCGCCTGCGAGGGTGAGCGCCTGGAGGTGACTCACAAGGCTTCCAGTCGCATGACCTTCGCCAAGGGTGCGGTGCGTGCTGCGCTATGGCTCGATGGTCGCGAGCCAGGCCTGTATGACATGCAAGACGTGCTCGATTTGCGTTAAGATGTGCCCGAAATCGGGTTCGAGCCCTGCGCTCGAGCCTGTTTTTCCCCGCCAAGCGACGCCCTGTCGCATTCTCTAGCCTTTCAGGCTCATTGGCGGTAGACCAAAAATGCCTTTTTCTGTAAGCTACAGCTTTAGTGTGTCCACTAAAAGCGCGCAGAATAATTCAGTGAAGAAGCGGGGTGACGTGTCCATACGTCACTCCGCTTTTTTACAACCTGCGATCGCCCCTTCAGGCTTTATTTACGGGAGGTCTTCTTGACTAAGCCAGCCATACTCGCCCTTGCTGATGGCAGCATTTTTCGCGGCGAAGCCATTGGAGCCGACGGTCAAACCGTTGGAGAGGTGGTGTTTAACACCGCCATGACCGGCTATCAGGAAATCCTTACCGATCCTTCCTACGCCCAACAGATCGTTACCCTGACTTACCCGCATATCGGCAACACTGGCACCACGCCAGAAGATGCCGAGTCCGACCGCGTATGGTCTGCCGGCCTGGTCATCCGTGACCTGCCTCTGGTTGCGAGCAACTGGCGTAACACCATGTCCCTGTCCGACTACCTGAAAGCCAACAATGTGGTGGCTATTGCTGGTATCGACACCCGCCGCCTGACACGCATCCTGCGTGAGAAAGGCGCGCAGAACGGCTGCATCATGGCTGGTGACAATATCTCTGAAGAAGCCGCTCTGGCAGCAGCGCGCGGTTTCCCAGGCCTGAAGGGCATGGACCTGGCGAAAGTCGTCAGCACCAAAGAGCAATATGAATGGCGCTCGACTGTCTGGGACTTGAAAACCGACAGCCACGCGACCATCGAAGCCAGCGAGTTGCCCCATCACGTGGTGGCTTACGACTACGGCGTCAAGCTGAACATCTTGCGCATGCTGGTCGAGCGCGGCTGCCGCGTCACCGTGGTGCCAGCGCAAACCCCGGCGGCCGACGTCCTGGCCCTCAAGCCAGACGGCGTGTTCCTGTCCAACGGCCCGGGTGACCCGGAGCCTTGCGACTACGCGATCCAGGCGATCAAGGAAGTCCTTGAAACCGAGATCCCGGTGTTCGGTATCTGCCTCGGTCACCAACTGCTGGCCCTGGCCTCCGGTGCCAAGACCCTGAAAATGGGCCACGGCCACCACGGTGCCAATCACCCGGTCCAGGACCTGGACAGCGGTGTGGTGATGATCACCAGCCAGAACCACGGTTTTGCCGTGGACGAAGCGACCCTGCCAGCCAACGTGCGTGCGATCCACAAATCGCTGTTCGACGGCACCCTGCAAGGTATCGAGCGTACCGACAAGAGCGCCTTCAGCTTCCAGGGTCACCCTGAAGCCAGCCCTGGCCCGAACGACGTAGCGCCACTGTTCGATCGCTTCATCAACGAGATGGCCAAGCGTCGCTGAGCGCGGGCCTACTAGATGTAGCAAAGCCTGAGGGTGGCCACCGCTGCGGTGACCCCCTCAAGGCTTCACAGATTGAACAAGACGGCTTGCCGACTGACCTGCGGATTTGAGTGACAAACCCATGCCAAAACGTACAGACATTAAAAGCATCCTGATTCTCGGCGCTGGCCCGATCGTTATCGGCCAGGCCTGCGAATTCGACTACTCCGGCGCTCAGGCCTGCAAAGCCCTGCGCGAAGAGGGTTACCGCGTCATCCTGGTGAACTCCAACCCAGCCACCATCATGACCGACCCGGCCATGGCTGACGCCACCTACATCGAACCGATCAAGTGGCAGACCGTTGCCAAGATCATCGAGAAAGAGCGTCCAGATGCACTGCTGCCAACCATGGGCGGCCAGACCGCGCTGAACTGCGCCCTGGACCTGGAGCGCGAAGGCGTTCTGGAAAAATTCGGTGTGGAAATGATCGGCGCCAACGCCGACACCATCGACAAGGCTGAAGACCGTTCGCGTTTCGACAAGGCGATGAAATCCATCGGCCTGGACTGCCCGCGCTCCGGTATCGCCCACAGCATGGAAGAGGCCAATGCGGTCCTCGAGAAGCTGGGCTTCCCGTGCATCATCCGTCCGTCCTTCACCATGGGCGGTACCGGTGGCGGTATCGCTTACAACCGTGAAGAGTTCGAAGAAATCTGTGCCCGTGGCCTGGACCTGTCGCCGACCAAGGAACTGCTGATCGACGAATCCCTGATCGGCTGGAAAGAGTACGAAATGGAGGTTGTCCGCGATAAGAAGGACAACTGCATCATCGTCTGCTCGATCGAAAACTTCGACCCGATGGGCGTGCACACCGGTGACTCGATCACTGTTGCGCCAGCACAGACCCTGACGGACAAGGAATATCAGATCCTGCGTAACGCCTCCCTGGCGGTACTGCGCGAGATCGGCGTGGAAACCGGTGGCTCCAACGTGCAGTTCGGCATCTGCCCGGACACAGGCCGCATGGTTGTCATCGAGATGAACCCGCGTGTATCCCGTTCCTCGGCACTCGCTTCCAAGGCTACCGGCTTCCCGATCGCCAAGGTCGCGGCCAAGCTGGCGGTTGGCTACACCCTCGACGAACTGTCGAACGACATCACCGGCGGCAAGACCCCGGCGTCCTTCGAGCCGTCCATCGACTACGTCGTGACCAAGCTGCCGCGCTTCGCCTTCGAGAAATTCGCCAAGGCTGACGCGCGCCTGACCACGCAGATGAAGTCGGTTGGTGAAGTCATGGCCATCGGTCGGACCTTCCAGGAATCCCTGCAGAAAGCCCTGCGCGGCCTGGAAGTCGGCGTCTGCGGCCTGGACGAGAAAGTTGACCTGAGCAACCCGGAAAGCATGAGCGTGCTCAAGCGCGAGCTGACCGTACCGGGTGCCGAGCGTATCTGGTACGTGGCGGACGCAATGCGCTCCGGCATGAGTGTTGACGACATCTTCAGCATGACCATGATCGATCGTTGGTTCCTGGTGCAGATGGAAGATCTGATCAAGGACGAAGAGAAGGTCAAGACCCTGGGTCTGACCAGCATTGACCGCGACCTGATGTTCCGTCTCAAGCGCAAAGGCTTCTCCGACATGCGCCTGGCCAAGCTGCTGGGTGTGACCGAGAAGGCCCTGCGCCGTCACCGCCACAAGCTCGAGGTGTACCCGGTCTACAAGCGCGTTGATACCTGCGCGGCCGAGTTCGCCACCGACACCGCCTACCTGTACTCGACCTACGAGGAGGAGTGCGAGGCTGCGCCATCGGGTCGCGACAAGATCATGATCCTGGGCGGCGGTCCAAACCGTATCGGCCAGGGCATCGAGTTCGACTACTGCTGCGTTCACGCGGCACTGGCGCTGCGCGACGACGGGTACGAGACCATCATGGTCAACTGCAACCCGGAAACTGTTTCCACTGACTACGACACTTCCGATCGCCTGTACTTCGAGCCAGTGACCCTGGAAGACGTGCTGGAAATCGTCCGCGTCGAGAAGCCTAAAGGCGTGATCGTCCAGTACGGCGGCCAGACCCCGCTGAAACTGGCGCGTGCCCTTGAAGAGGCTGGCGTACCGATCATCGGCACCAGCCCTGACGCCATCGACCGCGCTGAAGACCGTGAGCGCTTCCAGCAGATGGTCGAGCGCCTGAATCTGCGTCAGCCGCCTAACGCTACCGTGCGCAGCGAAGACGAAGCCATTCGCGCCGCCGGCAAGATCGGTTACCCGCTGGTGGTGCGTCCGTCCTACGTACTGGGCGGCCGTGCGATGGAAATCGTCTACGAAGAAGAAGAGCTCAAGCGCTACCTGCGTGACGCGGTGAAAGTGTCCAACGACAGCCCAGTGCTGCTCGACCACTTCCTCAACTGCGCCATCGAAATGGACGTGGATGCGGTCTGTGACGGCACCGACGTGGTGATCGGCGCGATCATGCAGCACATCGAGCAGGCCGGCGTTCACTCCGGTGACTCCGCGTGCTCGCTGCCGCCGTACTCGCTGCCGGCGCACATCCAGGACGAGATGCGCGAACAGGTCAAGAAAATGGCCCTGGAACTGGGCGTGGTCGGCTTGATGAACGTACAGTTGGCGCTGCAAGGCGACGACATCTACGTGATCGAAGTCAACCCACGTGCTTCGCGTACCGTGCCGTTCGTGTCCAAGTGCATCGGTGTTTCCCTGGCCATGATCGCGGCTCGCGTGATGGCCGGTAAGACCCTGAAGGAAATCGGCTTCACCAAGGAAATCATTCCTAACTTCTACAGCGTGAAAGAGGCGGTGTTCCCATTCGCCAAATTCCCTGGCGTTGACCCGATCCTGGGCCCAGAGATGAAGTCTACGGGTGAAGTGATGGGCGTGGGTGACACCTTCGGTGAAGCGTTCGCCAAGGCCCAGATGGGCGCCAGCGAAGTGCTGCCGACCGGCGGTACCGCGTTCATCAGCGTGCGTGACGACGACAAGCCACTGGTTGCCGGCGTAGCGCGTGATCTGATCAGCCTGGGCTTTGAAGTGGTTGCCACTGCCGGGACAGCCAAGCTGATCGAAGCTGCTGGCCTGAAAGTGCGTCGTGTGAACAAGGTGACCGAAGGTCGTCCGCACGTGGTCGACATGATCAAGAATGACGAAGTCACGCTGATCATCAACACCACCGAAGGCCGTCAGTCGATCGCTGATTCCTATTCCATTCGTCGTAATGCCTTGCAGCACAAGATCTACTGCACCACTACCATTGCTGCTGGCGAAGCCATCTGCGAAGCGTTGAAGTTCGGTCCCGAGAAGACCGTGCGCCGCTTGCAGGATCTACACGCAGGATTGAAGGCATGATCAAATACCCAATGACCGTCCAGGGCGCGCGCGCCCTGGAAGAAGAGCACACTCACCTGACCAAGGTCGTACGTCCAAAGCTTAGCCAGGACATCGGTACGGCCCGCGAGCTGGGTGACTTGAAGGAAAACGCCGAGTACCACGCTGCCCGCGAGCAGCAGGGTATGGTCGAGGCGCGGATTCGTGACATTGAAGGCCGGATTCAGAACCAGGTCATCATCGATGTCACGAGCATCCCGCACACCGGCAAAGTGATTTTCGGCACTACCGTGGAAATCGCCAACGTCGAGACGGATGAGCGCGTTACTTACCACATCGTGGGTGAGGACGAGGCTGACTTCAAACTCGGCAAGATTTCCGTCGGTTCGCCCTTGGCCCGCGCCTTGATTGCCAAGGAAGAGGGTGATGTGGTGGCGGTCAAGACGCCTGGTGGCGTGATCGAGTATGAGATTGTCGAAGTCCGCCATATCTGAAGGCTGGCGCCCGCTGCGTGCGGGCGCCATGCTCTGGCAGCTGACCCAGATGTTGTGGGTTGGCGGCCTGTGGCTGCTGCATTTGGGTTTGCTGCCGGTGCTGGGCCAGATTGGCCTGGCGCCGCTGCTGATCAATGAAATTTCAAGCATGCTGAATACGCTGCTGGTGGGTTTTTCAGCGGCGTGCGTGGTTTCTCAGGTTTTGGTGCTGGTTCAGGCCAAGGGCCTTGTCAGTCTATGGCGCGATATTCGCGGGCAACTGCTGTTGATGGCGTTGTATGCAAGCACGATGTACCTGGTGGTACGCATGCAATGGCCGGAGGCGGAGCATTGGCTGTTGTTCAGCTACCTGGTGCTGGGGTTTTCCGGTTTGCTGCTGGTGCTGCAGCCGGTGCCAGGATGGGGTGGCAGGGTGCGCGAAGCACACCCTTGACCCGTTTCATCACTTGAAGCGGTGGACGTTCGACAGTTGCTTGTTTACGCTGAAGTTCTTGCGGTAAATCAGCGCCATCTTGCCGATGACCTGTACCAGGTCCGCCTTGCCGACCTTGCACAGTTCGGCAATGGCAGCCAGGCGCGATTCGCGATCGAGGATGTTGAGCTTGATCTTGATCAGCTCGTGATCGCCCAATGCGCGTTCCAGTTCGGCTAACACACCTTCAGTCAAACCGTTGTCAGCCACCGTCAAAACTGGTTTCAGATGGTGGCCAATGGATTTGTACTGTTTCTTCTGCTCTTGAGTGAGCGGCATAATCTGACCCTTTAGTCTGGATTCTGTAAAATGGCGGCCATTTTACCCGAGGGTGCGTGGATCCGCCCAATTAATCACGACCCTTATCATCGAGGTGCCCAATGGCGCGTTCCAAGACAAGCCTTGGTTGGCTGAAAAGACATGTCAATGATCCCTATGTGAAGCAGGCGCAGAAGGATGGCTACCGTTCGCGTGCCAGTTACAAGCTTCTGGAGGTCCAGGAGAAATACAAGCTGATCCGTCCGGGCATGAGCGTTGTCGACCTGGGTGCGGCGCCCGGTGGCTGGTCGCAGGTCACCAGTCGGCTGATCGGTGGTCAGGGGCGCCTGATCGCCTCGGACATCCTGGAAATGGACAGCATTCCGGACGTGACCTTCATTCAGGGTGACTTCACTCAGGACGCAGTGCTCGCGCAGATCCTTGAGGCCGTGGGTAATTCGCAGGTGGACCTTGTGATTTCCGATATGGCCCCCAATATGAGTGGTACGCCTGAGGTAGACATGCCAAAAGCCATGTTCCTTTGTGAGCTGGCGCTTGATTTGGCCGCCCGGATACTTAAGCCCGGTGGCAATTTCGTGATCAAGGTTTTTCAGGGTGAGGGGTTTGACGCTTACGTGAAGGACGCTCGTCAGAAGTTCGACAAGGTCCAGATGATCAAGCCGGACTCTTCCCGTGGCAGTTCCCGCGAGCAATATATGCTGGCTTGGGGCTACCGCGGCCGTAGTGAGTAAAACGAGGTTTTTTTGCGGGGCGATAGGTTTTTAGTATTTCGCCCCACAAGCAATAGCGAATATTGTGTAGTCAATGTTTCACAAAGGGTTACAGACGGCGCCTGCCAGAGCTGTAGGTAATGTAGTAAGTTAGGCCGGTGAATATCATGCGAAGCGCGCGCCAGTTGCGGAGCTTGCTTCAGAGGGTAGTTAATTGAACGATATGGCAAAGAATCTTATCCTGTGGTTGATCATCGCGGCTGTCCTGGTGACGGTGATGAACAACTTCTCCAGCCCTAACGAGCCACAGACCCTCAACTATTCCGACTTCATCCAGCAGGTCAAGGATGGCAAGGTCGAGCGCGTAGCCGTGGACGGTTATGTCATCACTGGCAAGCGCAATGATGGCGACAGCTTCAAGACCATTCGTCCGGCCATTCAGGACAACGGTCTGATCGGCGACCTCGTGGATAACCACGTGGTAGTCGAAGGCAAGCAGCCTGAGCAGCAAAGTATCTGGACCCAACTGCTGGTTGCCAGCTTCCCGATCCTGGTGATCATTGCCGTGTTCATGTTCTTCATGCGCCAGATGCAAGGCGGTGCAGGTGGCAAGGGCGGGCCGATGAGCTTCGGCAAGAGCAAGGCACGCCTGCTCTCCGAAGATCAGGTGAAAACCACCTTGGCTGACGTTGCTGGTTGCGACGAAGCCAAGGAAGAAGTCGGCGAGTTGGTCGAGTTCCTGCGTGACCCGGGCAAGTTCCAGCGCCTGGGCGGCCGTATTCCTCGTGGTGTGCTGATGGTTGGCCCGCCGGGTACCGGTAAGACCCTGTTGGCCAAGGCCATTGCTGGCGAAGCCAAGGTGCCGTTCTTCACCATCTCTGGTTCCGACTTCGTCGAAATGTTCGTGGGTGTGGGTGCCAGCCGTGTTCGTGACATGTTTGAACAGGCGAAAAAGCACGCACCTTGCATCATCTTCATCGACGAAATCGACGCTGTCGGTCGCCATCGTGGTGCTGGCATGGGCGGTGGTCACGACGAACGTGAGCAGACTCTCAACCAGTTGCTGGTGGAGATGGACGGCTTCGAAATGAATGACGGCATCATCGTCATTGCCGCGACCAACCGTCCGGACGTACTCGACCCGGCGCTGCTGCGTCCGGGCCGTTTCGACCGCCAGGTGGTGGTCGGCCTGCCAGATATCCGTGGTCGCGAGCAGATCCTCAAGGTTCACATGCGTAAAGTGCCAATGGGTGACGACGTCGCTCCAGCGGTGATCGCCCGTGGTACCCCGGGTTTCTCCGGTGCCGACCTGGCCAACCTGGTGAACGAGGCATCGCTGTTCGCTGCCCGTACCGGCAAGCGCATCGTCGAGATGAAGGAATTCGAACTGGCCAAGGACAAGATCATGATGGGCGCCGAGCGCAAATCCATGGTCATGTCCGAGAAAGAGAAGCGCAACACTGCTTATCACGAAGCGGGTCACGCAATTGTCGGTCGTGTCGTGCCTGAGCACGATCCGGTCTACAAGGTTTCGATCATTCCCCGTGGTCGTGCGCTGGGTGTGACCATGTTCCTGCCGGAAGAAGATCGCTACAGCCTGTCCAAGCGTGCGCTGATCAGCCAGATCTGCTCGCTGTATGGTGGCCGTATCGCCGAGGAAATGACCCTGGGCTTCGACGGTGTCACCACTGGTGCCTCGAACGACATCATGCGTGCCAGCCAGATTGCACGGAACATGGTGACCAAGTGGGGTCTGTCGGAAAAACTCGGTCCTCTGATGTACGCCGAAGAAGAGGGTGAGGTATTCCTTGGTCGTGGCGGCGGCGGTCAGCACGCCAGTTTCTCGGGTGAGACGGCGAAGCTGATCGACTCGGAAGTGCGCAGCATCATTGACCAGTGCTATGGCACCGCCAAGCAGATCCTGACGGACAACCGCGACAAGCTCGACGCGATGGCCGACGCACTAATGAAGTACGAAACCATCGATGCCGATCAAATCGACGACATCATGGCGGGCCGCACGCCGCGTGAACCGCGTGACTGGTCTGGTGGCACGGGCACTCCCGGTACGCCTCCTGTAGTCCAGGACGAGCGTCCGCAAACCCCTATCGGCGGCCCGGCTGCTGACGTCTAAGGTTTGAAATGACTCTTGTACAGTCCTCAACCCGGTTGCCTTGCGGCAACCGGGTTCTTGATTTGGCCCATACGCATGTCATGGGTATTCTCAATGTCACTCCTGATTCTTTCTCCGACGGCGGTCGTTTCAGTCAGCTCGATGCTGCCCTGAAGCACGCCGAGGCGATGGTGTCCGCGGGCGCTACCTTGATCGACGTCGGCGGTGAGTCGACTCGGCCAGGTGCGCGGGCGGTCTCGCCGCTGGAGGAGCTCGAGCGTGTAGCGCCGATTGTCGAGCGCCTGCACCGTGAACTAGATGTGATTATCTCGGTCGATACCTCCACGCCTGCGGTCATGCGTGAAACTGCGCGCCTGGGTGCGGGGTTGATCAATGATGTTCGCTCGCTGCGGCGCGACGGTGCGCTGGACGCTGCAGCAGCTACCGGCCTGCCGGTATGCCTGATGCATATGCTCGGCGAGCCGGGAGATATGCAGGATAACCCCCACTATGCTGATGTAACGCGCGAAGTCGCAGGATTTCTCGCCGAGCGCATGGCGCAGTGTGTTGCAGTCGGTATCCCGGTCGAGCGGATTGTTCTGGATCCCGGCTTCGGATTCGCCAAGAACCTGCAGCACAACTTGAGTCTGTTCAAGCATATGGAGGCCCTGCATGCATTGGGGCGCCCGCTGCTGGTTGGGGTGTCTCGCAAAAGCATGATAGGGCAGGCGCTTAATCGCCCGGTGGGCGAGCGACTGCATGGCGGCCTCGCGCTCGCAGCGCTGGCGATGGTCAAGGGTGCGCGAATCCTGCGTGTGCATGACGTCGCCGAAACGATGGATGTGGTACGGATGATCACAGCGGTAGAATCAGCCGAATAAGAACGATGGAGCACTTATGAGTAAAAAATATTTTGGCACCGACGGTATTCGTGGTCGGGTCGGTACCTACCCGATTACCCCTGACTTCATGCTCAAGCTCGGCTGGGCTGCTGGCATGGCGTTCCGGAAAATGGGCGCCTGCAAAGTCCTGGTGGGCAAGGACACGCGGATCTCGGGATACATGTTCGAATCGGCGCTGGAGGCCGGACTGACGTCTGCCGGGGCGGATGTGATGCTGCTGGGGCCAATGCCTACGCCCGCCATCGCCTACCTGACGCGTACCTTTCATGCTGAAGCCGGCATCGTGATCAGTGCTTCGCACAATCCTCATGACGATAACGGCATCAAGTTTTTCTCCGGACAGGGCACCAAGCTGCCGGACGACATCGAGCTGATGATCGAAGAACTGCTCGACACCCCGATGGTGGTAGTCGAGTCCAGCAAGATCGGCAAAGTGTCGCGCATCAACGATGCGTCCGGCCGCTACATTGAGTTCTGCAAAAGCAGCGTGCCGACCGGTACCAGTTTTTCCGGGCTGAAGATTGTCATCGATTGCGCCCATGGCGCGGTGTACAAGGTCGCGCCGAGTGTCTTTCGCGAGCTGGGCGCCGAAGTGGTGGTGCTCTCTGCACAACCCAATGGCCTGAACATCAATGACAACTGCGGCTCGACCCATATGGGGCAGTTGCAGGCTGCGGTCCTGGCCGAGCAAGCCGACCTGGGTATCGCCTTCGACGGTGATGGCGATCGGGTGCTGATGGTTGATCACACGGGTGCGATCGTCGACGGCGATGAGCTGTTGTTCATCATTGCCCGCGATCTGCACGAGCGTGGAATCCTGCAGGGCGGGGTAGTGGGCACGCTGATGAGTAACCTGGGGCTGGAGCTGGCCCTGGAAGAGCTGAAGATCCCGTTTGTGCGGGCCAATGTCGGTGACCGCTACGTGATTGCCGACCTGTTGGAGCGCGGCTGGAAGGTCGGGGGTGAAAACTCCGGGCATATCGTTTGCTTCAATCACACCACCACCGGTGATGCGATCATTGCTGCGTTGCAGGTGTTGATGGCCTTGAAAGATCGCGACGAAGGTCTCGCCCAGGCGCGCCAGGCGCTGCGCAAATGCCCTCAAGTATTGATCAATGTGCGCTTTGCGGGCGGGGTAAATCCTGTCGAGCACGCGGCCGTCAAGGAGGCGAGCGCCCGCGTTACCAAGGCAATGGCAGGGCGTGGTCGGGTCTTGCTGCGCAAGTCCGGTACCGAGCCGCTGGTGCGTGTGATGGTCGAAGGCGAGGATGAAACCCTGGTTCGTGGATACGCTGAAGAGCTGGCAAAACTGGTTGGTGAAGTTTCTGCCTGAATTCGGCTTGCCAGCAATGATGTGGTTGGGTAACATCTGCGCCCACTTTGACCGACGAGGTAAAGCATGCGTCGCCCTATGGTAGCTGGTAACTGGAAGATGCACGGTACCCGCGCCAGCGTCGCTGAGCTGATCGAAGGTCTCGGTGGTCTGGCCTTGCCGAGCGGTGTTGATGTCGCGGTATTCCCACCTTGCTTGTTTATCAACCAAGTGGTTGATGGCCTGGAAGGCAAGTCGATTTCGGTCGGCGCGCAGAATTCTGCGGTGGAAGCCATGCAAGGTGCACTGACGGGTGAAGTTGCGCCGAGTCAGTTGGTGGATGCAGGGTGTTCCCTGGTGCTTGTAGGGCACTCCGAACGCCGCCAGATAATGGGCGAGCGCGACGAGATGCTGATTCGCAAGTTCGCAGCGGCACAGGCATGTGGCTTGACTCCGGTGTTGTGTGTAGGGGAAACCCTCGAGCAGCGTGAAGCCGGACAAACTCTTGAAGTTGTCGGGCGTCAGCTGGACAGCATCATCGAGGAGCTGGGTGTTGGTGTCTTTGCCAAGGCAGTCATTGCTTACGAGCCGGTCTGGGCCATTGGCACCGGGCTGACTGCTTCGCCGCAACAAGCGCAGGATGTGCATGCAGCCATTCGCGCGCAGTTGGCGGCAAAGAATTCTGAAGTCGCACAAGGTGTGCGGCTTCTATACGGCGGCAGCGTGAAGGCGGCCAATGCGGTCGAACTGTTCGGCATGCCGGATATCGATGGGGGGCTCATTGGTGGGGCTTCCCTGAATGCAGATGAGTTCGGTGCGATTATTCGTGCCGCGGGAAACTGAGAAAATGCTGGAAACAGTCGTAGTCGTTTTTCATCTGCTGGGTGCATTGGGCGTAGTTGCTCTGGTATTGCTGCAGCAGGGTAAGGGTGCGGACGCTGGCGCGTCTTTCGGAGCAGGTGCTTCAAATACTGTGTTCGGAAGCCAAGGTTCCTCTACCTTTCTTAGTAAGTTTACTGCTATACTTGCCGCAGGTTTCTTCATAACCAGCTTAGGGTTAGGTTACTTTGCTAAAGAGAAAGCTCAACAGCTGACTCAAGTAGGTTTGCCAAACCCAGCGGTTCTTGAAGTACCAGTGCAAAAACCGGCTTCTGATGATGTGCCGGTGCTTGAAGAGCAAAAGTCGGCAACCAATGCGACTGACGTACCTCCAGCTCAAGAGCAAAAGTAAGAAGGGTTTCAAACGTAGTATTGCCGAGGTGGTGGAATTGGTAGACACGCAACCTTGAGGTGGTTGTGCCCATAGGGTGTAGGGGTTCGAGTCCCCTTCTCGGTACCAATTATCAGGAGAGCCCGCTGTTGCGGGCTTTCTTGTAGGTGGAAGGTTACATTGACCCTGTCAGGGATCGGTCGTATACTTCCGCCCCAGCTTTGTCGCGGGGTGGAGCAGTCTGGTAGCTCGTCGGGCTCATAACCCGAAGGTCGTCGGTTCAAATCCGGCCCCCGCAACCAGTTTCAGGAGCCCCTTTTAAGGGGCTTTTTGTTAGCTGGACACTTTCAACGCCGCTATTCGACGGCGTTTCAGGGATGGGCTTTTCGCCCATTTTTTTATTTTGCAAAGCATGCACATACATGCACGAGGGGGTTCAGGTGTCGAGCAAGCTAGAACAGTTGCAGGCCTTGCTGGCCCCGGTGGTCGTGGCCCTAGGCTATGAATGCTGGGGTATTGAGTTTTCGGCTCAAGGTCGTCACTCCATGTTGCGCGTTTATATCGATAAAGAGGGCGGCGTGCTGGTGGACGATTGCGCCATCGTCAGCCGTCAGATCAGCGGTGTGCTGGATGTTGAAGATCCAATCGCCGTTGAGTACACCCTTGAAGTTTCCTCGCCTGGCATGGAACGCCCGCTGTTCACTATTGAGCAGTTTGCAAAATTTGCCGGTGAACAAGTGAAGATCAAGCTGCGCTCGCCTTTTGAAGGTCGACGCAACTTTCAGGGCCTTCTGCGCGGCGTAGAAGAGCAGGACGTCGTGGTGCAGGTTGAAGACCATGAGTTCCTGTTGCCGATCGATATGATCGACAAGGCCAACATTATTCCCAGTTTTGACTGAGACGTGCCAGAAACTGCGGATCCCGCGGATCCAATGGCTTGCGAAAGGCGAGGCGTACGATGAGCAAAGAAGTACTGCTGGTTGTTGAGTCGGTATCCAATGAAAAGGGCGTACCGGCTAACGTAATTTTTGAAGCGCTGGAGCTGGCCCTGGCCACTGCTACCAAGAAGCGGTTCGAGGACGAAGTCGATCTGCGTGTGGAAATCAATCGCCACACCGGTGCTTACGAGACTTTCCGTCGCTGGACGGTCGTCGAAGAAGCAGACCTGGACGACCCGGCCATCGAAACCTGGCCGAGCAAGGTTGCGCAAACGCATCCGGGCGCCCAGGTAGGCGATGTCGTCGAAGAGAAGATCGAGTCGATCGAGTTCGGCCGTATCGCGGCACAGACTGCCAAGCAAGTCATTGTGCAGAAAGTTCGCGAAGCAGAACGCGCACAAGTGGTTGATGCCTATCGCGAGCGCCTGGGGGAAATCATCTCCGGGACCGTGAAGAAAGTCACCCGCGACAACGTGATCGTCGATCTGGGCAACAACGCCGAGGCGTTGCTGGCCCGTGAAGACATCATTTCTCGCGAAACCTTCCGGGTGGGCGTGCGTCTGCGTGCGCTGCTCAAGGAAATCCGCACTGAAAACCGCGGCCCGCAGTTGATCCTGTCGCGTACCGCGCCGGAAATGCTGATCGAGTTGTTCCGCATTGAAGTGCCGGAAATCGCTGAAGGCCTGATCGAAGTAATGGCTGCCTCCCGTGACCCGGGTTCGCGTGCCAAGATCGCAGTCCGCTCGAAAGACAAACGCATCGACCCGCAGGGCGCTTGCATTGGTATGCGCGGTTCGCGTGTCCAGGCAGTGTCCGGTGAGTTGGGCGGTGAGCGTGTGGATATCGTCCTGTGGGACGACAACCCAGCGCAGTTCGTGATCAACGCCATGTCCCCGGCTGAGGTTGCGGCAATTATCGTTGACGAAGATGCCCATGCAATGGACATCGCCGTTGGCGCAGACAATCTGGCTCAGGCCATCGGTCGCGGTGGTCAGAACGTGCGTCTGGCTAGCCAGCTGACTGGCTGGACCCTGAACGTGATGACCGAATCGGACATCCAGGCTAAGCAGCAAGCAGAAACCGGCGATATCCTGCGCAACTTCATCGACGAGCTGGAAGTCGACGAAGACCTGGCACAGGTGCTGGTAGATGAAGGCTTCACTAGCCTGGAAGAGATTGCCTACGTACCGTTGGAAGAAATGCTCAACATCGACGGCTTTGACGAAGACACCGTCAACGAGCTTCGCGCTCGGGCCAAGGATCGTTTGTTGACTAAAGCCATCGCTACTGAGGAAAAGCTGGCAGACGCCCATCCGGCCGAAGACCTGCTCTCGCTTGAGGGTATGGACAAGGATTTGGCGATGGAACTGGCGGTGCGCGGCGTAATTACCCGCGAAGACCTGGCCGAGCAGTCTATTGACGACCTGCTCGACATCGACGGCATTGACGATGATCGTGCCGGCAAGTTGATCATGGCCGCCCGAGCCCATTGGTTCGAGTAATAGGCGCGGCCTGAGGAGAGAAGTGCATGACGCAAGTCACGGTGAAACAACTGGCCGATGAGGTCAAAACACCGGTAGAGCGCCTGCTGCAGCAGATGCGTGAGGCAGGTCTGCCGCACACCGCCGCCGAGGAACATGTGACCGACAGTGAGAAGCAATCTTTGCTGACTCACTTGAAAAGCAGCCACAAGGCGAAAGTGGAAGAACCGCGCAAGATCACGTTGCAGCGTAAAACCACCAGCACCCTGCGTGTTGCTGGCAGCAAAAGCATCAGCGTTGAAGTACGCAAGAAGAAAGTCTTCGTACAGCGCAGCCCGGAAGAAATCGAAGCCGAGCGCAAACGCGAACTGGAAGAACGTCGCGCAGTAGAAAATGCTGCACGTCAGAAGGCTGAAGAAGAAGCCAAGCGCCGCGCCGAAGAAGAAGCGCGTCGCCAGCCTGCTGCTGCGCAAACCGCTACTTCCGGCGCTGTTGCAGCGCCTGCTGCGGCTGCCGAGCCAGTGCGTGAGAGCGCACCGGTGGCTGCTGCTCCAGCACCGTCTGCTGACGTTCGCAACAAGCAGAACGAACAGCGCCGTCCGGACAAACCACGTGCAGACGACAACAGTCGTCGTGGCAGTGGCGATGGTGAGCGCAAAAACGCTCCGCATCGTGCTTCGGTCAAGGAAAAAGCGCCTGCTCCACGTGTTGCGCCACGTACTACCGACGAAGAAAGCGACAGCTTCCGTCGTGGTGGTCGCGGCAAGGCCAAGCTGAAAAAACGCAACGCCCACGGTTTCCAGAGCCCAACCGGCCCTGTCGTGCGTGAAGTGAAGATCGGCGAGACCATCACTGTGGGCGATCTCGCCCAGCAGATGTCGGTCAAGGCTGCTGAAATCATCAAGTTCATGTTCAAACTGGGTACTCCAGCGACCATCAACCAAGTGCTTGATCAGGAAACTGCTCAACTGGTTGCTGAAGAGCTGGGCCACAAAGTGACCCTGGTCAGCGACACCGCCCTGGAAGATTCCCTGGCTGAGTCCCTGAAGTTTGAAGGCGAGACCTTCTCCCGTGCGCCAGTCGTGACCGTAATGGGCCACGTTGACCATGGTAAGACCTCGCTGCTCGACTACATCCGTCGTGCCAAGGTAGCTGCGGGCGAAGCCGGCGGTATCACCCAGCACATCGGTGCATACCACGTTGAAACCGAACGCGGCATGGTCACCTTCCTTGACACCCCTGGTCACGCCGCGTTTACCGCCATGCGTGCCCGTGGTGCCAAGGCGACCGACATCGTGATCCTGGTAGTTGCAGCGGACGACGGCGTGATGCCGCAGACCATTGAAGCTGTCCAGCACGCCAAGGCCGCTGGTGTTCCTCTGGTCGTTGCAGTGAACAAAATCGACAAGCCGGGCGCCGATCTCGATCGCATCCGTAGCGAACTGTCGGTTCACGGCGTGACGTCGGAAGAGTGGGGCGGTGATACGCCATTCGTTTCGGTTTCGGCGAAAGTCGGTACCGGTGTAGACGAACTGCTCGAAGCCGTCCTGCTGCAAGCCGAAGTTCTCGAACTGAAAGCAACCCCATCGGCCCCAGGTCGCGGTGTTGTGGTTGAATCGCGTCTCGACAAAGGTCGTGGCCCGGTTGCAACCGTTCTGGTTCAAGACGGTACCCTGCGCCAAGGCGACATGGTCCTGGTCGGTTCGAACTATGGCCGTGTACGTGCCATGCTCGACGAGAACGGCAAGCCAATCAAGGAAGCCGGTCCTTCCATCCCTGTCGAGATCCTCGGCCTGGACGGTACCCCGGACGCTGGCGACGAGATGAGCGTGGTTGCCGACGAGAAGAAAGCCCGTGAAGTGGCTCTGTTCCGTCAAGGCAAGTTCCGTGAAGTCAAACTGGCTCGTGCTCACGCAGGCAAGCTGGAAAACATCTTCGAGAACATGGGCCAGGAAGAGAAGAAGACGCTTAACATCGTCCTCAAATCTGACGTTCGTGGTTCGTTGGAAGCGTTGAACGGCGCCTTGAACGGCCTGGGTAACGACGAAGTGCAAGTGCGTGTAGTGGGTGGCGGTGTCGGTGGTATCACCGAGTCCGACGCCAACCTGGCACTGGCCTCCAACGCTGTACTGTTCGGCTTCAACGTGCGTGCCGATGCTGGCGCGCGCAAGATCGTCGAGCAGGAAGGCCTGGATATGCGTTACTACAACGTGATCTACGACATCATCGAAGACGTCAAGAAGGCCCTGACCGGCATGCTTGGCAGCGACGTCCGGGAGAACATCCTGGGTATTGCTGAAGTCCGCGACGTGTTCCGTTCGCCGAAGTTTGGCGCGATCGCCGGTTGCATGGTTGTTGAAGGTATCGTGCACCGTAACCGTCCAATCCGTGTACTGCGTGAAGACATCGTTATCTTCGAAGGCGAGCTGGAATCCCTGCGCCGCTTCAAGGATGACGCTTCCGAAGTACGTGCTGGCATGGAATGCGGTATCGGCGTGAAGAGCTACAACGACGTCAAAGTCGGTGACAAGATCGAAGTCTTCGAGAAGGTTCAGGTTGCTCGCAGCCTCTAACTCGCGCACTTCAAGAGCCGTGATGGGCAGCCGCATGCAAATGCACGGCGCATCGCCCGGACTCTAAACGCAACGCCCGGTCTGGCTTCTGTCAGGCCGGGCGTTTGCCGCTTTCAGACCACACGGGTTTCACCGTGAGGCAGTAACAGGTAACAAGACATGGCAAAAGAATACAGCCGTACCCAACGTATCGGCGATCAGATGCAGCGTGAGCTGGCACAACTGATCCGTCGTGAAGTCAAAGACCCGCGTGTTGGTCTGGTCACCATTACCGCTGTTGAAGTCAGCCGTGACGTCGGTCACGCCAAGATCTTCATCACCGTGATGGGCCAGGACAGTGCCGAGGACATCGCACAAAGCATCAAGGTGCTGAACTCTGCTGCAGGCTTCCTGCGCATGCAGCTGGCTCGCGAGATGAAGCTGCGCAGCGTTCCCCAGCTGCACTTCCACTATGACGAAAGTGTCGTACGTGGTGCTCATCTGTCGGCATTGATCGAGCGCGCCGTGGCTGAAGACAATCAGCACCCGGTCGCGGCAGAAACCGAAGACACCAAGGAGTAATCGGTGGCTCAGGTCAAACGTATCCGTCGTAACGTCAGCGGCATCATCCTGCTCGACAAGCCGTTGGGGTTCACCTCCAACGCTGCCTTGCAGAAGGTGCGCTGGTTGCTCAATGCCGAAAAGGCTGGCCACACTGGCAGTCTCGACCCGTTGGCCACCGGCGTGTTGCCGCTGTGCTTCGGTGAGGCGACCAAGTTCTCGCAATACCTGCTTGATTCCGACAAGGGTTATGAAACCCTGGCGCAATTGGGCAAGACCACCACCACGGCGGATGCCGAGGGTGACGTTTTGCAGGAACGCCCGGTGACCGTTGGTCGCACCGATATCGAAGCTGTATTGCCCAGTTTTCGCGGGAAAATCAGTCAGATACCGCCGATGTACTCGGCACTCAAACGCGATGGCCAGCCGTTGTACAAGCTGGCACGAGCAGGCGAAGTGGTGGAGCGCGAACCGCGATCTGTTACTATTGCGCGCTTGGAATTGCTGGCCTTTGAAGGTGACACTGCGCGCTTTGCCGTAGATTGCAGCAAAGGCACCTATATCCGTACCCTGGTGGAGGATATTGGTGAACAGCTCGGCTGTGGCGCTTACGTGGCAGAACTGCGACGTACCCAAGCCGGTCCATTCAGCCTGGCCCAGACGGTCACGCTGGAAGAGTTGGAAGCGGTACATGCCGAAGGCGGCAACGAAGCGGTTGACCGTTTCCTGATGCCATCGGACAGCGGCTTGCTGGATTGGCCGCTGCTGCAGTTCTCGGAGCACAGCTCGTTCTACTGGCTCAACGGCCAGCCGGTTCGCGCCCCGGATGCACCGAAGTTCGGCATGGTACGGGTACAGGATCACAACGGTCGCTTCATCGGTATCGGTGAAGTGAGCGAAGACGGGCGCATCGCGCCACGTCGACTGATTCGGTCAGAATGACCGGACGAGGGTGGCTGTTAACAGGCACGGTCACTACTCATTTTTAGATACAGGGATTTGTCCCTGGCCTGTTGAAACTGCCCTTTGGGTGGTTTCCTGATAAAAGGATTGCCTCATGGCTCTCGACGTTCAAGAAAAAGCACAAATCGTAGCTGACTACCAGCAAGCTGTTGGTGACACTGGTTCGCCAGAAGTGCAAGTTGCACTGCTGACCCACAACATCAACAAGCTGCAAGGTCACTTCAAGGCCAACGGTAAAGATCACCACTCCCGTCGTGGTCTGATCCGCATGGTAAACCAGCGTCGTAAGCTGCTGGACTACCTGAAAGGCAAGGATCTGGGTCGTTATCAGACTCTGATCGGTCGCCTGGGTCTGCGTCGCTAATAAGCGATTGCGCTAGAGGTTGGTTGTCTGTCGTACGTCAGTGGGATTCCCGCTGGCGCATGGCAGGCTCCCAGCCTCAAGTTTTATCTGGATACACGTTTTACCCTGGACAGGCGTTGGGCCGATTCCCGACATTGCCCAAGAATTTCGCAAGAAGACAAGTTCCCCAAGAGCCACAAAGAAGGTAGGACACCGTGAACCCGGTAATCAAAAAATTCCAGTTCGGTCAGTCGACCGTTACCCTCGAGACTGGCCGTATCGCCCGTCAGGCCTCCGGCGCAGTATTGGTCACCGTTGACGACGACGTCAGCGTGTTGGTGACTGTCGTTGGTGCCAAGCAAGCCGATCCAGGCAAAGGCTTCTTCCCTCTGTCCGTTCACTACCAGGAAAAGACTTACGCTGCCGGTAAGATCCCGGGCGGTTTCTTCAAGCGTGAAGGCCGTCCTTCCGAGAAAGAAACCCTGACTTCCCGACTGATCGACCGTCCGATCCGTCCGCTGTTCCCAGAAGGCTTCATGAACGAAGTGCAGGTTGTCTGCACCGTCGTTTCCACCAGCAAGAAGACCGATCCGGACATCGCTGCGATGATCGGTACCTCGGCTGCCCTGGCCATCTCCGGTATTCCTTTTGATGGCCCGATCGGCGCTGCCCGCGTTGCGTTCCACGAAAGCACCGGCTACCTGCTGAACCCGACTTACGAACAACAGAAAGCTTCGAGCCTGGACATGGTCGTTGCCGGTACTTCGGAAGCCGTGTTGATGGTTGAATCGGAAGCCAAAGAGCTGACCGAAGACCAGATGCTGGGCGCGGTACTGTTTGCTCACGACGAGTTCCAGGTGGTGATCAACGCTGTTAAAGAATTGGCTGCCGAAGCTGCCAAGCCAACCTGGACCTGGGCTCCACAGCCTGAAGCCACTGCACTGCTGGGCGCTATCCGTGCCGAGTTCGGCGACGCTATCTCCCAGGCTTACGCCATCACCGTCAAGGCCGACCGTTACGCTCGCCTGGGCGAGTTGAAGGATCAGGTCGTTGCCAAGCTGTCCGGTGAAGAAGGCCAGCCTTCTTCCAGCGAAGTGAAAGCGGCTTTCGGCGAAATCGAATACCGCACCGTTCGCGAAAACATCGTCAACGGCAAGCCACGTATCGATGGTCGCGACACCAAGACCGTACGCCCGCTGAACATCGAAGTCGGCGTTCTGCCCAAGACTCACGGTTCGGCTCTGTTCACCCGTGGCGAAACCCAGGCCCTGGTAGTCGCGACTCTGGGCACTGCCCGTGACGCACAACTGCTGGACACCCTGGAAGGCGAGAAAAAAGACCCGTTCATGCTGCACTACAACTTCCCTCCGTTCTCGGTAGGTGAGTGTGGTCGCATGGGTGGCGCTGGTCGTCGCGAAATCGGTCACGGCCGTCTGGCTCGTCGTTCGATCGCCGCCATGCTGCCTGCTGCCGATGTGTTCCCGTACACCATCCGCGTGGTATCGGAAATCACCGAATCCAACGGTTCGAGCTCCATGGCTTCCGTTTGCGGCGCTTCCCTGGCCCTGATGGACGCTGGTGTGCCGATGAAGGCACCGGTTGCCGGTATCGCCATGGGTCTGGTTAAAGAAGGCGAGAAGTTCGCCGTCCTGACCGACATCCTGGGTGACGAAGACCACCTCGGCGACATGGACTTCAAGGTAGCCGGTACCGCCAAAGGTGTTACCGCGCTGCAGATGGACATCAAGATCAAGGGCATCACCGAAGAAATCATGGAAATCGCTCTGGGCCAAGCCCTGGAAGCGCGCCTGAACATTCTCGGTCAGATGAACCAGATCATTGGTCAGTCCCGCACTGAGCTGTCGGAAAATGCTCCGACCATGATCGCGATGAAAATCGACACCGACAAAATCCGTGATGTCATCGGTAAAGGCGGCGCGACCATCCGTGCGATCTGTGAAGAAACCAAGGCTTCGATCGACATCGAAGACGACGGTTCGATCAAGATCTTCGGCGAAACCAAGGAAGCTGCTGAAGCTGCTCGTCAGCGCGTCCTGGGCATCACCGCAGAAGCCGAGATCGGCAAGATCTACGTCGGTAAGGTTGAGCGCATCGTCGACTTCGGCGCATTCGTCAACATCCTGCCGGGCAAGGACGGTCTGGTTCACATCTCGATGCTGAGCGACGCTCGCGTAGAGAAAGTGACCGACATCCTCAAAGAAGGCCAGGAAGTGGAAGTACTGGTACTGGACGTGGACAACCGCGGCCGTATCAAGCTGTCCATCAAAGACGTAGCAGCAGCCAAGGCTTCGGGCGTTTAATCACGCCCTGCGCCTGACCGCTTCAACGTTCCGAGAAATGCCCCGCAGTGAAAGCTGCGGGGCATTTTTTTGCCTGCAAGAAATTGACACCACTGGGGAAGTTGCCTGACCCCAAAGTCAGTGCTAGGTTTAGCCCACCGCCCGTGTAGCTCAGTCGGTAGAGCAGCGCACTCGTAACGCGAAGGTCGCAGGTTCGATTCCTGTCTCGGGCACCAGGCAGTACCTGTTTTCCAATGATCCCGAATGGTTCTGAAGGCCAGATACACCAGGCAACACGCGGTTTATTTGCGTCAGAGAGATCCTTGATGATCCAGATCCATCTTCCATTCCCCAGATCAAAGAGAACGCCATGACCGTTAACGCATTGACCCAAGAAGCCAGGCACGAACAAGCGCTGCAGTCCTATCTGCAGGAGTCGCCCCAGTTGGCTGAAGAGATCAAGGACTTGAGTGCCGACGATCAGAAAGACCAGATCCAGTGGGCCTTCGAAGACGAGGCAGAATCCCAGGGCTTGCAGCCGTGGGAATTGACGCTCAAGTACACCTCAACCCCTGAAGAGTTCGAGGCTGCACGCCTGGTGCTGCACAAGGAGGCTGCCGAAGTGCTGGGTGTCGAGTGGCAGGAGTACTGCGAGATGAACAATCTGGTGGTTTGAAGGCAGATTCAAGCTTCAAGCAGCAAGCTACAAGTCAAAGCAGATCCGCTTGCCGCTTGTTGCTTGCCGCTTGTAAATGCTCCTCAGAGGCTCAAGCGCATCGACAGGTCGATCGCCTTCACATCCTTGGTCAGCGCACCAATCGAAATGTAGTCAACGCCGGTCGCGGCGATGGGCAGCAGCGTACTTTCGTTGATCCCACCGCTGGCCTCCAGTTTCGCCTTGCCGCCGTTCAGGCGTACCGCTTCGCGCATATCATCCAGGCTCAACTCATCGAGCATGATGATGTCGGCACCGGCCGCCAGCGCTTCCTTGAGCTCCGCCAGGCTTTCCACTTCCACCTCCACCGGTTTGCCCGGGGCGATCTTGTGTGCGGCGGCAATGGCCTGGGCGATGCCACCACTGGCAGCGATATGGTTTTCCTTGATCAGGAAGGCGTCGTACAGGCCGATACGGTGGTTATGGCAACCACCACAGGTCACCGCATACTTTTGCGCCAGGCGTAGCCCAGGCAGCGTCTTGCGGGTGTCCAGCAGCTTGACCTGGGTCTGGGCGACAAAGTCGGCCAGGTACTGGGCGCGGGTGGCGACCCCCGACAGCAACTGCAGGAAGTTCAGCGCACTGCGTTCACCGGTCAGTAGCGAACGGGCCGGGCCTTCGAGATGAAACAACGGTTGATTGGGGTTCACCCGCTCACCGTCGCGCACCTGCCAGTGCACCGCGACGCGCGGATCCAGTTGCCGAAACACGGCATCGACCCATGCGGTGCCACTGATGACGGCCGCGTCACGGGTAATGATGGTGGCTTTGGCCAGGCGCTCGGCCGGGATCAGTTGTGCAGTGATGTCGCCGCTACCGATGTCTTCCAGCAGCGCACGGCGCACATTGGCTTCGATTTCGGCAGTCAGGTCGGCGAGGCGTAGATTCGGCATAACGGGCTCCACAAACAAAGTGTCACGATTATAGGGCCATGCCGGGAGTGAACCCAAGATCACAAATGCCTGGCCGGGGCATTACGCCGCAGACAGCGCCTCAATCGCGGCAAGTGATCGCACCCGTGGGGTGATCGCGGCATACTGGAGCCTGTCAAAGCCGTTGTTGAAGGAACCTGTATGCAGCTGGACCCCGCGAGTGGTTGGTTTGAAGGTGTGCGTCATTGCCCGTCACCCAACTTCAATGCGCGCCCCTCGGGCGAAATTTCCCTGCTGGTGATCCACAACATCAGCCTGCCGCCGGCGCAGTTCGCCACGGGCAAGGTGCAGGAGTTTTTCCAGAACCGCCTGGATGTCACCGAACATCCCTATTTTGCAGGGATCGCTCACCTGCGCGTGTCTGCGCATTTCCTGATCGAACGTGACGGCAGCGTCACCCAGTTTGTCTCTTGTCTTGAGCGGGCCTGGCACGCGGGTGTGTCGCTGTTCGAGGGGCGCGAAGGTTGTAATGATTTTTCCCTGGGCATCGAGCTGGAGGGCACCGATGATCTGCCGTTCACCGACACCCAGTACCAGGCGCTGACAGCCTTGACCCTGCAGTTGCAGGGCGCGTTTGCGGCGATCTCCACTGAACGTATCCAGGGTCACAGCGATATCGCGCCTGGACGCAAGACTGACCCGGGGCCGGCGTTCGACTGGACGCGATACCGCGCCGCCCTGGCACAAGGGGAAGGACAATGAGTTTTGTGGTGTTACTGCTGGCCGTATGGATCGAGAAGTTTTCGGCACTGCGCCACCGGGTACAACGCGACAGCGGTTGGCTGCGCGAGTTGGCCAAGCTTGAAAGCCATCCCCGGCTGAGCCGCCAACCCTGGCTGGTGCTGGCCCTGCTGGTGTTGTTGCCGGTGGCCTTGCTCGGCTTGCTGTTGCTGGTGCTGGAGCCGGTCGCCTATGGCCTGTTGGCCTTGCCGGTGCATTTGCTGGTGGTGATCTACAGCCTGGGCCGGGGCGACATTCTGGGTGAGCTTGGGCCGTTTCGCGATGCCTGGCGCCGCGAAGACCTGCAAGCAGCCGCCCATGTCGCCCAGCGTGACCTGGGGATTTGTGCCGACAGCGGTGAGCAGTTGCTGCAACTGGTGCAAGCCCGCTTGTTGTGGCAGGCCTACCAGAGCTTTTTTGCGGTGATTTTCTGGTATTTCCTGCTCGGTCCGGTCGCGGCCTTGAGTTATCGCTTGCTGGCCCTGGCGGCCGAGCACAGCAAGCAGCCGGCACTGGCCGAGCGTGCGGCGCAGTTGCGCCATGCCTTCGACTGGTTGCCGGTGCGCCTGCTGGCAGCGAGTTTTGCCCTGGTGGGCAACTTTGTCGCGGTCAGCCGGGTGATGCTGCATGAATTGCTCAACTGGAACATCAGCGCCGCGCAGTTGATCGAGAAAACCGGCAAGGTCGCGGGTGAAATCCCGGCACCCGTAGCGGGCCCCGAGGGCATCAACAGCCTGGACCAATTGTGGGAATTGCTGCTGCGCGCAGCCGTGGTCTGGTACGCCGGGTTCGCCCTCTGGACCGTCCTGCTCTAATTCGATCCCGCAGGCTGCGTCCGATCGCGAAGCGGTCGCCAACCCAGTCTGCGGCTCGTTAACCTTAAGTTACAAAAACTCCTGCCGATTTAAGCTATACAGAAGCAGCGCGCCGTAGTGGCTATCTGCTTTCTTTGCGTGCCTGCCGATAAAAATAAGAAATGAAAAGGGGGACTTCTTGTGAAGAGTTTGCTCTATCCCGCCGTGGCACTGATGAATCGCCTGAGCTTCGGCAT
The DNA here is from genome assembly GCF_900187635.1 of Pseudomonas sp. Irchel 3H3. Classification (NCBI taxonomy): domain Bacteria; kingdom Pseudomonadati; phylum Pseudomonadota; class Gammaproteobacteria; order Pseudomonadales; family Pseudomonadaceae; genus Pseudomonas; species Pseudomonas sp. Irchel 3H3. The sequence goes on along the minus strand of NZ_FYEC01000016.1, from coordinate 33,084 downwards.
GAAGTTCAGCCTGATCAGTGTGCTGTTCCTGCTGCCGATGCTGGTGACCAACTTCTACCTGGTGCGCGACTCCTATCGCGAATTCCAGGGCACCCGCATTGAATTGCAGAGTCTCGACCTGCTGGGCAGTGGCCTGGCTCTGCGGCGCGACCTGGAGACCCTGAACAACCTGGTGCAGATCAACTCGACCCTGGGGCAGTCCGGCAAGGCTGGCGATATCGAAACGAAAATCAGCGCCCTGGAGCAACAGGTCCTGGCCCGCCTGCAGGGCCTGAGCGCCATGAGCGACAACCCGGAGCACGTCAGCGTGTTCGAGGCCAAGCGCGATGAAATGCTTGCCGCGTTCAAGGCCCAGCAGACGGAAAAGTCCCTGCAGAGCAAAAGCGCGATGATCGCCAAGCTGCTGGGCAACGCGCAGATCTTTGGTCAGATCATCAGCAGCCAGGCGGGCTTGAGCCGCGACAACCAGAGCGATATCCGCCAACTGAGTGAACTGCTGACCACCGTCACCCCACGCATTACCCAGATCCTCGGCGACGGTCGGGCCATGGGCGCATTTTCCCTGGGGCAGGGGTTCCTCAATTCGGCATCCTCCACCCGCTTCGATGAGCTGCTGGCGCAGATGGAAAAGCTCCAGGCCGAGTACGCCCTCAAGCTGCAGGATGCGCTGGGCGCCAGCAATGCCGCGCGTGAGGTGCTGGAGCCGGCAGCTACTGCCAGCCAGGCCACGCTCAAGCAAGCCAGCGAGCTGTTCGAAGAGCAAGTGGTGATGGCCGATACCCTCGATGCGCCCTGGCAGGGATTCTACGACCAGGTCAGCGCCCTGATGCAACAGACCTATCAACTCAACGACGCGACCCTGAGCTTTCTCGGCGTGCAGTTGCAGCAACGCCTGGAGCAGAACCGCACGCACATGATCCTGCAGGCCGTGGCCCTGTCGGTGGTGTTCGTGCTGATTTTCTACCTCTACGGCGGTTTCTACGTTTCCACGCGCACCACCCTCAAGCGCCTCGGGGCGGTGATGGACAAAGTCGCCGCAGGCGACATGACGGTCACCTTCACCGCGCACAGCCGCGACGAGTTGGGGGAGCTGGGCAAGGTGTTCAACGCCACCGTGGCAAAAATTCACGACCTGATCCAGCTGGTGGGGCAAACCGTCAACGAAGTCGAGCGTCAGGCCGGCCAAGTGGAGACGGTCTCGGCCCGCAGCAATCAGGCAGTGGCCGGGCAGCGCTCGCAGATCGAGCAGGTGGCCACGGCGATGAACCAGATGTCAGCCACCGCCCAGGAAGTCGCCCGCAGTGCCGCGACAGCGGTGAACAGCGCGCAAAGTGTCAACGACGAAACCATCAGTGGCCGTGGGCTAGTGGAGTCCCAGCAGGGCAGCATTGCGCAGTTGGCCCATGAAATCGACGCATCGGTGCTGGTGATCAACCAGTTGGCCAGTGACAGCCAGTCCATCAGTCGGGTGCTGGAAGTGATCAAGAGCATCGCCGAGCAGACCAACCTGCTGGCCCTCAATGCGGCCATCGAGGCCGCTCGTGCCGGGGAGCAGGGGCGTGGGTTCGCGGTGGTGGCCGATGAGGTGCGCACCCTGGCCAAGCGTACCCAGCAATCGACCGAAGAAATCGAGCAGATGATCGCCAGGCTGCACAGTGGCGTGGGCGCGGCGGTCAAGGCCATGGGGATCAGTCACCAGATGGCCAGTGGCACGGTGGGGCAGTCGGACAAGGTGCAGAAGGCCCTGGCCAACATCCTTGGGGCGGTGGGTATGATTGTCGATCAGAACCAGCAGATTGCCGCGGCGGTCGAGCAGCAGACGGCGGTGGCCCACGATATCGACCGCAACATCGTCGAGATCAACCGCGCCGGCGAGCGCACCGCCGAAGGAGCGCACCAGACCGAGGACGCCAGCCGTGCGTTGTCGGCCCAGGTGGTGCAGTTGAAACATCTGATCAGTGCCTTTCGCGTGTGATGCTCAGCGTCAGGTCGACTGGGGCGGCCTGACTTCGAATGCTCTGTAGTACAAGTTCCTTCCGCCTGTGGCTTCGGTCCGAAACCAATGCGCGCCTGCGGTTTTAGTCTTCAATAAGCAGTGGCTCGCGCGCTTACTGGCACCCGCGAATGTGCCACTGCCTCGAGGATCAAACTCATGACGGCCACCTCCCAGGGAATCACCGGGCAATGTGTTCATTGCCAGGTCACCCTGATGCTCAAGCCTTGGCAACTGAATGCCATGGCGATCAACGAGACGTTTACCTGTCATCACTGCCAGAAAAGCCTGCAGCTCAGCGGTCCTGCCGAGCTCAAGCGCCTCAAGGCCCTGGATTCACTGACCATGCTGCGCGCGAGTCTGCGGGTGATGATCGCCAGCGCCTTGCTGGTGGCCCTGGTGATGGAATGGCTGGGGCTGTTGACGGGAATCGAGCAACTGAATGTGTCGCTACTGGCGCTGTTCATCTACTTCGTGGCGATGCGTTATGCGCGGCAACGGCAACACTTGAAGTTGGTGCTGCAGGCCGCCAGGGCACACGCTTAGCCGGTTACCAGTTGAAAAGTTGGCAGACATTGGCGGTGCTGGCCGCGGCCAGTTGTTCGGGGCTGATGGCCATGATTGCGGCCAGCGCCGCGCAAATCGCAGGCAAGTGAGTCGGGCTATTGCGTTGGCCGGGGTACATGGCGGGCGCCATGTCCGGCGAATCGGTTTCCAGTACCACCGAATCCAGCGGCAACCCGGCGATCACCTTGTGCATGCGCAGGGCTTGTGGCCAGGTGGCGGCCCCGCCCAGGCCGAGCTTGAAGCCGAGCTTCAGGTATTCGCGGGCCTCTTCCCGGCTGCCGGCAAAGGCATGGATGATCCCGCCGCGGGGCAACTTGAAGCGCTTCAAGGTGGCGATGACCGCGGCGTGACTACGGCGCACGTGCAGTAGCGCCGGTAGCGCAAAATCCTTGGCCAGTTGCAGTTGTGCTTCAAACAGCACTTGCTGGCGCTGGCGATCCAGGCTTGGCAGAAAAAAATCCAGGCCAATCTCGCCCACTGCGCACAGTTGCCGATGACCGGCGAGGCGGGTCAGCCAGTCCGCCAGTTCGTTGAGGTCGGTGGGACGATGCTGATCGAGATAGACCGGGTGCAGGCCGAATGCGGCGTGCAGGTCCGGGTCACTTTGCACCAGGTCCCAGACGCGCTGCCAATTAGCCTGGTACACCCCCAGCACCACCATGCGCCTGACCCCCAGCGCACGGCTTTGCGTGAGCAGCGCCTGGCGGTCGGCGTCGAAGTCGGCAAAGTCCAGATGGGTGTGGCTGTCGATCAGCTCCACGGCTCAGTCCTGATGAATACGCTGCTTGAAAGTCCGCGCGATGGCCTGGACGCCGGGTTGGTAGTGGGCTTCCTCGATGGCCGCGAGGGCCAGTTGCAGGGCCTTTTCGGCAATCAGTTGATGCTGCTGCGCCATGGCGTTGACCGGCAGGGGCAGGAAGTCCAGCAACTGGGTGTCACCAAAGGTGCCCAGGCGCAGCGGGCGGCTTTTCAGCGGGAAGTCATGCAGGGCATCAAACACGCCTTGCAGCAGGACGTAGGAGGTGGTCACCAGTGCATCCGGCAAATGCCCGAGGCGTTGCAGCAACTCCTCCATCAACTGCCGGCCGCCATCACGGCTGAACGACTCGCTGTGCTCGATCAGCACCTGGCCCTGGAAGTCGACCAGCGCCTGTTTGAATCCGGCGGCACGCTCCTGGCTGATGCTCAGTTCGGGCCGTGCGCCGATCAGTACGATCTGCCGGGGCGCCGGTGTCAGCAGACTGCGGGTGAGCTGCAGACTGGCTTCGCGATCATCGCTGATCACCGAACAGAAATGCTCTGGCTCCATCACCCGGTCGATGGCAATGATCGGCAAACCCTTGGCCTGCAACTGGCGATAGCTGTCGTCGCTGGCCGGCAGGCAACTGGCGACAAACAACGCATCACAGCGGCGTGCGCGAAACAGCTGGAGCAACTGGCGCTCGCTGTCCGGGGCGTCGTCGGAGCTGGCAATCAGCAACTGGTAGCCACGGGCCCGCGCGCCTTGCTCCAGGAGCTTGGCGATGCGTGCATAACTGGGGTTTTCCAGGTCCGGCAGAATGAAACCCAGGGTGCGGGTATGCCGACTGCGCAACCCGGCCGCTTGCGGATTGGGGGTGAAGCCGTGCTGTTCGACCACCGCGCGCACGCGCTCGACGGTGGCACTGCTGATGCGCTGCTGTTCGGCCTTGCCATTGATGACGTAGCTGGCGGTGGTCACGGACACACCGGCGAGCTGGGCGATATCACTGAGTTTCAACTCGGGAGTTCCTTGTTTTTTCGAGCGTGCCCCGACATTTTCGCCAATCCTACCTGAATAAGGCAGCCGACCAATGTCGCACGCAACCGACCGGTTGGACTTCAAGCCTGAGAGATTATCGAGTAACGTGCCATCTAATCTAGATTAAACGTTTCAGCAGGCGTATTTTCTGCACTATTGACTCTTTTGTCCGGTCTGCCGCGTAACTGCCAAACAATGCCCTGAAAAAGTGCACGGATAAAAGCCTAAGCTGATTCATTCAAAACAATACCTGGTGCCCCAAGGCACCAAAAAGGAGAACCGATGCTCGAGCTCACCATAGAGCAGATATCCATGGCCCAGAGCGCTGTGGATAAAGCCGCTGCATTGCACCTGCTGGCCGACAAACTGGTCGCCGATGGCCTGGTGGCCGAGGGTTACCTCAGCGGGTTGCAGGCGCGAGAAGCCCAGGGCTCGACCTTTCTCGGTCAAGGTATTGCCATCCCCCACGGCACCCCGGATACCCGCGAGCTGGTGCACACCACCGGCGTGCGCCTGTTGCAGTTCCCTGAAGGCGTGGACTGGGGCGATGGGCAGATCGTGTACCTGGCGATCGGTATTGCGGCCAAGTCCGATGAGCACCTGCGCCTGCTGCAATTGCTCACCCGCGCCCTCGGCGAAACCGACCTGGGCCAGGCCCTGCGCCGCGCCAGTAGCGCCGAAGCGTTGCTCAAACTGCTGCAGGGGGCACCGCAGGAACTGGCGCTGGATGCGCAGATGATCGGCCTGGGCGTGTCCGCTGACGACTTTGAAGAACTGGTATGGCGCGGCGCGCGCTTGTTGCGCCAGGCCGACTGCGTGAGCAACGGCTTCTCGGCAGTCTTGCAACAGGTCGAGGCGTTGCCGCTGGGCGATGGGTTGTGGTGGTTGCACAGCGAGCAAACGGTCAAGCGTCCGGGCCTGGCGTTTGTCACCCCGGACAAGCCGATTCGTTACTTGGGCCAACCGCTGAGCGGGCTGTTTTGCCTGGCCAGCCTCGGCGAGGCCCACCAGGCCTTGCTGGAACGCTTGTGCGCGTTGCTGATTGAAGGTCGTGGCCACGAGTTGGGCCGCGCTACCAGCCGGCGCGCGGTGCTGGAAGTGCTGGGCGGCGAGCTGCCGGCCGATTGGCCGAGCGCCCGGATCGCCCTGGCCAACGCCCACGGCCTGCATGCCCGCCCGGCGAAGATCCTGGCGCAGTTGGCGAAGAGTTTTGAGGGTGAGATTCGCGTGCGCATCGTCGATGGCCAGGACAGTGCCGTCTCGGTGAAAAGCCTGAGCAAGTTGCTGAGCCTGGGTGCCCGTCGTGGCCAGGTGCTGGAGCTGATCGCCGAGCCGAGCATTGCCAGCGACGCGCTACCGGCCTTGTTGGCGGCGATCGAAGAGGGCCTGGGTGAAGAGGTTGAACCCTTGCCCGCCATCAGCGCACAGCCGCAAGTCATCGCCGATATCACCGAGGTGCTGGTCGCACCGGCTTCCGGCAGCCTGATCCAGGCGATCTCCGCCGCCCCCGGAATCGCCATCGGTCCTGCCCATATCCAGGTCCAGCAAACCATCGAATACCCGTTGCGCGGCGAGTCCACGGCGACAGAGCGCGAGCGTCTGCACGCCGCCCTGGCCGAGGTGCGCCGCGACATCGAAGGCCTGATCCAGCGCAGCAAGGCCAAGGCCATTCGCGAGATTTTCATTACCCACCAGGAAATGCTCGACGACCCGGAGCTGACGGACGAAGTCGATACGCGTCTGAAGCAGGGCGAAAGCGCCGAAGCGGCCTGGATGGCCGTGATCGAGGCTGCGGCCCGGCAGCAGGAGTCGTTGCAGGATGCCTTGCTCGCCGAGCGGGCCGCGGACTTGCGCGACATCGGGCGCCGGGTGCTGGCGCAACTGTGTGGCATCCCGACCCCAAGCGAGCCAGAGCAACCCTACATCCTGGTAATGGATGAAGTCGGTCCCTCGGATGTGGCCCGCCTGGACCCGGCCCGCGTGGCCGGCATTCTCACCGCCCGTGGTGGCGCCACCGCCCACAGCGCCATTGTCGCCCGTGCACTGGGAATCCCGGCGCTGGTCGGTGCCGGCGCGGCGGTGTTGCTGCTGGCCCCGGGCACACCGTTGCTGCTCGATGGCCAGCGTGGGCGATTGCATGTCGACGCCGATGCCGCAACCTTGCAGCGCGCCAGCCAGGAGCGCGATACCCGCGAGCAACGCCTCAAGGCTGCCGCCGAACAACGCCATCAACCGGCACTGACCCGCGACGGGCATGCCGTGGAAGTGTTCGCCAACATTGGCGAAAGCGCCGGAGTGGCCAGCGCGGTGGAGCAGGGCGCCGAAGGTATCGGCTTGCTGCGCACCGAACTGATTTTCATGGCCCACCCGCAAGCCCCTGATGAAGCCACCCAGGAAGCAGAATACCGGCGGGTGCTCGATGGTTTGGGCGCACGTCCGCTGGTGGTGCGCACCCTCGATGTCGGCGGTGACAAGCCGCTGCCTTACTGGCCGATCGCCAAGGAAGAAAACCCCTTCCTCGGCGTGCGCGGCATTCGCCTGACTCTGCAGCGTCCGCAAATCATGGAGGGGCAGTTGCGCGCCTTGTTGCGCGCCGCCGACAACCGCCCGCTGCGGATCATGTTCCCCATGGTCGGCAGCGTCGACGAGTGGCGGCAGGCGCGGGACATGACCGAGCGCCTGCGCCTGGAAATCCCGGTGGCCGACCTGCAACTGGGGATCATGATCGAGGTGCCGTCGGCTGCGTTGCTGGCGCCGGTCCTGGCCCGCGAAGTCGACTTCTTCAGCATCGGCACCAACGACCTGACCCAATACACCCTGGCCATCGACCGCGGTCACCCGACCTTGTCGGCCCAGGCTGATGGCCTGCACCCGGCGGTCCTGCAACTGATCGACATCACCGTGCGTGCCGCCCATGCCCATGGCAAATGGGTGGGGGTGTGCGGCGAGCTGGCGGCGGATCCGCTGGCGGTGCCGGTGCTGGTCGGCCTGGGGGTGGACGAATTGAGCGTCGGCGCGCGCAGCATCGCCGAGGTCAAGGCGCGGGTGCGTGAACTGAGCCTGGCGCAGGTACAACAATTGGCCCAACAGGCATTGGCCGTGGGCAGCGCACAGCAAGTGCGTGAATTAGTGGAGACGCTGTAATGGCCCGCATCTTAACCCTGACCCTCAATCCGGCCCTGGACCTCACGGTGCAGTTGCCGCTGCTGGCGCCCGGCCAGGTCAATCGCAGCACCGCCATGCACACCCACGCTGCCGGTAAAGGCGTGAACGTGGCGCAGGTGCTGGCCGACCTGGGGCACCAAGTGACCGTCAGCGGCTTTCTCGGCGAGGACAACCTGCAGGCGTTCGAGGCGTTGTTCGCCCGTCGTGGTTTTGTCGATGCCTTTGTCCGCGTTCCAGGGGAAACCCGCAGCAATATCAAGGTGGCCGAAGACGACGGACGCATCACCGACCTCAATGGTCCAGGCCCGGTGATCAGTGCGGTGGCGCAGCAAGCGTTGCTTGATCGGCTGGAGCAGATTGCCCCCGGGCATGCTGCGGTGGTGGTTGCCGGCAGCCTGCCTCGTGGCGTCAGCGCCCAGTGGTTGCAGGCACTGTTGCGCCGGCTCAAGGCCAAGGGCTTGAAAGTCGCCCTGGACACCAGCGGCGAAGCGCTGCGCGCAGGGCTGGCAGCCGGACCATGGTTGATCAAGCCCAACAGCGAAGAGCTGGCTGAGGTGCTCGATTGCGCGGTGGTGTCGCTGGCGGCCCAGGCCGAGGCGGCGAGCCGCTTGCACGCGCAAGGTATCGAGCACGTGGTGATTTCCCACGGCGCCGATGGGGTCAACTGGTTCAGTGTCGGCTCGGCGCTGCATGCCACGCCGCCCAGGGTCAGCGTGGCCAGCACGGTGGGCGCCGGCGACTCCTTGCTGGCGGGCATGTTGCACGGCCTGCTCAGTGCCGACACCCCGGAGCAGACGCTGCGCACCGCCACCGCGATTGCCGCGCAGGCAGTAACCCAGATCGGTTTTGGCATCCACGACACGGCGCAGTTGGCGCAGCTTGAACAGGCGGTGCGTGTTCGCCCCCTGACAGAACAATAAGAGGGTTGGTCATGAAGTTAGCCATTGTTACTGCCTGCCCCAATGGCATGGTCACCAGTGTGCTGTGCGCCCGGCTGCTGGACGCTGCGGCGCAGCGCCAGGGCTGGAGCACCAGTGTCGAAGTGCACGATGGGGCGCACCCGGAGCGTCAGCTGTCGGCTGCCGTCATCGATGATGCCGAATGGGTGTTGCTGGTCAGCACCGGTGCGGTAGACCTGTCGCGGTTCGTCGGCAAGCGCCTGTTCCAGAGCACGCCGTCCCAGGCCCTGCAGGATGTCGATGGGGTGCTGCGCCGGGGCGCGGAGGAAGCGCAGGTCTACAGCGCGCCGCTGGCCATGGCCGAGCCGGTCAGCGCCAGTCACTCAGCGCCGCGCCTGGTAGCGGTCACGGCGTGCCCGACGGGCGTGGCCCACACGTTCATGGCGGCCGAGGCCTTGCAGCAAGCGGCCAAGCGCCTGGGCTACGAATTACAAGTGGAAACCCAGGGCTCGGTGGGAGCGCGCAATCCGTTGAGCGCCCAGGCGATCAGTGAGGCCGACGTGGTGCTGCTGGCGGCAGATATTGAAGTGCCAACCGAGCGTTTTGCCGGTAAGAAAATCTACCGTTGTGGCACCAGCATCGCCCTCAAGCAAGCCGAGGCGACCCTGAACAAGGCGCTGGCCGAAGGCAAGCTGGAAAGTGCAGCGGCCGTGGCGGGTAGCCCGGTCAAGACGCAGAAGACTGGCGTCTACAAACACCTGCTGACTGGCGTCTCGTTCATGCTGCCGATGGTGGTGGCGGGTGGCCTGATGATCGCCTTGTCCTTCGTGTTCGGCATCGAGGCGTTCAAGGAGCAGGGCAGCCTGGCGGCGGCCTTGATGCAGATCGGCGGCGAAACCGCGTTCAAGTTGATGGTGCCGTTGCTGGCGGGTTACATCGCCTATTCGATTGCCGACCGTCCGGGCCTGGCGCCGGGGATGATCGGCGGCTTACTGGCGAGCACTCTGGGCGCCGGTTTCATCGGCGGGATCATTGCCGGCTTTATCGCCGGGTACGCCGCGCAGGCGATCAATCGTTATGCTCGTTTGCCGCAAAGCCTGGAAGCGCTGAAACCGATCCTGATCATTCCACTGCTGGCGAGCCTGTTCACCGGGTTGGTGATGATCTACGTGGTGGGCAAGCCGGTGGCCGGGATGCTCACCGGACTCACCCACTTCCTCGATAGCATGGGTACCACCAATGCGATCCTGCTGGGGGTACTACTGGGTGGGATGATGTGTGTTGACCTCGGTGGGCCGATCAACAAAGCGGCCTATGCGTTCTCGGTGGGGCTGTTGGCCTCGCAGAGTTATGCACCGATGGCCGCCACCATGGCCGCCGGCATGGTGCCGCCAATCGGCTTGGGTATCGCCACCTTCATCGCCCGGCGCAAGTTCGCCCAGGCTGAGCGCGAGGCGGGTAAAGCGGCTTTGGTGCTGGGGCTGTGTTTCATTTCCGAAGGGGCGATCCCGTTCGCCGCCAAGGACCCGCTGCGGGTGATCCCGGCGAGCATCGCCGGGGGCGCCCTGACCGGTGCGCTGTCGATGTACTTCGGCTGCAAACTGATGGCGCCCCACGGCGGGCTGTTCGTGATGCTGATCCCCAACGCGATCAACCATGCCCTGTTGTACTTGCTGGCAATTGTCGCGGGTAGCCTGTTGACGGCAGTGGTGTATGCGCTGCTCAAGCGTCCAGAGGCGACCGAACTGGTGCTGGAGCCGGCCAGCGTATAAGGACAAGCAGTAGGCTCGACTCGACCTGAGCTAGCCAGGTTGTTGCCCAGCCTACTGTATTCCACTTATGTCGGTTTAAGTTGGTGTGAATATTAAGATCTTGTTTGTGCTGGCGCTTCTGGAATATGTGCATACAAAGCGCTTTTTTTCTGGCTTGCGTAGTGTCGTGTTGGCTGTCTAATCTTTTGAATATGGTGTCTGCTAAGTGGAGTCGTTACTTCACTTGATGGACATAATTAAGCCAGTGATTGGTTTTTCATATCAAAAGGAGTTGTTATGGACGTGCAGTTGTGGGAAGCCTCGTTAAAAAATAAAACCACGGAAGAAATTGCCAGTTTTGCCGCGGCGGTTCCAAAGGGCATGGTGTCCTTGTCGAGCGGCTCGTCGAGTGAGATTATTCGCCCGGCAGGATTGTTGCTCACCAAAAAACAGATCATTGATCTTAGAAAGTATGAAGCAGCTGGGTTGGCACTCCCGCAAACCAGTGGCGATGTTGACCGTTATTTGAGTTTCGGCGATCTGCACGACGGAGGGGACGGATTTCGGGCAGCGGATTTTTTAGCAACATTCAATAAAGTATTCAACCATGCCATCAGATGGCAACCATTGCGTGCACGCATCATGCTGACCGGTACTCACTTGAGACTGTTTGGTTTGAACATGGCCGTTTACAGTCAGTCGGTAGAGGAAATCTACAGTGATGTGCGGGCCGTCAACAGGTTGGAAACCCAAAATATTTCGACCTATGAGCAATTGCGGGAGTGGGAGCTCAAGGCAGGGAACGAGTTCCCTGGGTTGCTACTGGATAACGAGATCGTATCTGATTTAGGTGATGTGCTGGACTCGATTGCCCACCAAATCCTGGAGTATCTGGACGATGTCGTCAGCATAAAAAATGATCTGGATAATTTTGCAGTAGAACTACGTGAAGAAGTAACGCCTCGCATAAAATTGTTAACAGCCTTCATCTCAAATAATACCTACGCTTCTGATATTGAAGAGCTGAACAAGGGGATTGATCGGCGTGCGAGCCGTATCGATGAGTTGAACGCTCAATACAAGGCGTTGGTCAGTCAATCGTTGACGGCAGCCTCGAGCTTTTCTCTCATTGGGTTGGGTGTTGCGATTTATTACGGTGTTGAAGCTGAAAATACCCGTGCCGAGCGCAATAACCTGGGCGAAGAGCAGGATGACGCAATCAAGCAGCTTTCCGGCATGAATAAAACTCTGGGTTCACTTCAACGGGTCAGATCAGATATGCAGAATCTGACTGTCGTTGCGGTCGAGGCCGACGTGGCGACAAAAAATCTGATTCATGTCTGGAACGTGATTCATAACTATACGAGTCAGTCCGCCAAGGAGATCTCGAAAATGGAGGACGCTGTCAAACTGAGGCAGTTCATGACTCAGTTCAGATTGGTGGCGGCACCGTGGGCCGAAATTCATCAGAACGCTGATGCACTGGTGGCACTGTTCAAGGAGGCCGACGAAGAGTTTAAGGCTGGATATGGTATTCAAGGAGCGAAGAGCATGAAAACGCTGGTGCAAACTCAAACCTATCCAGAGTTGAAGATTGATGTCCTGCGTAATTGCAGTGGGCAGTTGCGCGATGAGGCTGTCAAAGCCAGGATGTATTTCTTCAAGAGCAACTATTTACCCACAGTGAATGAAGTGTTTAAGGGCGTGCAGGGCGAGGTCAGCGGCAGCTTACGTGATCTGGCAGAGTCAGCCTTGACGACAAAACTTGATCTTAAATCCCGAATCGCCCAGTTGACCGCGCTCAATCAAGAATTGGCCGATGGATCCGATGAGGTTGAAGATATCCACAGCGAGCAGGTTGAGTTATTGGCGCAAGCGCATGAAGCGGCCTCTCGCATGTCAATCAAAGTGATTGAGCGCAGGGCCGCGATCAGCGTGCCATTTGATCAAGGTATGACCGCAGGCTTCATGGCCGCGCTCCAGACGGATTTAGTTGATCATGCAGCTGTACTTGTGCGTCTGAACGGCAAGTTGGTTGAGCCTGAAAAGAAGTTGAAAACTATTTCAGATGCGGTGGATGAGCTCAATAAAATTGGGCTTTCAGAGGCCTTTAAGTCTGTGGAGCTCACTCTGGATAAAGTAAAGGAGTTAGGGGCAACTCCGCCTCAGGTGCAATTGGTGATGGCCGCGGTCGAGAAGCTGAAACAGGATTTGGAAGGAGTGGTCAAAAGTATTTCGTTTGTATCGATGATTAAGGAAAGTCACACGCTGCGGGTGACTGTCGAGGAGATTTATCAAGAAATAGCCGTTGAAAGTCGAAGGGGGCGAAATATCAACGATAAAATGGAGTTGATCAAAGCCTTTCATGCGATGGATGATCAGCGAAAACTGTATGTCGAGGAGTATGCGGTTGCGGCTGCCGCAGTCAGCCGATTCCTGATGAGCCTGGAGGACTATAAGGCCAGTGGCCTACAGGATCAGGTTGCTGGATTCATGCAAGAGGCGAGCACCTTTGTCAGGTTTCTCGATCCGGTAACCTATCTGTAACTGCAGTTAACTAAACACCCCGAAAAGTCGCGTGCAAGGGTTAATGGCACGCGATTTTTTCTTGCGTTCATTTACTGGGGTATCAGCCATGGATGTGCTTTTATTGGGTGCCGAAGATTACATCGTTGTTCGAAAGTACTATAAGTTTTTATTGCAGGTAGGGTGTGGGGATGTCGTAACCCATCGACCGGAGTTCGCGCCGGTGTTGGCGCTGTACGCCAACGATCTCAGTGAGGCAGCGAAAACGAATCTCGATCGGTGTCGTTATTTGATGCGTCAGGCGGGTGCTTTAAGTGAAGACATTCTAGGGTGTGTCAACAGGGGCGAAGTATTTCACGGGGCCTGTCGTCGAGCCTTGCTTCACGCTCCGAAGGACCGGCGCTTACTGTTGAACTCGATGTTGTGCGATTCGTTCGATTTTACCGACACTGACAAAAGCATTTGCCGTAAGTACCAAGTTGTCGGTGTCACAGATCAGTTGTCGAGAGAGTATGCCAATGCGCTGTCATTTGTGGAGGAATTCTCAGCTGAAGTGAGTTCGCTTCGGCAGGATATCCACAAGCTGTTTGCCCCGATCTTGAAGACGAGAGCGTCTGAACTTTCTCTTCCTTCCACGCAAGCGCCACAGAGCATATGTGAAACCTGGTTCCTCTGTGGGGAGCGGGCGACTTTCCTTGCCGAGTTGTGGGAAAGCGTCATTGAGGATGACTTGAATAGGAAAGCCGAGCTGGACCGGTTGGCACGAATCTATGCTTCTACGTCCTCGGCGTTGTTAAACCTTGGGGACTTCCTGTATCGGATTCAGTATTTTTTTCGCACGATGATAAAGCGACTCTCTACGATCACAGCCGTGTCGAGGTTCTCTACGCTGTTGCTGGCGTGTGAATTGCTCGCCGAGGTGCTTGTTGGTCTTCGAGTAAGGGCTGAGCGCCTTGGAGAGTGGTCGGAGTTCGAGAGGAATCACACCGCTTTTGGTGCGGATGAAGAATGAATTTTTAGGGCGCCGGACGCGCCTTTGGCTGCGTCCGGCCAAGGTCAGTAAACGTCGCGGCGATAACGCCCTTGCTCGATCAACTGCAACACCACCTCGGCGCCCAACACCTCGTTGAGCACCTGGTCCACCCCTGAAGCCATCCCTTGCAGACTGCCGCAGATGTAGATCACGGCGCCATCGGCCAGCCATTGCTTGAGCACGCTGGCGTGTTCGCGCAGGCGATCCTGAACGTAGATTTTCTCGGCCTGGTCCCGTGAGAAGGCCAGGTCCAGGCGTTCCAGGTCGCCCTCGATCAAGCAACTTTCCAGCTCGTCGCGGCATAGGTAGTCATGCGCGCGATTACGTTCGCCAAACAGCAACCAGTTACGGGTCTGGCCGTCGGCGATGCGGGCCTTGAGCAGGCTGCGCAGGCCGGCCAGGCCAGTGCCGTTGCCGAGCAGGATCATTGGTGCCGGGGCGGCCGGCAGATGGAAGCCGCTGTTGCGCCGCACCCGCAGGCTGATCGCCGAACCGACGGTCGCGTGTTCGGTCAGCCAGCCAGAGCCGATGCCCAGGCTGCCGTCGGGGCGACGCTCCTGGCGCACGATCAACTCGAGCACGCCGTCGGCGGCAATCGAGGCAATCGAGTACTCACGCATCGCTAGGGGTACCAAGGCGTCCACCAGGGCCTGGGCATGCAAGCCGACCAAGTGTGTGCGATTGTCCGGTAACTGGCGGCTGGCCAAGGCCTGCTCGAGGGTCTCGAGCAAACCATCGAGCTGTACCGCCGTCTCGCCCGGGATACCCAGCCCCTCAAGGAAGTGCTCGACCGCCCACGGGCAGTTGCGTGGCAGCACTTCCACCAGGTCGCCGGCCAGCCAACTGCTGGTGTCGGGGGCGGTCAGGCCAAGCAAATACACTTCGCCACCGCTGCTGTCCGGGTTCAACAGCTCACGTTTGCTCAAGGTCCAATGGTTGTAGCTTGGGGCTTGCCAGGTGGTGACCGGGGCGTGGCCGGTCAGTTGGCCGAGTTGCTGCTGCCAATGACTCAAGGCGTAGGGGTCGGCACTGTCGACTTCCACCGGGGCAAACAGGGTGGTGCCGCCGTGCTCGGCCAGCCAGCCATGCAAGCGTCGGGCGAAGCCACAGAAGTGCTGGTATTGCCGGTCGCCCAGCCCCAGCACCGCATAGTTGAGGCTGGACAGGCTCGCCGCCCGGCCCAGCACCTTGCGCTCGAAACCACGGGCACTGTCCGGTGCTTCCCCGTCGCCAAAGGTACTGACTACAAACAGCGCGTTGCTTGAGTCGCGCAGGTCCTGTTCGCTCAGGTCGGCCAACGGCTGGACCTTGACCGGCAAGCCGGCGGCCTGCAGTTGGCTGGCGGTCTGCCAGGCCAGTTGCTCGGCAAAACCGCTCTGGCTGGCAAACCCGATCAGCCAGGCCGGGGCATCGCCGGTGGCTGGCGCGAGGTCTTTGCGAGCTTGCTGGACCTGGCGTTTCTTGCGTCGTCGATCGAGGTACAGCAACCAGCCGGTGATGAAAAACAGCGGCATCAGCAGGGATGTGACCATCAGCACGATGCGCCCGGCGAGCCCGAAGTAACTGCCAACGTGCAGCGCGTAGATGCTGGTCAGCAATTGCGCATTGAGGCTCTTGTCGCTGTAGCGGTCATGGCGCTTGATGATCCCGGTGGCCGGGTCGAGGCTGATCTGGTTCAGCGCGCGGTCATGGGGCGAGGTCTTCAACAGGTAGTAGACCGTGGCCTGCTGGCCGGCCACTGGCGGCAGGCGCACGTTGTATGCGCTCAGGTCCGGGCCTGCAACGCTGTAGATACTGCTCCAGACGGCGTTGTAGTCGACCACCAGCGCCGGACCGGTCGGGGGCGGCCCACCGCGCGGCTGGCGTACACGCTCCATTTGCGGTCCGTCGGAGAGTAGTTTGGTCACGCCCTTGCTATACCACTCGTAGGACCAGGTCAGCCCGGTCAGCGCGGCCAGCAGGTACGCCAGCAGGCACCAGGTGCCGGCCACCGAGTGCAGGTCCCAGTTGAAGGCCCGGCCTTTTTTACGCCAGTCCAGGGTCAGCCAGACGCGCCAGCTGCGCCACTGGCGTGGCCAGCGCAAGTACAGCCCGGAAAGGCAGAAAAACACCAGGATCAGGGTACAGGCACCGGTGATTTGTCGACCGAGATCACCCATGGCGAGAAAGCGGTGCAGTTGCAGCATCAGGCCAAAAAAGTCCTGGCCAACCACCTCGCCCATGAGCTCGCCGGTGTAGGGATTGACGTAGCGCATCTGCCCGCGTCGTTCGCCCGGCGGTGGGGTGAAGAACAGGCGCGCGGCATAACCGTTGTCGATGTCGACCCAGAGCATCGAGACTTTTTTGCCCTCGCTGGCTTCGACCCTGGCCACCAGGTCGGCGGGTGGCAACACCCCGGCAGGAAGTTTTTCCACCTGCAGCACCTGGGGGTTGAGTGCGCGCAGGATCTCGTCCTGAAACGACACGGTGGCCCCGGTAAAGCCCATCAGCGCCAGGACCAGCCCCGCGCTGATACCGAAGAACCAGTGCAGCTGGAACAGGGTTTTCTTCAACACGTCGACCGCCTTGTTCGTTCAAATGTATTTCACGGCGCGCATTATGCCGTGTGTTATCGGTAAGCCTGGTTCTTTACGCACAAAAGCCCCGCTCATCGAGATGAACGGGGCCTTGGGCTGCACGCTTCCTTTAGAAGTGGAAGTTGGTGCTCAACAATGCCGTCCGGCCCGCCGCCTGGTTGGCGAAATGGGTCGAGAACGCCTTGTCGTAGTAGGTCTCGTCGGTGAGGTTCTGCACGTTGAGTTGCAGGTCGACGTTTTTGCTCAGCTTGTAGGCAGCCATCGCGTCGTAACGCACGTAGGAGTCGACCATGGTGGTGTTGGCCACGCTGCCGAATACGTCATCGACGTAGAACGCACCGCCACCGACCGTCAGCTTCGGCGTGACCTGGTAAGTGGTCCAGACGCTGGCGCTGTTTTTCGGGGTGTTCGGCAACTCGTTGCCGTCGGTCACGCTGAGCGGGCCGCCGTCGACTTGCTCGCTGTCCATGTAGGCATAGCCGGCGAAGACTTGCCATTTGTCGGTGAGCTTGCCGCTGGCCGACAGTTCGAGACCCTGGACCCGGGTTTTGCCGGCGTTTTCGTAGGTGGTGCTATCGACCTGGACGCGGGCGTTGTCTTTCTCGGTGCGGAAGATATCGGCGGTCAACGACAGGCGATCGTTCAGCAGGTCCCACTTGGTACCAATTTCGTAGTTCTTGGTGGTTTCCGGCTCCATGTCGCTCTTGAGCTGGTTGCCCGCACGGTCAGGGGTACCTGCCAGCGAGTTGCCTTCCATGCCTTCACCGACGTAGTTGCCCGGTGGCGTCGCGGAAGTGGCGTAGGAAGCGTAGATGCTGCCGTTTTCCGCCGGCTTGTAGACCACACCGAACTGACCGGTGATGAACTCGCTGGTGTCCTCGCCCTTGGCTTCGATGCCTTTGTTCACGACAGTCGCACCGGCACCATCGTAGGTGCGGTACTTGGTATCGAAATGGTCGTAACGCAGGCCCATGTTCACCAGCCATTGCTGCGACAGTTCGAGGGTGTCGAACACGTAGATGGCGCGGGTGTCGGCTTTGGTATCGGTGCCGGCGTAGTTACGCGAGATCGCGCCGTTCCATGGGTCGCTCGGTGTCGGGTTGGACAGCGAGGTGCAGTTGTAGCCGCTGGAAGCACCGATCAGCGACGGGTTGCACTTGCTGGTGCTCAGCCCGGTGTTGGTGTTGACGTTGTACGAAGACTTCTCGCTTTCTTCACGGCTGAACTCGATGCCGGTGGAGAAGCTGTTCTTGAAGCCGGCGATGTACACGTCGCCGAACAGGTCGGTCTGGTTGGTGGTGGTGTCGGTGTTGCTGACACGGGTGTTGG
This sequence comes from Pseudomonas sp. Irchel 3H3, assembly GCF_900187635.1. NCBI lineage: Bacteria > Pseudomonadati > Pseudomonadota > Gammaproteobacteria > Pseudomonadales > Pseudomonadaceae > Pseudomonas > Pseudomonas sp. Irchel 3H3. Next base: position 15,465 of record NZ_FYEC01000016.1, on the reverse strand, counting down.
CGCGGCGCCACACGGTGCCGTTGTTGACGTTGCCCTTGCTGTCGTCCGGCTGGGTCAGGATGTAGTCCTGCATGCTGCTGCCGTGGCGCAGGGTGTTCTTGACGGTCAGCGCGTCGTTCAGATCGTGCTCGATGGCGAAGGTCGCGGTATCGGTACGGGTCTTGCGGAAGTCGCGGTCGGTCAGGCCGTAGAAGTTGCTGTCGCTGCCGCCACCGGTGGTCGGCTTATCCGGGTTGCCCTTGTTGCGGTCGGCCGAAAGACCTGACGCCGGCATGCTGTAGGGAATGCCCGAATCCGGAGTGTCGTTGCTTTCCAGGTGGTAGTAGTCAAGGTTGACGCGGGTGTCGGTACCCAGGCCGAACGCCAGGGATGGTGCGACGCCCCAACGGTCGTAGTCGACGCTGTCGCGACCGGCCACGTTGCTTTCGTGGCTCATCAGGTTCAGGCGGCCAGCAGCGTTGTCGTTGAACTGGTAGTTACCGTCCAGGGTGTAGCGTTGGGTCTGGTCGGAGCCCCAGGTGAAACCACCGTCGAGCGAATCGCCCAGGTGGGCTTTTTTGCTCACCAGGTTGATGGTGCCGCCAGCGGCGCCGCGACCGCCGATGGCGGAGTTCGGGCCCTTGCTGACTTCGATCGACTCCACGGCGAAGATTTCACGGCTTTGCGAGCCAGTGTCGCGCACGCCGTCCAGGTAGGTGTCACCCTGGGCATCGAAACCACGGATGAATGGGCGGTCGCCTTGCGGGTTGCCCCCTTCACCGGCACCGAAGGTGATGCCTGGCACGGTGCGCAGCGCATCCTGCATGTTCAGGGCGCCAGTGTCCTTGAGGACCTGCTGTGGAATCACGGTCACGGAGCGTGGGGTGTCAATCAGCGGCGCGGTGTACTTGGGCGAAGAGGCCTTTTCAACCTGGTAGGAGGTCGCGTCCGAGGCTTCACCGGTCACGCTGGTAGCGTCCAGTGCGATCGCATTGCCGGAGGTTTTCGCGTCAGTCTTTTCTGCGGCGAAAACCATGTGGCCGGCGGAGCTGGCGGTAATCGCCACGCCAATTGCAGACGCGAGCAAACGTGGTGAGCTGACCGGTGATTGTTGTGGCTGGCGTGACATGGTGAATTCCCCTCCCCAAGGATTTGAGGCCGCGGAATATAGGGTAAACACGTATTTGTATCAATTGCGAAATATTGCCATTTGCATTTAATTTACATTCTTTACAATTTATCCTTACGGTTTTTACGTTCTCGTTCGTCACGCCGGTTTTACATAGTCAATAAGAATCAATACCATTGCGATCCTTTGACTTTCAGGTGTCGCCCCCATGCTGCTGCATATTCCCGGCTTGTTCTCCCGTGAAGAGGTGCAGCGCATCCGCGAGGCGCTGCAGCAGGCTGATTGGGCCGATGGCAAGATCACTGCCGGGTTCCAATCGGCCAAGGCCAAGCACAACCTGCAACTGCCCGAAGGCCACCCGCTGGCCCAGGAAATCGGCGCGGCGATGCTCGACCGGCTGTGGAAACACCCGCGCTTCATGTCCGCCGCGTTGCCGCACAAGGTCTTCCCGCCCTTGCTCAACTGCTACACCGCCGGTGGCAGTTTCGATTTTCATATCGACAACGCCGTGCGCCAGCCCAAGGGCAGTGTCGAACGCGTGCGCACCGACCTGTCGTCGACCCTGTTCTTCAGTGACCCGGACGAATACGACGGTGGCGAGTTGGAAATCCAGGACACCTTCGGCACCCAACGCGTGAAGTTACCGGCCGGCGACCTGGTGTTGTACCCGGGCACCAGCCTGCACAAGGTCAATGCGGTCACGCGCGGCACGCGGTACGCGTCGTTCTTCTGGACCCAAAGCCTGGTGCGCGAGGACAGCCAGCGCGCCTTGCTGTTCGAGATGGATGAAGCGATCCAGCAACTGACCCAGGACATGCCAGATCACCCGTCGCTGATCCGCCTGACCGGAACCTACCACAACCTGCTGCGTCGCTGGGTCGAGGTCTGAGCCGTGGACTTTCGATTGCGCCGTGAAGAAGTCCTGAACGGCGAGCAACTGCGGGCCATGCTCGGCGAAAGCCCGGCCCGCGCGGCCCAGGCGATTGTACTGGCGGCCAAGTCCGAGAGCATCGACGGCCAGGCGCTGCTGGGGCAGATCCTGCTGGAAGGGCGAGGCATTGCCAAGGACCAGGCACTGGCCGTGCGCTGGTTCGAAATCGCAGCCCGGGGCGGACACCTGATGGCGCGCAACATGCTCGGCCGTTGCCATGAGCATGGTTGGGGTTGTGTGGCGGATGCTTCGGCTGCCGCACGGCACTATGCAATCGCCGCCGATGCGGGCCTGGACTGGGCGCTGTACAACTATGCCAATCTGCTGGCAACCGGGCGCGGAGTGGCTGAGGATCAGGTCCAGGCGTTGAACCTGTATCGGCGCGCTGCTGACGCCGGTCACGCCAAATCAATGAACCTGCTGGGGCGCTATCTGGAAGAAGGCCTGGCCTGCACGGCCGATCCGTCAGCGGCGCGCGCCTGGTATCGACGATCAGCCGAAGGTGGCGATTTTCGCGGGCAATTTAGCCATGCAACATTGCTGGCGCAGGACGGTCACGTCGATGAAGCGCTCGTGTGGCTCAGGAAAGCCTTGGTCGGTGGCAATGTGAACTTCCTGCGGGTCAGCAGTGCATCGCTGCTCGGCGCAGATCATCCAAAAATCCGCGAGATGGCGGACGCCTATCAAGTGCGCTTATCTCAACTAATCGAGTTGTAAGTGTTCAAGTTTAGCGCCTGAACTCTGGGGATAAGATTTTTATTGTATAAGACGGCGCCACCAAACTAAGTTTGAGGGTGGCGTTTCTGTGCGCGAACAACAAGTGTTGCTTAGGGTGTTGTGTTTTGTGTGCTGAGCTAACAGTTGTTGAGTTTATTTTTAACATTTGCTCTGTGGAAGTTTGCTTGGTTGGGTACTAATGTTGGTGGGCACCCCGGGTAAATCTTTATTGGGTTTATGACAGATTAGTGGTGCCAACAATAGGATATTTGATTCTGCCCGTAGGGGCACTGAAATGGAGTTCAGTGATGGATGATAAAATACTTGATGCGGCAGTCTTGGCGCCAAAGCTATTTGTGGATGCTTCAGTTGGTGATGGCGAAGAATACAATCGAGAGCCGGGCTTTCAGCTGACTAAAGAACAAATTGTCAGTTTGCGAAAGTATGAAGTCCTTGGCTTGTCGCTTCCCGTGGAAATTGACGATGTCATTGTGTATCTGGACTATGGCCAAGGGGATACTGGCAGTCCGGGGCTGACCGCCCGTGACTTCCAGATGACGTTCAGGAAAACCTATGATCATGCCAGGAGTTGGTCGCCACTGCGGGAAAAAATAATGTTGACGGGCACTGATCTGAAGATCTTTGCCGGCAGCATTCTGCGGACTGGCAATGGAATCGTCGAGATCTACGAGGACCAAAAAATATCGCGCTACCTGGAAGAGCACGGTATCGATACCCCGGAGAGGTATCTCCAGCAGAAAATCCAGAATCCCGAGCTTCCTACCCTCGATTTGTCTGCGGGCGATCTACGTGATTTAAGAAGCTACCTTGATGAAATGCTAAACAAAGTACAGCGTGCCCATACCGAGGCGACGTTGGTGAGGGATGGAATCGACAGGTTTGGATCCGTGATGCGCGAAGAGGTGTTGCCGAGTATCAAGCTGCGGTTGAAAGCCGTGTCGGAGAATACTTATCAAAGCGACATCAAGGAACTTCAACAGAAAATTGATGAGCGCTCGGAGGAGATTGAGGAGGTCAGCAAGCAGTATGACAAGATGGTCCAGGACGCGATCATGGCGGCAGCGTCTCTCAATATCGCGGGGTTGGTTCTCGGTATTTACACTGGCGTCAAAGCCGAAGAAATTCGCAAGCAACGAAATGCCCTGAAAGAAGCTCAGCAGCACGACAATCTGCAAATGCTCAGCAAAAACAAGACGCTGAGTTCATTGAACCGAATACGCACTGATCTTCAGGAACTCAGGGACGTGACCATTGAGGCTGAAGTTGCGACGCAAAATCTTATGTTGGTATGGAATTCGCTGGCGCTCTATATCGAGGCTTCGAAAGAGGATGCAGATCTACTCGATAATGCGTTGTCGCTGAGGCAATTTAAAAATCAAGTGCTGAGTATCGTCGAGCCTTGGAATCAAATAAAAAACAGTGCGGATCAACTGCTTGGTGTATTTGCAGAGGCGGATAAAGAGTATGAGTCCGGCCAGTTGCTGGGTATAGAGGGTGTGAGAATGTTCAGGTCGTTTGCTGAGTCGGATATTTCAATATTCAATGTTGTTAAGTTGCGTGCCGCTAACGCTCAAATCCAGGATGCCAATATTGCCGCGCAGATGCTGTTCGAACGCTGGAGTTATCAAAAGGGCAGCGTTGAAAAAATCCAAGGGCTGGCGCTCGCTGCGAATGAGGCTACGGCCAACTTGCGGGTGATCAGTAATGCGACGATTATTCATCTGCAACAATCACAAAAGAAGTTGGGTGGGTTGCAGGAGGAGGTTGAATCGCCCATCGATGCGGACGAAGTTCGTACAGATATGCAAAATGAGTTGAAGAAATTATCTGGCCGGCTGACTGGGCCTTTCGACGAACTTAAGCGCCTCAATAAAAAGCTGCTGGTGTCCTACAGTCGGGATGATTCGGCGCAGTTGGCGAAGGAGGTGCACGTTGAGCGCAAGTATGCCGAAGAACGTCAGGCTGTCCTGGAAAAGCAGCGGGATGAGTTGGAGCCAAAGATTAAGTCGGTATCTGATGGCATTGACTTGATCGCCAAGGCAGGCATCGAAAAACTTGGCAAGCAAATGGAGTTGTCGAAGGATAAGGTGATGGAGCTGGGCATGACTCCGCCGCAAGTTGAAGTTGTCATGTTTGCCATCGATACGTTGAAAAACTTAATCGAGGATATCGGTACGACCGTCTCCTATCTAAATATGGTCGCGGAGCTGAACAGGCTCAGAGTGAGATTGACCGAGCTGAAGGATCAAGCGAGAAAATGTAGCAGTGATGTTGAGCGTGCTGATGGACAAATCGAGTTGTTGCAAGCACTGGATAAAGTCGATGAGGAACGCTCGGGCTATGTGGCTGAATTCTCCGCTTTGCTCGTTTACTTTGAGAGCCTGTCCCGCAAGTTTACCGAGAATGAGGCGGAACCTGTCGAGGCTCGGGTCGAGTTTGCGATTGCCGAGATTAAACAGGACATCAACTATTTGAAGTCACTGACGCTGTAAATACACAGCCGGAGGGTGGGTCAGACATCCTCCGCTTCAAGGGGGTATGCATATGGCTGTCTACACGTTTGTCAGTGGTCAGCGTCGCACACTGGATCGTTATACCTTTTTCCTCTCTACGGTCGTTTCGACACATGACAAAGTCAATCTGCTCTTTGTTCGGCGAGCAAAAAGCGGTCATCAGCGGACAGGTTTACCCTACGACTCGCGTCTGAATCATGTCACTTGGGATGAGCGAAATCTGCAAGGGCTGTGGAAGCGCATTGCAGACCTGAGAGATGGCGCTGCTGGTTATATAGGGGCGCTGGTGACATTCAGGGAAGAGGTTTTGGCGTTCACTGCTCGGACGTCTCGACGCGAGCCGATCCACGGGGTGGAGCTCAGCAATTTCAGCCTGGCTCGCTCACCAATCTGGAACTCCTCTGCTCCTCGGACCATCCAGGGCTTGGTTTACGGTTTGGGTAACCTGTTTTTTGCGGGTAAGGGGGACATGATTCCAGTCGAGAAGACCGTTCAAGACGTATGCGAGCATTCCTTTGGGCTGAAATCGATATTCACCAGGGCAATGGGTTATCGCACCTGTGAATGTCATGCACAACCGAGCGTGGCCCCAGAGCTGTTCAGGGAAGATGACACGACCCCTCTCTGGGATATCGAGTATTCCAGCGCTGATCCTCTGATCAAGGCAAGGGAGTATGAGGCCGACGTAATGGCTCTCTTCAGGCGGATGGAATTATTGGGTGTCTGGATGGGAGGTTTTTTTGAGGAGCTCAGCCTGCGTTTTGACAGTGCACGAGTCGAGCTCACGCAAACAGATGACATGACGACCGTGGGAAGACTGAATGTGAAGCTGGCTGCTGCTCAGGAGAATGCTGAAGAACTCATGAGCATGTTGAATCACATCGAATTGTGGTTGAGGCAATAAAAAAAGGTCCATTGATATGGACCTTTTTCATCACTGCAGATACTTACACGTAGAACGACTTCAACGGTGGGAAGCCATTGAACTCGACGGCGCTGTAGCTGGTGGTGTACGCGCCGGTGGACAGCCAGTACAGGCGGTCACCGATGGCCAGGTTCAGCGGCAGGCCGTACTTGTAGTTTTCGTACATGATGTCGGCGCTGTCGCAGGTTGGGCCAGCGATCACCACTTCTTCCATCTCACCTTTCTTCTCGGTCCAGATCGGGAACTTGATGGCTTCGTCCATGGTTTCGATCAGACCGGAGAACTTGCCCACGTCCGTGTACACCCAGCGCTCTACTGCGGTACGGGATTTACGCGCGACCAGTACGACTTCACTGACCAGGATGCCGGCGTTGGCGATCAACGAACGGCCCGGCTCCAGGATGATTTCCGGCAAGTCATCACCGAAGTCTTCCTTGAGGAAGCGGATGATTTCCTCGGCGTAGGTTTCCAGGCTGTTGGTGCGGGTGATGTAGTTGGCCGGGAAGCCACCGCCCATGTTGATCAGCTTGAGCTCGATACCGTCTTCTTCTTTCAGGCGCTCGAAGATCACTTTGACCTTGGCGATCGCTGCGTCCCAGACGCTGATGTCGCGTTGCTGCGAACCGACGTGGAACGAAATACCGTACGGCACCAGGCCCAGGTCACGAGCCAGGATCAGCAGGTCCATGGCCATGTCGGTCTGGCAGCCGAACTTGCGCGACAAAGGCCAGTCAGCCGTGGTCGAGCCTTCGGTGAGAATCCGCACATAGACTTTTGAACCCGGGGCAGCCTTGGCGATGTTGCGCAGGTCGGCTTCGGAGTCGGTGGAGAACAGGCGCACGCCCTTCTCGTAGAAGTAGCGGATGTCCTTGGATTTCTTGATGGTGTTGCCGTAGCTGATGCGGTCGGCGCTGACGCCACGGTCCATCACCTTGTCCAGCTCGTAGATCGACGCGATGTCAAAGCTCGAACCTTTGGACTTGAGCAGGTCGATGATCTCGACGGCCGGGTTGGCCTTGACCGCGTAATAGACTTTGGCGAATTCGAAACCGGCGCGCAGGTCATCGTAGGCCTGGCTGATCATCGCGGTGTCGATCACCACGAACGGGGTTTCTTGTTTGTCGGCGAACGCCTTCATTTTGTCAAAAGTGGCGCGCGCGAAATAGTCTTCGACGTTGATCGACATGCTGGGAACTCCTACTGGCAAACTGAAATTAACAATGGGTGCAAATGAACGTCCTCCGTATCCCCACTTTGGTTCGCCTACTTCCCAAGGCATGTCGCCGAAAGCAAAAAGGCCATGGGATCACCTGCGTCCCTTGGCCTTGCTGTCTCGTCGTCAGTACTTGAGCCGGATGGATCGTTTCCAGCATGGACGTTCGGCGCGAACTTTAGGGCGTGAGGGGCTTGAGATCAACAAAAAATGTCGCGTTTTTGCACGCTTCCGTCGTGCGGTCCCGGACAGCTACTGATGTAACCGACCTGCATGACAGTGTGATGTTCCTCCAAGAGGGAGATTTGAATACTTGTAGGAGCGAGCTTGCTCGCGATGGACGTCAACGATAACGCGTGGAGCCTGGTACCCTGTGGTGCCATCGAGTGCATCGCGAGCAAGCTCGCTCCTACAGGTATTTTTTGTCAGGCCAACGCAGTCTCGGCCGGCGACACAATGCTGGTCTTGCCGCCACGGGACTTGCCGGAGCTCAGGTACTCGGCAATTGATTCCTGGGTCACTTCACCGAGGAACACCCGCTCCGCATCCAGCACCGGCAGCCACGAGCGGTTGAACTCGTACATGCGCGACAGCAGGATGCGCAGGTGTTCGTCGTAGGCTGCAGTGGCGTTGAACTCGCGCAGATACTGGCCACATGAGCCGCCCTGGCGGTGCAGGTCGCGGCGACGTACGTAGCCCAGGGCCTTGTTTTCGGCACAGGTGACGACCACATAGCGGCGGTCGTGCTCGTCCATCAATTCCAGCGCATCGGCCACCGGGGTCTCCGGGCTCACGGACGGGGCGTTGTCCGCGGCGTCTTCGGCCTTGACCAGCAGCAGGCGCTTGAGGGTGCTGTCCTGGCCCACGAAGTTGCTGACAAAGTCGTCCGCCGGGTGGGCGAGCAAGGTGTCCGGGTGGTCGATCTGCAATAGCTTGCCGGCGCGGAAGATGGCGATCTTGTCCCCCAGCTTGATCGCTTCGTCGATGTCATGGCTGACCATGATCACCGTCTTGTTCAGCGCCCGCTGCATCTCGAAGAATTCGTTCTGGATCATCTCGCGGTTGATCGGGTCGACTGCGCCGAAGGGTTCGTCCATCAGCAGCAACGGGGCATCGGCGGCCAGCGCGCGGATCACGCCGATGCGCTGCTGCTGGCCACCGGACAGTTCACGCGGATAGCGGTGCAGGTACTGCTTGGGTTCGAGCTTGATCATGCTCATCAACTCGCGGGCGCGGTCGTGGCACTTCTGTTTGTCCCAGCCGAGCAGGCGCGGGACCACGGTGATGTTCTCCTCGATGGTCATGTTGGGGAACAGACCGATCTGCTGGATCACATAGCCGATGTTGCGGCGCAGGGTCACTGCGTCGAGGTCGGTGGTGTCTTCGCCGTTGATCAGGATCTTGCCCGAGGTCGGTTTGATCAGGCGGTTGATCATCTTCAGCGTGGTGCTTTTGCCGCAGCCCGATGGCCCGAGGAACACGCAGATTTCGCCTTCATTGACGGTCAGGCTTACCGAGTCCACGGCTTTGACGTCTTTGCCGTTGCTGCGGAAGGTTTTGCTGAGGTTTTGAAGTTCGATCATTTCAGGAGTCCTTTTGGAGTCAGCGAGCGTTGCAGCCATTGCAAGAGCAGGTCGGCGAAGATGGCCAGCACACTGACCAGGACCGCGCCGACAATCAGCATCGACATGTCGCTGCGGCTGATGGAGGCGAGAATGAGTACGCCCAGGCCGCCGGCGCCGATGGTCGCGGCGATGGTCATCACCCCGATGTTCATCACCACGGCGGTGCGCACACCGGCGAGAATCACCGGCACCGCGATCGGCAGTTCGACCATGCGCAGGCGCTGGCCGAATGTCATGCCGATGCCCCGGGCGGCTTCGCGAATACCCGGCTCGACGCCGGTCAGCGCCAGGTAGGTGTTACGCATGATCGGCAGCAGGGAGTACAGGAACACCGCGGTAATCGCCGGCATCGGTCCCAGGCCCTGGCCGAACTTCGAATAGAACGGCAGCAGCAGGCCGAACAGGGCAATCGAGGGCACGGTCAGCAGCACGGTGGCGCTGGCCTGTAGCGGGCCGGCCAGTGCCGGAAAGCGAGTCATCACAATGCCCAGGGGCACGCCGACGACAATCGCCAGGGTCACGGCGATCCCGACCAGGGTGATGTGTTGCCAGGTCAGGTGCAGGACAAGTGGCCAGTCCAGATGGGAAAAGGCGTTCAGGAAATCCATGGCTTTTCCTCCGGTTCAGTTGTTCGAAAGCTGTGGGTGCTGGCGCAGGAAGTCTGCGGCCACGGCCGACGGGCTTTCATGATTGACGTCGACCCGGGCATTGAGCTGGCGCATGGTCTCGTCATCGAACAGATCGGCCAGCGGCTTGAGTTGGCCAGCCAGTTGCGGATGGGCGTCGAGGTACACCTGGCGCACCACGGGGGCGGCGGTGTAGTCGGGGAAGTAATGCTTGTCGTCTTTGAGCAACTTGAGTTTGAACGCACTCAGGCGCCCGTCGGTGGTGTACACCAGGCCGGCAAACACCTGGCCATTGCGCAGTGCGGTGTAGACCAGGCCCGCGTCCATCTGGCGGATGTTGCGTCGGGTCAGGTCCATGTCGTAGCGCTCGACCATGCCTGCCAGGCCGTCGGAACGGTTGGCGAACTCGGTGTCCAGGGCCACCAGCGGGTTGTCCTCGGCCTGATTGCGCAGCGCCGTGTTCAGCTCGCTGATGCTGTTGACCTCGGGGAATTGCTCGGCGATTTTCTCGGGCAGTGCCAGGGCGTAGGTGTTGCTGAATTTCGACGGCGAGAGCCAGGTAAGGCCCTTCTTCGCATCCAGTTCAGTGACCCGGGCCAGGGACTGCTGGCTGTCGAGCTTTTCCGTGACGTGGTTGTAGGACACCAGGGAGACCCCGGTGTATTCCCAGACCATGTCCAGTTGCCCGGTTTCCTGGGCGCTGCGGGCCAGGTTGCTGCCCAGGCCGCCGGTGACCTGGGCGTTGTAGCCTTTGGCGCGCAGGTATTGGGCGGTGATTTCGGCGAGCAGGGTCTGCTCGGTGAAGACCCGTGCGCCGATGCGGATCAGGGGTTTTTCGGCGGCCTGGGCAAATCCTGCGCACAGCAGGACGCAGCCCAGTAACAAGCTTGGTAATTTCATCGTGATTCCTTCGCTCAGCCGGGTTAGGACTGGGGTAACCCGCGTTCCAGCCAGAGGCGGCTGCTCAGTGTCACCAGACCGTCCAACAGCAATGCCAGCAGGGCGGTACACGCCGCGCCGAGGATCAGTTGCGGCTGGTTGTTCAGGGCAATGCCGGGGAAAATCAGGCTGCCCAGACTGTTGGCGCCGATCAGGAACGCCAGGGGCGCGGTACCGACGTTGATCGCCAGCGCTACTCGCACGCCACCGATGATGATCGGCACGGCGTTCGGCAGTTCGACCCGCCAGAGCACCTGACGCGGGGTCATGCCGATACCGACGGCGGCTTCCTTGAGTGAGCCCTGGACGTTTTTCAGGCCCTCGTAGGTATTGCGCACGATGGGCAGGAGGGAGGCGAGGAAGAGGGCGAAGATGGCAGGGCCGCTGCCGATCCCGAGGATCCCCAGGGCGATGGCCAGTACGGCCAGGGGGGGGACGGTGTTGCCGATGTTGAAGATTTGCATGAAGCGTTCGGCGCGTCCGACCAGGGTCGGGCGGCTGAGCAGGATGCCGGCAGGGATGCCCACGACAAGGGCGGCCAGCATGGAAGCGAGGACGAGGATCAGGTGAGCTTGCAGGTAAAACAACAAATCGTCGCGGTACAGTTCGATCGTGTTGATGCCGATCCAGTGGATCAGCAGGGCCAGGAGGGCGACGACAACCGCTCCCCCTATCAGCCCTTTGCCATAGCGAATAGCCACAGGCGGACTCCTTTATTTCAGTCGGCGCACACTTCCCGTGTGGCAACGCCATGCCTGGCTGCCGGGAAGGTGTTCGCGAAAAGCAGCTCGCCAATGCCGGCAAAACGGCATGAGGTCGAGCCATGAGCACAGCCTCGTCAGGCTGACTTGCAGATATTTCAGCCCCTGACGAAAGGTCGTAACAGGGGAGTGGACGTCTCTACGCTTTAAAAGGTTCCCATCTTAGGCAGCATTTGGCCACCCTTAATGTGCTCAACGGTTCGGTTCTGGGTTCAACTTGGGCTATAATCGCCGCCCTTTTTTGAATCACCTGCCAGGCGATTTCCCATGACCAAACAGGCCGCCGAAGTCGCGAAACGCCGCACTTTCGCCATTATTTCCCACCCCGATGCGGGTAAGACCACCATCACCGAGAAACTCTTGCTGATGGGCAAGGCGATTGCGGTTGCCGGCACGGTGAAATCTCGCAAATCCGACCGCCATGCCACCTCCGACTGGATGGAAATGGAAAAGCAGCGGGGTATTTCGATTACCACGTCGGTCATGCAGTTTCCGTATCGCGATCACATGATCAACCTGCTCGACACCCCGGGCCACGAAGACTTCTCCGAAGATACCTACCGTACCCTGACGGCAGTCGACTCGGCCTTGATGGTCCTCGACGGCGGTAAGGGTGTAGAGCCACGGACCATCGCCCTGATGGACGTCTGCCGGCTGCGTGACACGCCGATCGTCAGCTTCATCAACAAACTCGACCGTGACATCCGCGACCCGATCGAACTGCTCGACGAAATCGAGGCGGTCCTGAAAATCAAGGCTGCGCCGATCACCTGGCCGATCGGTTGCTACCGCGACTTCAAAGGCGTGTATCACCTCGCCGACGACTACATCATCGTCTACACCGCGGGCCACGGCCACGAGCGGACCGAAGTCAAGATCATCGAGAAGCTCGACTCCGATGAGGCTCGCGATCACCTGGGTGACGAGTACGACCGCTTCGTCGAACAGCTCGAGCTGGTGCAGGGCGCCTGCCACGAGTTCAACCAGCAGGAGTTCCTGGACGGCCAGCTGACGCCGGTGTTTTTCGGTACTGCGCTGGGCAACTTCGGTGTCGATCACGTGCTCGACGCCGTGGTCAACTGGGCGCCAAAACCGCTGGCCCGGGTTGCCAACGAGCGGACCGTGGAACCGGTGGAAGAGAAATTCACCGGCTTCGTGTTCAAGATCCAGGCGAACATGGACCCCAAGCACCGCGACCGAATTGCCTTCATGCGCATCTGCTCCGGCAAGTACGAAAAAGGCATGAAGATGCGCCACGTGCGCACCGGCAAGGACGTGCGGATCGGCGATGCGCTGACCTTCTTCTCCTCCGAGCGCGAGCAACTGGAAGAAGCGTTTGCCGGCGACATCATCGGCCTGCACAACCACGGCACCATCCAGATCGGCGACACCTTCACCGAAGGCGAAGCCCTGGGGTTCACCGGTATCCCGCACTTCGCCCCGGAACTGTTCCGCCGCGTACGCCTGAAGGACCCGCTGAAATCCAAGCAACTGCGCCAGGGCCTGCAGCAACTGGCCGAAGAGGGCGCCACCCAGGTGTTCTTCCCGGAGCGCAGCAACGACATCATCCTTGGCGCCGTGGGTGTCCTGCAGTTCGATGTGGTCGCCAGCCGCCTGAAAGAGGAATACAAGGTCGAGTGCGCCTACGAGCCGATCACCGTGTGGTCCGCGCGCTGGATCGATTGCAGCGATAAGAAGAAGCTTGAAGAGTTCAGCGTCAAGGCCGTGGAAAACCTCGCGGTCGACGGCGGTGGTCACCTGACCTACCTGGCCCCGACCCGGGTCAATCTGGCGCTGATGGAAGAGCGCTGGCCAGACGTGAAATTCCGCGCGACCCGTGAACACCACTAAGCGCTGAACCGTCACACCCAAAACCCCGTTGCGAAAGCCGCGGGGTTTTTTGTTGGCGACGCGAGTCGCTGTGGCGCTCCCGTGTTTATAGGGACGTGGGGATATGGGTGCCTTGGTGAAATAGCATTTGCCAATACTCGCCTTGTTTACGCCAAATCGAACTGCGCAGGCTGTCGGCTTGGGTGTTGTGGCAGTGATACGTCACCAGTGCAGTGTGTTCCGACAACGGCTTGACCGCGAATTGACTGATGGTGCGTTGAACGAAGGCTTGCTGAGGCAACTGTTCGATCAAGTCTGCTTTGGTCCAGGTGCCGCCGCTGGCGCCGAACTCGCGGAAGTCATCGGCGATCAAGGATGAGAGTTCTTGTGCATCGCGTCGAACCCCCTGTGACAGCAGGCGTTGTTCCAGTTGCAGCAGTGTTTGCGAAAGATCCATGGCAGGTGGCCTCGTCGTGTTAGCTGGATTGGCTCTAACTGTTATTCACAACCAATCTGGAAGGATGTGGCATTTCCAGGCTTTAGTCAGCGTCCTATCTGGAGAACCCGACCGATCACAACTAGATTGCAGCCAACGCCATGGCGAGCGGGTTCGTCGCCGCCAGGCTCTCCCTGAAAGGATGGAATCGGCTATGAGCATTTTTCAACGCAGTGTGCTGTTGCTTAAGGTGTTGCTGTTGCTGTTGCTGTCGGTGGGTATGTCTTCGGCGTGGGCTGAGTGCACTCGCCATGGTGAGCAGGTGTCGAGCGATCAGGTCGGAGACGGCGGATTGATGCTGGCCAAGTCCGAATCCGAGCCGGGGGACAAGGGCCAGGGAGGTAGCGCGGGCGACGATGACTCGACCACCGACGAGCCGGATAGTGATGATGCGGATGAGGGTGATAGCCAGACGTAGCTCGTCATTGCTCCAATCTTTTGTGGGAGCTGCTGAAGGCTGCGATTTGGGGGTATATCCGTTGCTGCGGTGATGGCGGCTTAGGGTTTCGCCCTTACGGCGAGGCACTTTTGTCAAACGCCGGAGTGCCGGCCCAGCCCAAAGTACCCAAAAAGTCTTGCCCCAGCGTTCGGCCCCTCGCTAAGGCTCGGGGTACCTTCGCTGCGGTGCCCATCAGGGGGCATCGCCTACGGTTTGCTTCGCTGCACCTCCTCTCGATGCATGCGGCTTCGCCGCACGGCGCTACGCGCCTCCCCCCTGATGGACACCTTCGCTCAGCCTGCCGAAGGGGCGGGTGGATCAAGATCAAAAGCCAGAGCACGGCGACCTGACAGTCGGCCTGAGTGGTAAAGGCGGGCGAGGCGGCCTACCGGCCGGCCTGTTTTTCCTGGTTGGGTTGAAATTACTCTGTAGGAGCGAGCTTGCTCGCGATGGCGGTGGATCAATCAACATTTACGGTGACTGATACTCCGCTATCGCGAGCAAGCCGCAAGCGGGCACTCGCTCCTACATTTACAGCGGTTTTGTCAGGCCGCACCCTCGAGAAATTGCTCGGCGTAGTGACACGCTACCTGGCGGCTGTCGAGCAAACGCAAGGCCGGCTCTTCACTGCTGCAACGCTCGGTGGCGTACGGGCAGCGCTTGTGGAAGGCGCAGCCGGACGGTGGGTTCAGCGGGTTGGGCAGTTCGCCGACGATCTTGATTTTCGGTTTGTCCGGGTCCGGGTGGATGGTCGGTGTGGCCGACAGCAGGGCCTGGGTGTAGGGGTGCAGGGGGCGGGTGTAGATGTCCTCTTTCGGGCCCATTTCCACTGGCCGGCCGAGGTACATGACCATCACGTGGTCGGCCACATGGCGGACCACCGCCAGGTTGTGGGAGATGAACACATAGGCGGTGTTGAATTCCTGCTGCAGGTCCATGAACAGGTTCAGCACCTGGGCCTGGATCGAAACGTCCAGCGCCGAGGTCGGTTCGTCCGCCACCAGCACTTTCGGTTGCAGCATCATCGCCCGGGCGAGGGCGATCCGCTGGCGCTGGCCGCCGGAAAACATGTGCGGATAACGCTGGTAGTGCTCGGGACGCAGGCCGACCTGCTTCATCATCGCCTGGACTTTGTCGCGCCGTTCGGCAGCGCTTAAGTTGGTGTTGATCAGCAGCGGCTCGGCCAATTGGTCACCGATTTTCTGCCGCGGGTTGAGCGACGCGTACGGGCTCTGGAACACCATCTGCACGTCTTTGCGCAACTGCTTGCGCTCGGCCTTGTTGGCCCCGGTGACTTCCTGGCCGGCGATTTTCAACGAGC
>NZ_FYEC01000020.1:0-95967 GCF_900187635.1 Pseudomonas sp. Irchel 3H3 | reverse complement strand
GGGGGTAAACCGGCAGGACGCCGGTTTAGCCGCACTGGGCCAGGGAGGGCCCATTGCGGCGGCCCCCCAAATCAATGTCGGAGTACGGGCATGCCGAGCCTAAGCGAGGCACCGAGTGGTGGGGTAAGAGCGTTTTGCTTACTTTTGCGCTGTCCAAAAGTGAGCCGGCCGTCAGGGCGGAACCATAGGAGGCCGTTACCGCAAGAATGGATATGTACGCAGTCTAATCCAACACCCCAGAGGCCCAGAGGCCCCCACGCGAGCAAGCTTTGCTCCTACAGGGCCAAATATACGCAAGGCCCTGCAGGCGCCAGCCTCTGTTACCAAAGCGCCAGGGTATAACTGACGATCAACCGGTTCTCGTCGATGTCGCTGGCAAAGCTGGACCGGTAAGTCGCGTTACGCCATTTGAGCCCGACGTTCTTCAGCGCGCCACTCTGGATCACATAACCGATGTCGGTGTTGCGCTCCCACTCCTTGCCTTGCCCTGGGGCGGCGCCCAGGTTGATTTCATCACCCTTGACGTAACGGGTCATGAAGGTCAGGCCGGGAATACCGAGGCCGGCGAAGTTGAAGTCATAACGCGCCTGCCACGACTGTTCGTCCTGGTTGGCGAAGTCGTTGATCTGCAGCAGGTTGACCAGGTAAGGGTCAGTACCGTTGACGTTGGCAAAGCCGGTGTCGCCGCTCATGTCCTGATAGGAGAGGCCAAACGCATGGGCCCCCAGCGAGTAGGTGAACATGGCACCCAGCATGCGGTTGTCGACGTTGCTGTTGCCGTCATCGGTGGCGCTGGACCAGCGCAGGTCGGACTTCAACGACTGCCCCTCCGTCACCGGCAAGGTGTGGGTCAGCGTCAGGTAGTGCTGTTTGTACAAATCGTCCAGGTGCGCATAGTGGTACCCGGTGGTCAGCGCGCTGTTCCATTTGTAGTCGGCGCCGATGAAGTCGAACTGGTCGGTAAAGGGGTTGGCACCGGTGATGATGTTGCGCCGCGGCCCCTTCATCAGCGTCATGTCTTCGCGGTTGCTGGAGTTGCGCTGGCTGACCTGGGTCAGGCGGCCGCCGTTGAACGACAGGTTCTCCACGTCCAGCGAGCTCAACTGCCCACCCTGGAAAGTCTGGGGCAACAGGCGCGATTCGTTGGGTACCAGCACCGGCAACTTGGGCATCAGGGTGCCCAGCTTGAGGGTGGTTTTCGAGACTTTGAGCTTGCCGGTCAGACCCAGTTCACTGTAGTCATCCGGGGCCCGCTTGGATACCGGCCCCTGGGGCAGCAGCCCGGTGACCCCGGCACGATCCGGGCTGGAATCGAGCTTGATCCCCAACTGCCCAAGGGCATCGATCCCGACGCCCACCGGCCCTTCGGTGTACCCCGACTCCATGCGCAGGATAAACCCCTGGGCCCACTCCTCGCCCTTGCTTTGCGGAGCGCCGGACTGGCGGAAATCCCGGTTCATGTAGAAGTTGCGGGTTTCCACACTGGCCTTGCTGTCGTCGACAAAGGCCGCCGACGCTGGCGCGCACACCCCAATGACCCCAGCGATACCAGACAACTGAACGATACGGACAGAACGTTTGACGTACATAAGGCTCTCTTTTTTATTGTTGTTGTGAAGCGCACCCGCGCACCCTGCGCGGGCTCCAGACAGCAATCGCGGCGAATCAGCTACTACTAGAAGTTGCGGCGGCTGAGCTTGAGTACCCAGCCGACAATGCCGACCCGGAACAGCAGCACGCAGATGACAAAAATCAGCCCCAGGATCACGTGCACCCATTCCCCCAGCGGGCCGTTGGACAGATAGCTCTGCAGCGTCACCACCACAGTGGCGCCCACCAGCGGCCCGAGCACCGTGCCGACACCGCCCAGCAAGGTCATCAGGATCACCTCGCCGGACATGTGCCAGTGCGCATCGGTCAACGACGCCAGCTGGAACACCACCGTCTTGGTCGAGCCAGCCAGGCCGGTCAGCGCCGCCGAGATGACGAACGCCAGCAGCTTGTGGGCATCGACGTTGTAGCCCAGGGAAATCGCCCGTGGCTCGTTCTCGCGGATCGCCTTGAGCACCTGGCCGTAGGGCGAATGAATGGTGCGCTGGATCACCGCGTAGCCGAACACGAACACCGCCAGCACGAAGTAGTACAGGGTCAGGTTGTTGTTCAGGTCGAACAGCCCGAACAACTGGCCGCGCGGTACCCCGTGCAGGCCGTTCTCGCCGCCGGTGAACGGCGCCTGGACGTAGATGAAGAACACCAACTGGGCCAATGCCAGGGTGATCATCGCGAAGTAGATCCCCTGTCGGCGGATCGCCAGCAAGCCGAACAGCAGCCCCAGCACCGCCGAGGTCAGGGTGCCGGCGAGAATCCCCAGCTCGGTGCCCAGGCCACTGTAGTGACTGAGCAAAAAGCCGGTGACATAGCCACCCGTGGCGAGAAACGCCGCATGCCCGAACGACAGCAGGCCGGCATAGCCCAGCAGCAGGTTGAAGGCACAGGCGAACAGGGCAAAACACAGCAGTTTCATCAGGAACACCGGGTAGATCGCCATCGGCGCCACCAGTGCCACAGCGAACAGGGCCAGGTAGAACCAGCGCTTGCGGCGAGTCGCCGCCTGCTGCCGTTCCAGCACCACCTGGGGTTGCAGGCGCGTTGCGCCCGTCTTGATCTGCAGACTCGTCATCTTCACGCCTCCTTACCGAACAGTCCTGCCGGACGTACCAGCAGCACCAGCACCATCACCAGGAACACCACGGTGTTGGCCGCCTCTGGATAAAACACCTTGGTCAGCCCTTCGATCAGGCCCATCGCCAGGCCCGTGACGATGGCGCCCATGATCGAGCCCATCCCGCCGATCACCACCACCGCAAACACCACGATCAACAGGTTGGCGCCCATGGTCGGGGTCACCGAATAGATTGGCGCCGCCAGCACTCCGGCGAAGGCCGCCAGGGCCGCACCGTAGCCATAGGTCAGGGTGATCAGCAGCGGCACGTTGATGCCGAAGGCCTGCATCAGCTTGGGGTTCTCGGTGCCGGCGCGCAGGTAGGAACCCAAACGCGTGCGCTCGATCATGAACCAGGTCACCAGGCACACCGCCAGCGCCGCGACAATCACCCACGCGCGGTAAGTCGGCAGGAACATGAAGCCCAGGTTGTAGCCGCCCTTGAGTTGCTCCGGCATCGGGTAGGACGAACCGGACACCCCGAACAGCTTGACGAAAGAACCTTCGAGGATCAGCGCCAGGCCGAAGGTCAGCAGCAAGCCGTACAGGTGATCCTCCCCGGCGATGCGCCGCAGCAGGAAGCGCTCGATCAGCACCCCGACCACCCCCACCAGCAACGGCGCCAGTACCAGCGCCATCCAATAGTTGACGCCCAGGTAGTTGAGCCCCATCACCGCGGCGAAGGCGCCGAGCATGTACTGCGCGCCGTGGGCGAAGTTGATGATGCGCAGCAGGCCAAAAATGATCGCCAGGCCAAGGCTGAGCAAGGCGTAGAACGCACCGTTGATCAGCCCCAGGAGCAACTGCCCGGACATGACGCTCAGGGGGATACCAAAAATCAAAGTCATGATTCACCACTCGCAGGAAATCCGTGACACCCGGCTGCCAGCAGCCGGGCAACAAGCGTGTGCAGCGCCGCGGTCAACCTTTGGTCAGCAGCTTGCACTTGCTTTCGGATTCCGGGCGATAGGCCTCATCGCCAGGAATGGTGCGCACGATCTTGTACAGGTCCCACTCGCCCTTGGACTCGGCCGGGGTCTTGACCTGGGCCAGGTACATGTCGTGGACCATGCGGCCATCGGCGCGGACCTTGCCGTTCTTGGCGAACATGTCGTTGACCGGCGTCGCCATCATTTGCTTGCGTACAGCCTGGGCTTCGTCGGTGCCGGTGGCCTTGATCGCATTGAGGTAGTTGGTGGTGGCCGAATAGATGCCCGCCGGTACCATGCCCGGCATTTTGCCGAAGCGTTTGTGGTAGCGCTGCGCCCAGGCACGGCTATCGTCGTTCATGTCCCAGTACCAGCCGGTGGTCAGCATCAGGCCCTTGGTGACATCCAGGCCCATGGCATGGATATCGTTGAGAAACACCACCATGCCGGCCAGCTTCTGCCCAGACTGCGCGACACCGAACTGGCTGGCGGTCATCAGCGAGTTGACGGTATCGGAGCCGGCGTTGGCGAAGGCGATCACGTCCGCACCGGAGCCCTGGGCCTGGAGAATGTAGGAGGAAAAATCGCTGCTTGGGAACGGGTGGCGGACCTTGCCGACCACCTGGCCGCCATCGGCTTCGACCACCTTGGTGATGTCCGCTTCCATCGCATGGCCGAAGGCATAGTCGGCGGTGAGGATGAACCACTTCTTGCCACCTTCGGCCAGCACCGACTTGGCCGTACCGTTGGCCAGCGCGTAGGAGTCGTAGGTCCAGTGGATGTGGTTCGGCGAGCAATACTCATTGGTCAGGCTCGAAGCCGCGGCGCCGGAAATCAGCGCCAGCTTGCCGGACTGCTCGACCACCTTGCTGGCAGCCAGCACCACCGAGGACGCCACCATGCCGGTGACCATGTCGACGTTGCGCTCATCGACCCACTGGCGCACGGTGTTGGCGCCGACGTCCGGCTTGTTCAGGTCATCGGCGCTGAACACCACGATCTTCTTGCCGTTGACCTGCCCACCGAAATCCTCGATGGCCATGTTCAGGGCTTCCAGGCCACCGGGGCCGGACAGGTCGCGATAGGTGCCCGACATGTCCGCCAGGTAACCGATGCGAATTTCGTCGTCACTGATCTGCGCCTGCGCCGCACCGGCGATCAGGCTGGAAACCAGGATGGCGCTTGCTGTGTGCTGAAAAACCTTCATGTAGTTCACCCACTGTCCGAAGTTATTTTTATTGTTCCAGGCAAAGCGGCCCCGTGCCGTCGAGCCGTCGAGCCGTGAGACTCGGCGACCTGCGTGATGCGCGGGGTAAAACGGGTTCAGACGCCCAGGCAGCGGTGCAGCAGTTCCTGCTTGGCGTCCAGTTCAGCGGCACTGATCTGCTCGATGATCTGACCGTGCTCCATCAAGTAATGGCGGTCAGCCAACGGCGCAGCAAAACGGAAATTCTGTTCCACCAGGACGATGGTCAGGCCCTTGTTCTTGAGCTTGATCAACACCTCGGCGAGTTTCTGCACGATCACCGGGGCCAGGCCTTCGGTTATCTCGTCCAACAGCAACAGGTTGGCGCCGGTGCGCAGGATCCGCGCCATGGCCAGCATCTGCTGCTCGCCGCCAGACAGGCGCGTGCCCTGGCTGAAACGGCGCTCATAGAGATTGGGGAACATCTCGTAGATTTCATCGAGGCTCATGCCGTCGCTGCGCACGTTCGGCGGCAACAGCAGGTTTTCCTCGACATTGAGACTGGCGAAAATGCCCCGTTCCTCCGGGCAGAAACCGACACCCAGGCGCGGGATCAAGTGGGCCGACAGGCCGATGGTTTCGGTGCCGTTGACCACGATGGAACCGGTACGGCGCCCGACCATGTTCATGATCGCCCGCAGCGTGGTCGAGCGGCCGGAGCCGTTGCGCCCCAGCAGCGTGACCAACTCGCCACGGCGCACTTGCAGGTCGATGCCATGCAGGATGTGCGACTCGCCGTAGAAAGCATGCAGGTCATTGACCCGCAGTTGTTCGAACTCAGGACTGTGCAGCGCGTTCATGCTTGCACCCCTTCAACCGCCACCGCCTCGCTGCCCAGGTACGCCTCGCGCACCTGCGGGTTGGCCGAGACACTGGCGTAGTCGCCCTCGGCCAGAATCGCGCCACGGGCCAGCACGGTAATGCGGTCGGACAGCTCACTGACCACGCTCAGGTTGTGCTCGACCATCAACACCGTACGCCCCACCGCTGCGCGCCGCACCAGCTCAATCACCATGTTCACATCCTCGTGCCCCATGCCCTGGGTCGGTTCGTCGAGCAACAGCACACTGGGGTCCAGCGCCAGGGTAGTGGCCAGTTCCAGCGCGCGTTTACGGCCATAAGGCAGTTCGATGGTCTGGGTGTGGGCGTAGTCGAGCAGGCCCACCTCGTCGAGCATTTGCATGGCCCGCTCATTGAGGGAGTCGAGGCTGCTTTCGGCTTTCCAGAAATGGTAGGAGTCGCCGCGCTTGCGTTGCAGGGCCACGCGCACGTTTTCCACCACACTCATGTGGCCGAACACCGCGGATATCTGGAACGAGCGCACCAGGCCCAGGCGCGCAATCTCGTTGGGCTTGAGGCGGGTGATGGGTTGGCCCAGGTAGAGGATCTCACCGCGGGTCGGCGGGAGAAACTTGGTGAGCAGATTAAACACTGTGGTTTTACCGGCCCCGTTAGGACCGATCAAGGCGTGGATGTGGCCCTTCTGCACACGCAGATCAACTGAGTCTACGGCGGTAAAACCGCGAAACTCCTTGGTCAGGCCGCGTGTTTCCAAGACAAACTCTGGTGACATGTGGAGCCCTCTAACCTTGATTGTTTTTATTGGTTATGGCGCTGCTGGCACACTCTACTGCTTGTTTACGCTTACGTAAACGTTATGGAATATACAAAAATCCTACAGGGACTACAGAAACAACTTGTGAGCAAATGTATCAGCGCTCCGACAGGTACCAAGCGCGGGCCTCAGCGGGCTGATCGAGGCCTTATAAACGCGTTTATAAAGGCCTTGTACTACGTTCATTTCGCACTTCTTGGCACACGGCCCATCAGGTAGAACTCCGGGTTGGGTGGCGTTCCGGCCAAGGACACCAGGCGGTTGGAAAGGCTGAAAAAGGCCGTCACCGCGCCGATGTCCCAGATGTCCTCGTCACTGAAGCCCACTGCCTGCAGGTGCTCGCGCCAGCTATCGTCGAGCGCGCCGCCAGCGGCGCCGAGGTGAAAGGCAAAATCGAGCATCAGCCGCTGGCGCTCGCCAATCGGCGCGGTGCGATGGTTGATCGCCAACTGATCGGCCAACAGCGGGTCCTTGCTGTAGATGCGCAGGATCGCGCCATGGGCCACCACGCAATACAGGCAACCGTGGCGCGCGCTGGTGGCGACCACGATCATCTCCTTCTCCGCCGCCGTGAGGCTCTCGGACTCACGATCCATCAGGGCATCGTGGTAGGCAAAAAACGCGCGAAACTCCGCCGGCCGGTGGGCCAGCATCAGGAACACGTTTGGCACAAAACCGGCTTTGTCCTGCACCGCGAGAATACGCTCGCGCAGGTCGGCGGGGAGTTGCTCGAGGGTATGCGGAACCGGGAAATGACTGATGCCAGAAGACATGGGACGTCCTTGATCGATGACCACGATGAGCGAAAGACTCAGGCGCACAACGAACATCAGAACCCGAGCCGGGTGTTACGCGACTTTTACGTTAACGTAAAGGTAACGCAGCCACAACCGGCTTTTTCTTCGGCGCAAGGTTACTCCTCCAAGGTCACCGGTTTGTTCAGTTCGCCGATCTTCTCCAGCCGCGCACGCACGATGTTGCGGCTGATGTTCAGCAGGCGTCCGGTCTGCAACTGGTTACCGTGGCAGTAACGGTAAGCGGCGCGAAAGATGGTCTCTTCGATGTGCTCGTAGAGATCAGGGATGTTCTGCTCGAACAGCGCCTGCAACGCCGACTCCAGTTCCACCGGGCCGCTGAGCGTTGGGCTTGCGTGACTCGCCTGCTCCTGGCGAATGCCCGAAGAGCGCATGTCCACCAGGTGCAAGTCGGCCGGCGCCACGCGCTGGTTGCGGCACACCAGCAAGGCATGGTGGATGGAGTTTTCCAGCTCGCGGATATTGCCCGGCCAACTGTGATCCAGCAGCTTGCGTTCGGCCTCGATACTCAGGGTCGCGCGGTTGTAGCCCAGGCGCTGGCAGTGCTCCTCGAGGAAAAACTCGGCCAACGGCAGGATGTCGCCGGGACGTTCGCGCAGCGGTGGCAGGCGGATGGTCGCCACGTGCAACCGGTAGAACAGGTCTTCGCGAAAGTGCCCCGCCACCACCGCGTCCGCGAGGTTGACGTTGGTCGCTGCCACCAGGCGCACATTGATCGGTATCGGTGTGCGCGAGCCCAGGCGCACCACTTCGCGCTCCTGCAATACCCGCAGCAATTTCACCTGCATGTTCAGCGGCAAGTCACCAATCTCGTCGAGAAACAGCGTGCCGCCGTTGGCCGCTTCGAACCAGCCGGCCTTGTTGCTGGTGGCGCCGGTGAACGCGCCCTTTTCATGGCCGAACAGTTCGCTCTCCACCAGGGTTTCGGCAAAGGCACCGCAGTTCACCGCCACGAACGGTTCGCGGCCACGGCGGCTGAGGTTATGGATGTGGCGGGCGACCAACTCCTTGCCGGTGCCGGTCTCGCCGATGATCAGCGTGTTGGCTTCACTGGGCGCCAGGCGCTCGATGCGGCTGAGCAACTCCTGGGAGCGCGGGTCCTTGAAGACCAGCACGGTGGCGCGCACCGACTTGGTCAATTCGCGTGCGTGGGGATGAGTGATCAGCGACATGGTGCATTCCTGGCAGTAAAAGCGCGGGTTCAATAGTGCACGAAGATAGTTAGACTAAAAAATTATTAATTAAT
This sequence comes from Pseudomonas sp. Irchel 3H3, assembly GCF_900187635.1. Taxonomy (NCBI): domain Bacteria; kingdom Pseudomonadati; phylum Pseudomonadota; class Gammaproteobacteria; order Pseudomonadales; family Pseudomonadaceae; genus Pseudomonas; species Pseudomonas sp. Irchel 3H3. The sequence goes on along the minus strand of NZ_FYEC01000020.1, from coordinate 87,394 downwards.
CTTTATATATTCTATAAAAACATATACCGCAGCATTGCTCCTACCCTGCTGCTGGAGCAGCAACAGGCACGCACCGACCTGTTGGTGCATCAGCAACACGCCGGCGCCCGAACCTTGCGCCAAACCGCGAAGGCCTTGCCCAGCAAGGGCTGCAGAGCATTTCTCCGACAGTGGCATGCTATCTGCTCTGTCCCTCCAGACATCCGGCCAGCAACCGCCAGGCGCTGTTGCTGGCGCGGTCATTCAGGGGGAAATTCAATGAAACGTTTATGGCGCAACAGCCTGGTCGCCTTGACCGGATTACTACTCACCGCCACGGCCTTGGCCGAACAGGCGCCGGCTTCGGTGAAAATCGCCATCGTCGCGTTCACCCAGGGTGGCAAGCCGGTGTTCGGTGGCATCGCCGGGCGAGTCATCGAGGACGGCTGGCTTGAGCAGCAACTGAGCCAACGCGGGATCAAGCTGGAGTGGATCGCCCTGCCCCACGCCGGCGCCGGCCCGCAGATCAACGAAGGCTTCAGCAACAACAGCATCGACTTCGCCGTGCGCGGTGACCTGCCCTCGGTGATCGCCGGTGCGGGCGGCGTGCCGGGCAAATTGATCGTGCCCGGCGGCAGCGGCAACAACATCTACCTGGTGGTGCCGGCCAACTCGCCCGCCAAGAGCATCGAGGACCTCAAGGGCAAGCGCCTGGCCCTGCATCGTGGCCGTCCGTGGGAGTTCGCCTTCAGCAACTTCCTCGCCAGCCAGGACCTCAAGCTCAACGACTTCAAGATCGCCAACCTCAACCCGCAAGTCGGCGCGGCCGCAGTCTCCGCCGGCAAAGTGGATGCAGCGGTCCTGCTCAGCGAAGCCTATGCCCTGGAAGACAAGGGCGTCGGCAGGATTCTCTGGTCGAGCAAACAAGGCGCCAACGACTGGCGGCTGATCTCCGACCTCTGGGGCACCGAACTGTTCGTGCAGCAGCACCCGGACCTCACCCAACTGCTCGCCACCGCCTGGGTCAAGGCCGCCTGGTGGATCTCCCAGACCCAGAACCAGGACGCCTACTACCAGCTCTCGTCCCGCGCCGGCACTGCTGAAAGCGTGTTGCGCCGCGACGACCAGGACGACCCGGTGGCCTGGAAAGAGCGCTGGGCGCCGAAAAGTGACCAGCAACTCAAAGCCCACTACCAGGCCCTCACCGCCTACGCCCTGGCCAACCAGCTGATTCGCGACAACTACGACATCAGCTCATCGCTGGCCACCGGCTTCACCAACCAGGCGCTGATCGACCTGCAACTCACCGACTACTGGCCAGCGCTGCGCGGCCAGGTCACCCGTAATCCTTGAACCTTCGATAAGGACATCCCGATGAAACTCAGCCACCGCTTCACCTTCGGCCTCAGCGTCCTGGCGCTGTCCATGAGCGCCCTCGCCGCTGGCACCCATGCGCCCAAGCCCGATCCACTGCAAGGCGACGGCCGCGTCTCGGCGTTCTACACCTGGCAGGAAGTGATCCCGGCCACGCCCGGCAAGTTGCTGCGCAGCGAGCCGCTGGAAAAAACCCTGAGCCTGCCCAATGCCGCCAGCGCCCAGCGCATTCTCTACAGCTCCACCGACGGCATCGACAACAAGACCCCGATCGTGGTCTCCGGCACCCTGTTCCTGCCCAAGGGCAAGGCCCCGGCCGGTGGTTGGCCGGTGGCCAGTTGGGGCCACGGCACCGTGGGCATCGCCGATGTCTGCGCGCCGTCCTGGCAGGGCCGTTCCTACCGCGATGTGCAATACCTGAGCCGCTGGCTGGATGAGGGCTACGCGATTGTCGCCACCGACTATCAGGGCCTCGGCGTGCCCGGCGGGCATCCGCTGCTGAACAACCGCATGGCCGCCTACGGCATTCTCGACGCCGCCAAAGCGGTGGTCGCCGGCGTGCCGGGGCTGGCCAACAAGGTGTTGATCGTCGGCCAATCCCAGGGTGGCGCCGGGGCCTTTGCCTCGGCCGCCTATGCGCCGACCTACGCCCCGGACCTGGGGGTCAAGGGCAGCATCGGCACTGGGGTGATCTATACCGTCGGCGCAAAAAACGTCGGCGAACAGGACCTCAACAAAGTCGATGCATCCCTGGCCTACGGCTTCTACACCCTGCTGGCGGCCCAGCAATACGACCCGAGCATCAACCCCAAGGATTTCTACACCGACAAGGCCCTGCCGCTGTTCGAACAAGCGCGCACCAGTTGCCTGGCGTCCCTGGTCAGCGACGTGGTCGGCGTCGGCCTGACCCCGGCCAATGCGAAGAAGGACTACCAGGGCGATCAACTCGCCGCCTGGCAAAAACAGGTGTCCTACCCGACCTTGAAACTGGCCCAGCCGATCTTCATTGGTACCGGCGCAGAGGACAAGACCCCGGCAGCCGCGACCCAGGTGGCCCTGATGCAGGACGCCTGCAAGACCGGCTCGGTAGTCGAGGGCCATCTGTACAAGGGCCTGGGCCACAGCGAAACAGTCAACGCGTCGCTCAAGGACTCGGTGCCCTTCGCCCACAAGGTGATCAACGACCAGCCTGTCACCCCGATCTGCAACCCCAGCGTGCAGTAAGCCGGAGCCTTCGTCATGAGCATTGAATTCTTCACCCGCCTGCCCCTGCATGGCGAAACCCAATACCTCCCCGGCGACCCGCGCAACCGTGGCGACTGGCACCGCGGCGGTCCGAGCACCGGTGCCGTGTCGGCGTTCAGCGTCGGTGATCACTTCACCTACATCGACTACCTCGGGCAGATCGCCAAGGCCGCCGAGATCAACGGCTTTGGCGGCGCACTGATGGTCAACGCACCGTCCGGCGAAGAGCCATGGACAGTCTGCTCGCTGCTGGCCCGCGAGACCCGTACGCTGAAATTCGTCACCGCGTTCCAGCCCTATCACTACACGCCCTGGGTCGCGGTGCAGCAGGCCGCGACCTACCAGCGCGCCACCGGCAATCGCCTGGTGTGGAACATCATCAATGGCGGCTCGGATGCGATCCAGCGCCAGGTCGGCGACTTCAGCGATCACGATGAGCGTTATGCACGGGCCATCGAGTTCATGGACGTGGTCAAGGGCTATTGGCACAACGAAAACTTCCACTACGACGGGCGCTTCTACAAGGCCGAGGGTGGTGGCCTGCGCGGGCCTTTGAAGAAAGCCGAACTGCCGCTGATCTGCACCGCCGGCTCGTCGATTGCCGCGCGGGAATTTGCCGCCAAACACGCGGACTTCTACCTGATGCGGGCCGAGCATCCGGATCAAATCGCCGCGCTGATCGCCGACATTCGCCAGCGCGCACTGCAGTACGGGCGCAGCGACATTCGCTTCGGCTTGTCGATCGACGTGATCACCCGCGAAACCGAGGAACTGGCGCGCACCGAGGCCAAGCGCTTCTTCGACGAAGGCCTGGCCAAGGGTGCGGTCAAGGCCGTGGCCGCCCATGCCGGGCTGCGCACCGCGCGCAAGCTGAGCTATGAAAGTGACTTCGCAGAGAAAGCCCAGACCCAGGACTTCGAGGACTTCTTCATTCACCCCAACGTCTGGACCGGCTTTGGCTACATCGGCATCCCGCCGGGCTGCGCGCTGGTCGGCAGCTACGAAAACGTGGTGGCGCGGATCCGCGAGTACCACGCGCTGGGCATCGACCTGTTCTTCCTCGCCGGCTACCCGCACCTGGAAGAAGCCTATCGCCTGGGCGAGCACATCCTGCCGCACTTTCGCAACGAACGCGCCACCCTGAGCCGCACGCCCGAACCACTGCTGCAACTGCGCTCGGCCAACGGCCCGGCGGGAGCCTGAGGCCATGGACAACGATCATGCATGGCTCAGCCGCCGCGACTTTCTCGGCCACAGCGCCCTGCTCGGCGGCGGTCTGCTGCTGGGCGGTGGCCTGCTGAGCGGCTGCGGCCCGGACAGTCAACCTGCCGCCACAACCACCGCCAGTAACCAACCGCGCTATGGCGGTCGCCTGCGCCTGGGCATTCTCGACGGCAACCAGAGCGGCAACCTCGACGCCCATAAACCCATCGGCAGCGGCATCGTTCGTGGCTTTGCCCTGTACAGCAAGTTGTGGGAGTGGGACGAACAGATGCAACCACGCCTGGCCCTGGCCGAGTTCGCCGAACCGAATGCCGACGCCAGCAGCTGGACCCTGCGCCTGCGCCCGGGCCTGGAGTTCCACCACGGCAAGACCATCGATGCCGACGACCTGATCTTCTCCATCCGCCGCCTCACCGATCCGCAGCTGGCGTCGCCCTACGCCGCGCTGCTGCACTGGGTCGACCGCGACAACCTGGTCAAGCTCGACCAGCGCACCGTGCGCCTGAATTTTCGTGAGGGCCGCAGCTACATGCCGTTGGCCGAAACCTGGGTCAACTTCGGCGGCATCGTGCCCGTGGACTATCACCCGGTCAGCAACCCGGTGGGCGCCGGCCCCTACAAACTGAAAAGCTTCACCCCCGGCCAGCGCTCGTTGTTCACCCGCTTCGAGAACTACTACAAGGAGGGCAAGCCCTACGCCGACGAACTGGAGATCATCGACTTCAAGGACCAGGTCTCACGCCTGGCGGCCCTGCGTTCCGGGCAGATCGACATGGCCAACGTGATGCCCACCGAACAGTTGCAAGTGCTGCAGCGCGACCCGCGACTCAGGGTGCTGAAATCGGTGACCGGCAACTGGTTGTCGTTCGACATGAACCTCGACAAGCCGCCGTTCAACGACCCCAGGGTGCGCGAGGCGTTTCGCCTGCTGGCCGATCGCGAAGAACTGGTGCGCCGCGCCCTCAACGGACAGGGCCGGGTGGCCAACGACCTGTACGCGCCGAGCGATCCGACCTTCAACCACAGCCTCGGCCCGCGCCCCTACGACCCGCAACGCGCGGCGCAATTGCTCAAGGAAGCCGGCCATGAACACCTGGAACTGGAACTGGTGACCACCCCGGGACCGGGGCTGACCTCGGCACTGGTGCTGGCCGAACAGGCCAAGCGCATAGGCGTCACCTTGAAGGTCAGGCAGGTCGACCTGGCCACCTTCCAGGGGCCCCAGCGCAGCGACTGGACCCTGAGCACCGGCGGCAGCATCGGCGCGCCGTTCCTGGCCAGCGCGATCCACACCGACGCGCCCTTTGCCGTGGCGAACAAGACCCACTTCAACGACCCGCAGTTCAGCGCGCTGTTCCTGCAGGCCATGGCCCAGCCCGACCTGGAGAAGCGCAAGGCCCTGGTGCACCAGGTCCAGCAGATCCAGTACGAGCGTGGCGGCATGCTGATCTGGGGTTATGCCGACCTGCTCGACAGCGTCTCGACCCGGGTCGGTGGCGCCACGCCGGAAGAGTCTCTGTTCAGCACCTGGCGCTTTGAACGGCTGTGGTTGAACGACACGGCCTGACCCCCAGTGTAGGAGCCGGCTTGCCGGCGATGGAATTGATGCGGTGTGGCTGATGGCCTCATCGCTAGCAAGCTAGCTAGCTAGCTCCCACAGGGTTCTGCAGCCACCACAGAATTTGTGACCAACACGAAACCTGTGGGAGCCAGCCTGCTGGCGATGGCGGTAGTTCAGTCACCACAGGTTTTTCCCTATTCCCGATTACCTTTCGAGGCCCATGCCCTATGCCCTCTATCGCCTTTCGTTTGCCCTTGAAACCCTCCGCACTGGCCGTGGCGGTGGTGTCCGCATTGGCCCTGCCAGCGTTCGCCGCCGACACCCAACTGCAAACCGTCACCGTGCAGGCCAGCGCCAGTGACCCCGAGGACGATGCCCTGCCCACCCGGCCGTCGACCTCGGTGTACGGTGGCACCGAAACCAAAATTATCGACACCCCGCGCTCGGTCACCCAGATCAACCCCGAGCAATTGGCCAACGACCCGATCCGCAGCGCCGACGACCTGGTCAAGTACGCCCCGGGCATCACCCGCGGTGGCGGGCAGAACGCCGGGATCGCCCCGCAGTTCCGGGCCCAGGGCTCCGAGGTTTTCCAGGATGGCCAGCGCGCCTACGGCGTGCGTCACCCAGCCAACTTCAACGCCTACGAAGGTGCCGACATCGTTGCCGGGCCCTCCTCGGTGACCTACGGCTCGGTGTCCGGCAGCGGGGGCTACGTCAATTACCTGAGCAAGAAACCCAACTTCAACGAATTCAAGACCCGCCTCAGTGGTGAACTGGGCAGTTGGGTGCCGGACGGCGAGTCCCGCGACTCAAGCAAGTTCAGCGTCGACAACACCGGCCCCCTCGCCGACAACCTGGCCTACCGGCTGAGTATCACCAAACAGCGCCAGGAAGATTTCTACGACAACGTCGAGAACAATTTCGACGCCTTCTATGGCGCCCTCGCCTGGCGCAACGACAACGTGCGGGTGGACTGGAACGCCAGCTACGACGACTACTACGACTACAACATCACCCACGGCTGGAACCGCGCCAACCAGGCCCTGGTGGAGCACGGCAAGTACTCTGCCGGCCGGGCGACGCCGATCATCCAGAACGGCAGCAACCTGTGGTCGCCGGTGCTGGCGTCCGGCGCGGCCGATGCGCCGACCCTCGGCTGGGTCAAGCGCCAGCGCAACGCCCAAGGGCAGTACAACGTGGTCGACGGCAGCTTCCAGGCCGCCTCGCCCAACACCCAGGCCAACCCCGGCAGCCTGCGCGGCTGGGTCTATGACCCGAACCTGGCGGGCAACGGCCGCCAGTCGCTGTCGTCGCAGACCGGTCAACGCGACGAAGACCAAAGCAGCTCGCGACGCTTCACCACCCAGTTGCATGTCGAGGCCGACCTGTCGCCGACCGTGACCCTGGCCAACAGCAGCTTCTATCAGCGCTCGCGGGACAATACCGATGCCGTCGGCGCGTTCCAGGTGCAATCCAAGGACAACCTGTTCGACAACCGCTTCGAGTTACGCTCGCGCAACGAGCTCAGCCTCGGTGGCTGGACCCTCAGCGACGAGAGCAACAGCGGGCTGATCTACCGCCGCGAGTTCAACCAGTCGATCGCCGCCAACAACAGCTTCGGCTCGACCATCAACGCCTACGACCTGACCCAGGACCCCTCCGGGAAAAACCCCGGCGACCTGCTCGGCCTGGACAACCGCAACCCCGCCGGCGGCAACGCCGCGTGGATCGGCCAGCCGGGGGTAGCGCAGTTCTCCAACTACTACGGCTGGCTCAACCTGCCGCCGATGTACCCGGCCGGGCATGGCCTGTACGCAGAATCGGTGGCGCCCTACACCGCCGAAAGCACCTGGACCACCCAGACCCTGTTCAGCCAGCACAACCTGCGCTTGGGCGACCGCGTGGGCTTGAACATCGGTGCCAGCCGTAGCTGGATCGACGCCGAGATCGACAACCCCTTCGTCCTCGCCGGCGGCAACTCGCGCAAGGACAGCGACAACTACCGGCTGTTCTCGTTCCAGGTCAGCCCCTACGTCAAGCCCACTGAAAACAGCACCCTGTACTACACCTTCGACCGCTCGCTGGCAGTCAACACCGGGTTCTTCTCCAACGGCCTGGGCTGGGGCAGTGGCACCGGGGCCAACCAGCTCAATCCGCTGGCGTTCGAAAGCCTCAGCGTGCTGCATGAAGTGGGGCTGAAAGTCGAGGCCGTGCCCGACCAACTGTTCGTGACCCTGGCGGCCTTCAAGCAGGAACGTGACCAGTCCCCCGACAGCAACAACAACATCGCGCGACTGGTGATCAAGGGCGTCGAGTCGACCCTGCGCTACCAGCCGGACGATCACCTGCGCAGCGCCTTGAACCTGACCAAGCTCACCGCCTACAACGAGTTCACCACCCAGACCGGCTTCGCCTCGGCTGGTTTCGTGGCCGACAACGGCACCGTATTCGGCGACAACAACAGCCTCAACCAGCGGCCGTCCGGGCGTTTCGATGCGGTGCAGATTCCCGAGTACACCGCCAGCGGCTATCTCGACTACCGCTTCGATTCCGGCTTCGGCGCCGAACTGTCCGGCTGGTGGACCAGCAGTTGGTACCTGAACCTGAGCAAGACCGTAAAGATCCCCGACGAATACAACCTCGACCTCGCGGTGTATTACCGCCAGCCGCAATGGAGCACCACGCTACGGGTGCTCAACCTCACCGACGAGTTGAATTTCGTCAGTGGCCTGGCCGGCTCCACCAACACCTTCCTGCAACCGATGCCTGGCCGCACCCTGCTGGCCCAGGTCGACTACCAGTTCTGACCTCACCTTGGAGTAACCCTATGTCCATTGAATTTGTCGGCATGATTTTCCCCCGCCAGTGGTCCGAGACCCGCGGCGTGCGCAGTGCCGATTTCGACCTGGAATTCATCCGCCATCACGCCCGCGCCCACGAACACGCGGGGTTTGACCGGGTACTGATCGCCAGCGGACCCGGCAGCGCCGACAGCCTGCAGATCGCCGCCTACGCTGCCGCCCACACTGAGCGCCTGGGGTTCATGATCGCCCACCGCCCCGCCCTGAGCGCCCCCACGGTGGCGGCGCGCGCGTTTGCCACCCTCGACCACACCACCGGTGGCGGGCGCATCCGCCTGCACGCGATCACCGGCATCACCGCCGAGCCCCAGGAAGGCGACACCCTGCTGGACAAGACCGCGCGCTACCGGCGCACCGATGAATACCTGGAGATTGTCCGACGCACCTGGACCTCGGACGAACCCTTCGACTTCGTTGGCGAGTACTTCAACATCCAGGGTGCGTTCTCGCCGGTCAAACCGCTGCAACAGCCACACATTCCGATCTCCTTTGGCGGCTCTTCCGATATCGCCTACCAGATCGCGGTCAAGCATGCGGACTTGTACGCCTTGTGGGGTGAGCCGCTGAGTGGCGTGGCCGAGCAGATTGCCAAATTGAAGGCCGCGGCCCGGGTGGCGGGTGTGACGGCGCCGCGGGTGAGCCTGTCGGTGCGCCTGATTCTCGGCGCCACCGAAGCGCTGGCCTGGCAACGGGCCGAGCAGATCCTGGCGCAGATCAAGGCCAACCCACAGTTCGCCGCCGGCAGCCCCTGGCAAAAGCGCCTCAAGGGCACCGGCTCCGAACGCCTGCTGGCCGCCGCCGCCCTGGGCGACCGCCACGACCGCGCCCTGTGGATGCCCACCGCCACCGCCGTCGGCGCCTACGGCGACACCACCGCCCTGGTCGGCACCCCGGAAACCGTGGCCCAGGCCCTGCTCGACTACGTCGACCTGGGCGTCACCACCTTCCTCAACCGCGGCTACGACCCGCTCTACGACACCGTCGACTACGGCCGCTGGATCATCCCCGCCGTCCGCGAAGCTGCCGCCCGCCGCAATCCAGCAGCGAACAGCGCATAACCCAAGCCCCCCCCGTAGAAATTGCGCCAACCTTTGTGGGAGCGAGCGCCCGCTTGCGGCCTGCTCGCGAAAAGCCGGAGGGCGCCGCTGGGCATCAGATTGTACGCGTCATCGTTGACGACCATCGCGGGCAAGCCCGCTCCCACAGTACTTTGCAGTGTGCAGATCCCGCATGCACCCACAGAACCTGTAGGAGCGAGCCTGCTCGCGAAAAGCCTGAGGGCGCCGCTGGGTGTCAGACTGCACGCGTCATCGTTGACGACCATCGCGGGCAAGCCCGCTCCCACAGTACTTTGCAGTGCTTGCAGATCCCGCACGCACCCACAGAACCCGTAGGAGCTTGCCCGCGATGGGGGCGGAACATTCAGCATCGATGGCGCCTGACACACCGCCATCGCGGGCAAGCCCGCTCCCACCGTTATTTGCGGTGCTTGCAAATCCTGCATGCACCCACTGAACCTGTGGGAGCGGGCTTGCCCGCGAAAAGCCTGAGGGCGCTGCTGGCTAGCAGACTGTACGCGTCATCGTTGACGACCATCGCGGGCAGACGGAGCGCCGCCCGACGCTCTCCCACCAAAAAGAGCGGGTAGTCAGTTCAGCTGGATTTTTTTAGTTTCTTCAAACGCAGCGTTGCCCGTTGCACCGCCGCCATCTTTTCCGGGCGCTTCATGCGTTTCCATTGGCGGATGTCGTCCTTGGTCCGGCCGCAGCTGACACACAGTTCGCCGCTCAACTGGCAGACGGCGATGCACGGGTTCTCGATGTCCTTGGCCATGGTTCAACCCCGCAGCGCTTCGCAGGCGAACTGCACGTGAGTCGCGATCTGCTGGAACGCCACCTCGGCCTCACGCAAGGCCACTGCCGTCAGCTCGAGCATGCGCTCACCCTCACCGCGGGCCAGTGCCCGATCCAGCTGGGCCTGCGTCTCGAACACCCAGGTCACCCGCAGGCTGGCGGGGAACCGTTGATAATCGACCTCGTGGGTCAACCAGCAGAAGCCGACAATCTCGGCCTTGGCCGTTTCGCAAGCCTCGGTCAGGGTAGCGATCAGGCGGCGCTCGATGTGCGCCTGTTCGCGTTTACTCAGTGCCATGGGGGTTCCTTGAATGACGGGCGGCTAAAGCGCCCATCATACGTGACCGGCGCCCACTCAGCGGCCGCTGGTGACTTTGGTCCACAGGCGGGTGGCCTGGCGCATGACCTTGGGTGGCATCGCCTTGAGCGCAAACAGGGTACTCATGACCTCGGGCGACGGATAGACCGCCGGATCGTTACGCAGCGCCGGGTCGAGAAACGGCGTCGACGCGCTGTTGCCGTTCGGGTAGTGGATCGCATTGCTGATGTCGGCGATCACCTTGGGCTCCATCAGGTAGTTCATATAGGCATAGCCGTTCGCCTGGTTGGGGGCGTTGCGCGGCATGACCACCATGTCGACGGCCAGGGTCGAGCCTTCCCTGGGAATCGAGTACCCCAGTTCGACGCCGTTTTTCGCATCACGGGCGATCGAAGTGGCCTGGGCAATGTCGCCGCTGAAGCCGATGGCCACACAGATGTTGCCGTTGGCCAGATCGCTGACGTACTTCGATTGATGGAAGTACTGCACGTAGGGCTTGACCTTGAGCAAGGCGGCTTCGGCCTTGAGGTAGTCGGCCGGATCCTGGCTGTCGTGCTTGAGCCCCAGATAATTGAGGGTGATGGGCAACATCTGCGTCGAGTTATCGAGGAAGGCCACGCCGCACTGCTTGAGCTTTTCGATATTCTGCGGCTCGAGCAGCAGGCTCCAGCTCTGGGTGACCTCGGTGCTACCGAAGATTTCCTTGATCTTCTGCACGTTGTAGCCGATGCCCACGGTCACCCACATGTAGGGGAAGCCGTACGCGTTGCCAGGGTCATTGACCTCGATCATCTTCAGCAGTTGCGGGTCGAGGTTCTTCCAGTTCGGCAACTGCTCCTTGTCGAGTTTCTGCAGGGCACCCGACTTGATCAACTGCGCCAGGAAGTGGTTCGACGGGCTGACCACGTCGTAACCGCTGCTGCCGGTGATCAGCTTGGCCTCGAGCATCTCGTTGCTGTCGATCAGGTCGTAGGTGGTCTGGACCCCAGTCTGCTGGGTGAAGTTGCTCAGGGTGTCGCTGGCGATGTAGCTGCTCCAGTTGGAGATCCGCACGGTTTCAGCGGCCATGGCCGCCCCGCTGGAGGCGACGCAAAGGGCAAGCAGGCAGTGTCTAAAAGTGTTCATTATTATTGTTCCCGGCTAGAAAACCACGTTGGCGGTTGGGGTGGATCAAGACTCTGATTGGGCACGGCAGGCTTCGTAACGCAGGCGCACCGAGGCGCCAACGGCGAAAAACGGTGCCGGCGGCAGCCAGCCGGGCTCGGCCTGGCTGAGGACTTTTTCCAGCAACGGCGACTGGCTGTCCGAGGCCATCTCGGCCAGCAAACGCCCCCACAAGGTGCCGCGCGCCACTCCGGAACCGTTGCATCCGGCCACCGTATGAAGGCCCCGTTCCAGGCGGGCAAAACGCGGCTCACCGGAGCGGGTGGCGCTCAAGTGCCCGGTCCAGCTGTGTTGCAAATGCGCCTCGGTGATCCACGGGAAACGCCGTTGCAGCCCCCGCAAGTGGCTGTTGCGCCGTACTCCCAGCGCGGCGCCATCGAGATCGCGCCGACGCAGTTCCACAGTGTTGCGAATCAACAGCCGCCGATCCGGCGTCAGGCGCACGGTCGCACCGGCCGGCCGGGTCGACAGCACACCCCAGGGCTGGGGACTGCCCATTTGGGCGAATTCGTCATCGCTCAGCGGATGCGTCAGGCTGGCGCTCAGCTCAAGGGGGAACACCGCCCGCTCGCGGACCCCGACCCGAGGCAGGAAGGGCCCGACGCAGACCAGTACCTGCGGCGCCTCGACACTGCCCAGGGCCGATGTGGCGCGCAGGTTGCCGTTGGCCTGCCGAGCAAGACCGCTGATCTCGGTGGACTCATACAGGGTCACCGACTCTGGCAAGGCATCGCGCAAACCCTTGGCGTACTTCGCCGGCTGCAACAACGCGTTGCCGCCGCGACACCAGATCCCTGCCTGATAGAAGTCGGTGCCCAGTTGTTGGCTCAGGGCCTTGCCCATTAACAGCTGCGCATCGGCCCCACTGTTGCGCAGGGTCTGGACCCGCAACTCGGCGTCTTCAAGCTTGGCGGGATCGTGCACGGCAAAAAAATAACCCTGTTCACGCCAATCGCAATCGATGCCCAGGCTGCTGATGCGCTGACGCACTTCTGCACTGGCGGCACGGCTGATCTCGGTGCTGGCCTGGTAATAGGCGTTGCCCGAGCGACCGAGCAGGTCGGCACCCGAGGGGTTTTCATGGGCCACCACAAAACCCGAGTTTCGCGCGCTGGCACCCTGCGCCGCACGCTGGCGATCGACGAGCACGATACGTGCATGGGGGTGCATGTGCGCCAACGTGTGGGCAGCCGAGAGCCCGGTGAACCCGCCACCGATGATCAGCCAATCGGCCTTTTGCGCACCGTGCAAGGGCGGTTGCGCTACCGACGGCGGCGTCTGCGCGATCCAGCCACATATGTTTTCAGTCATTTACCCACCTCACACCGCACAAATCTGTTGATGGCTTTTGTCATGAGCAATTAGCATGCTTGGACGCTGTTCACTCGATCGCCTTATCCAGAATTTATGGGGATATTGATGGCTAATCCAACGCTATTAATGCATTCAAGCATTCATATTTCGCATGGATAGAATATTCCGCGCGCCCTCATTGCAAGCGCTGCAAGCCTTTGTCGAAGTAGCCGCTGCCAGCAACTTCACCCAGGCCGCAGAGCGCCTGTGCCTGACCCAGAGCGCGGTCAGCCGCAAGGTCCAGCAACTGGAAAGCCATTACGGGGCGACGTTATTGGTGCGCAGCAGCCGTAGCGTGACGCTGACCGCCGAAGGCAAGGAAGTGCTGGCCAGTGCCCAACGGGTAATCGATGAGTTGCAAGCCCTGGAGAGTCGCCTGCCCCCCAGGGACGCGGCCTTTCGTATCCGCATCCATGTGTCGCTGGCGGTGCGCTGGTTGCTGCCACGGTTGACCGATTTCTATGCGCGCCATCCCGACCTGACGCTGGCGATCGAGACTGTCGCCACTGAGCGCGTCGACCCCACGGGAGATTGCGATGCGTGCATCCTCTACCTGCCAAGCGTGCCGGATGACCAGGCGCACCACCTGTTGTTCGAAGAGTTGCTGGTGCCGGTCTGCGCCCCTGGCTCGGTCGCCGGCAAAGCACCGCCGGCCAACCTCGCCGAACTGGGCAACTACCCGCTGATCCACGGCTCCACCGGCCAGCTGGAATGGACCCGCTGGCTGCACGCGCAACAACAGGCGCCGGCCAGGGACTGCAAGCACATCACCTTCAACCTCGACGAACTGGCCCTCGATGCAGCCACACGCGGCCTGGGCATTGCCATGACCGACCAGACCCTGGCACAGGAGCTGATCGACCGCGGTGACCTGATCATCCCCTTCGGCCCGGCCCTGAAAACCGCCGGTGCCTATAGCTTGTGGCTGCAGCCATCGAGTGCCCGGCACCCGGCACGCCAGGTGATCGTGGACTGGTTTTTCCGCCAGTCGGCGTAGGCCAAACGCAAAAAAGCCCAGCACTAAGCTGGGCTTTTTCACATCGATTGAAAACCTGCGCGCCCCTCAAGCGGGCTGAAGGGCGCCCAAGGTCTTACAGCGCCATGTCGGCCGCTGGGTTGCTCGGCACAGGCTTGGCCGGGGCTGCCGGGGTTGCAGCCGGCGCCAGGGCCGGGTTGATCGCCGGCGGCGGATCCAGTTGCAGGACCTCGCTGGTGTAAGCCCATTCCTGGGCTACACGGGCTGGATCATCGTTGAGCTTGGTACCGTAGCTCGGCACGATCTGGTGCAGTTTTTCCTGCCAGGCCGGGGTCGCTACCTTGTCCTTGAAGACCTTCTCCAGCACGCTGAGCATGATCGGTGCTGCGGTCGAAGCGCCTGGCGATGCGCCCAGCAAACCGGCGATGCTGCCGTCTTGCGAAGCCACGATCTCGGTGCCCAACTTCAGCACGCCGCCCTTCTCTTCGTCACGCTTGATGATCTGCACGCGCTGACCGGCCTGCCACAGACGCCAGTCTTCAGCCTTGGCGTTCGGGAAGTATTCCTTCAGGGCGTTCATGCGGTCGGCGTCCGACAGCATCAACTGACCGGCCAGGTATTCAACCAGTGGGTACTGCTCGATGCCCACCTTGGTCATTGGCCAGAAGTTGTGGGTGGTGGTGCTGGTCAGCAGGTCGAAGTACGAGCCTTCCTTGAGGAACTTGGTGGAGAAGGTCGCGAATGGGCCAAACAGGATCACGCGCTTGCCATCCAGCACGCGGGTATCCAGGTGCGGAACCGACATCGGCGGTGCGCCAACCGACGCCTTGCCGTAGGCCTTGGCCAGGTGTTGCTGGGCAATGGTCGGGTTCTCGGTGACCAGGAACGAACCACCCACCGGGAAACCGGCATATTCCTTGGCTTCCGGGATACCGGACTTCTGCAGCAGGTGCAGGGCACCGCCGCCAGCGCCGATGAACACGAACTTGGCGTCGGTCTGGGTTTCGCTACCGTCTTTCAGGTTCTTGTAGGACACACGCCAGGTGCCGTCCTCGTTGCGCGCGATGTCTTCGACTTCGCTCGACACTTTCAGCGAGAAGTTCGGCTTGGTCTGCAGATAACCGGCGAACTGGCGGGTGATCTCGCCGAAGTTGACGTCGGTGCCCAGGGGCGACCAGGTGGCGGCGATCTTCTGGTTCGGATCACGGCCTTCCATCATCAGCGGGACCCATTGCTTGATCTGGGCCGGGTCTTCGGAGTACTGCATGCCAGCGAACAGCGGGCTGGCCTGCAGGGCTTCGTAGCGCTTCTTGAGGAACTTGATGTTGTCGTCGCCCCACACAAAGCTCATGTGCGGCGTGGAGTTGATGAACGAACGAGGATCTTTCAGGACGCCGTTCTTGACCTGCCAGGCCCAGAACTGACGGGAAATCTGGAAGGCTTCATTGATTTCAATGGCCTTGGGGATTTCGACCTTGCCGTTCTTGTCTTCCGGCGTGTAGTTCAGTTCAGCCAGGGCGGAGTGGCCGGTACCGGCGTTGTTCCAGCCGTTGGAGCTTTCCAGGGCGACGCCGTCGAGACGCTCGACCATCTCCATCGACAGGCCAGGCTCAAGTTCGTTGAGCCAGACACCCAGGGTGGAACTCATGATGCCGCCACCGATCAGCAGCACATCGACTTTTTTGGTTTCAGCTGCATGCACAGGCATCAGGGCCATCGACATGGCCAGGCCAAGTAGCCCCTTGTTCATTTTTTTTAACATTCGGTAATACCTAGGATAGAACGCCATTCACCCCGTTCACGATCATGAGGCGCCCTGGCTGGCAACATGCACTGGCGCATGCCGACGAACCCCGCACTCAGGAAGATCGGTGGGTGAACATATAAGGCCGACAAACACTGTCGACTTCACGTTTAGGCCCCTCCCGTGCTGACTTTCTTGTAAGTCATTGGCTTCAGCTACATGGGTGACACTAATTTCGGATACAACTTCAAGCGCAGTGATTAAACAGAGTAGACCCGCTTGCTCAAATACGCCCGTCAACCGCTTCGCGGCACTCACACCCAACGCCTGAAGACGCCGGATGCCCATGATCCCCGAGGCCGCGAGCCTCCGTGCCGCGGCATTCTACCTCAGGTGCGGCGCTCAACGAACCCGCAAAACCGCTTGATTAGCGCCTGCAGCGGCCATTGGCAAAAACCGTTTAAATTGGCCCCTTACTGCGCCGTGCCATTACGCGGCTTGTAGAACAGAAACTTACCGGTCTCGGCGGTCTTGATGTACGTGCGCGACCAGTCGGGTTTCACATTGCGATCATGGAAATACAAGGCGCCCAGGGTGCGGTCCTTGAGTTGCTGGTTGAGGGCCTTGCGCGCGATCTCCTTGGCCTCGGTGTACTCGCCCTCATCCCGGACCTGATCCGAGCGCCCGTCGCACCACCAGGAAAACTGGCAGGCGCGGGTCTCGACGCCCTGCTTGACCACGCCACACACGGTGTCGGGAAAACCTTCATGGCCCAGGCGGTTCATCACCACGCAGGCCACCGCTTCCATGTCGGCCGTGGAGATACCTTTAGCCTCCCAGTAGATCGTCCGCGACAAGCAGGTGATGGCATCATCCAGCGGCGCCTTGCCTACCGGATCGACCACCTGCACCTCGCTGGGGGTGATGGCCTGGGTCTTGGGCACCGGAGCCGTCCCGGCCTTGTCGACGACTTTCTGCTCGAGGACCTCGGCCTTGTCCTCGACCACCGCGGCCGGTTTTTGCGCCGTTTGTGCCGCGACTGCCTGGCTACCCAGGAGCGCGAATAGCAAACCACTGACCATCCAGATGCAACGCATGAGCGCACCCTGCTGATAGATTGGCGACGGGCCCAAACAGTCGACACAGCGGCCGATTGACAGGCTTAAGCGTAGCTGCGAAGTAAAAACCCGTTGCGCGACCCGGGGCAAGATCGCGCATCATGTGCCCAGTCAGTTCAAGGGAGACTTCCATGCGCGTCCTGTCATCCATTTTGCGTCTTGCCACGTTGTCGCTGGCAATCGGCTTTGCCAGCAGCGCGGCGGCCACCGAGGAAAGCCAACTGGTGGAGTCGATCAACACCTATCGCAGCCAGATCCAGCGCTGCGCGGGCCAGGCCGCCGGCGAATTGCCTGCGCTGGCGGCCGACCCGCGACTGATCCTCTCTCCCGACAGTAATCTGGGCGACCTGCAACAGGCCATGGCCCGCGCGGCGTACCCGATGGTCAACGTGCAGGCGATCACCCTCAAGGGCCCAGTCAATGCCCAGGCGGCGATGAAAGCGGTGCAGGAAAGTTTTTGCCAGGTGGTGCTCGACCCGCAGTTCGTCGATATCGGGGTCAGCCGCGCTGGCCCGACATGGCGCATCGTCCTGGCGCGGCCGCTATTGAGTGGACGCCTGGGGGATTGGCAAACCGAAGGCCAGAAGCTCCTGGAGTTGATCAACAGCGCCCGCGCCCAACCGCGCCAGTGCGGCACCCAGGCGTTCAGCGCCACCGCGCCCCTGGCCTGGAACGCCACGCTCGCCACTGCCGCCCAGGATCACAGCCGGTCGATGGCCAACAACAATTTCTTCGATCACAAGGACCGCGACGGCCGCACCCCCGGCGACCGCGCGGAACTGGCCGGCTACAGCGGCCAACTGGTGGGCGAGAACATCGCCGCCGGCCAGGACACCCCGCGCAAAGTGCTCGACGGCTGGCTGTCCAGCCCCGGGCACTGCGCCAACCTGATGAACCCGCAATTCAGCGAGCTGGGCGCGGCCTATGCGGTGGACCCGAAAAGTGACGCCGGCATCTACTGGACCAGCCTGTTCGGCACGCCATAAACCACGTTCCTTAACGCCGGTCATCCGACAATGGCGTCGGCTCGTCAGGTGGTGGTACCTGGGGGTTGGCGCCGGGCGCATCCGGGTCCATCGGACGCTCGACATCATTGCCCTGGTCCTGGCGATCGGGATCGCCATTGACGTTGGGGTCAGTCACCGGATCGTGTTGCCGGGCCGGATCCGGTGGATCACTGGGGCTGGGTTCATTCGGGGTAAACATCGACATCATCGTGCACCTCATGCAAGACGCCTGAGGGGCGCCAGGCCCCGCCAGGCGTTTGGTTCAAGGGGTAATCAGTCATTGGGCAGCGGCATATCCTTGTCACTGGGAATGCCATCGCCCTCGCTGGGTTCGTTCCAGTCCTCAGGCCGTTTGCGAGGTACCACATCCGGACGCGCCAGCGGATCGGACAACCGAGGATCGTCCTCCGGTGCCGGGTCGGCAGTGGAAGGATCATCGTCCAGGGGTTCGTCCTGGAAACTCGAGTCAGTAGACATAGTCACCTCACCGATTGAGGTCCAGAAAGCCTGGGCCGTACTCGTTGGAAGGCGGCCATGCGCCGGGGTGCGGGCGAGATGACGAACGGTTTGCGGCTGCCGGGCCAGGCGGCAAATCCCGACTAGGCTGAGTCAGGCCTGTACCTCATCCCACGACTCAAGGAGACTCCCATGGCATTGCGCATCAACGACCTCGTCCCCGACTTCAGCGCCGACACGGACCAGGGCCCGATCCAGTTCCATGACTGGATCGGCTCGGGCTGGGCGATTCTATTTTCTCATCCCAAGGATTTCACCCCGGTATGCACCACCGAATTCGGCGCGGTGGCGCAACTGGCCGCCGAATGGGCCAAGCGTGGTACCCAGGTGATCGGCGTGTCCGTGGACAGTGCCGACTCGCACACCCAGTGGAAGACCGACATCGAAGGCTTCTGCCGCGCCAGGGCCGACTTCCCGATCATTGCCGACGAGGGCCTGGCTGTCTCCAAGGCGTTCGACATGCTGCCCGCCGAAGCCTACCTGCCCGATGGCCGGACGGCCGCCGACACCGCCACGGTGCGTTCGGTATTCATCATCGGCCCGGACAAGAAACTCAAGTTGTCGATGACCTACCCGATGTCCGTCGGGCGTAACTTTGCCGAGGTGCTGCGCGCCCTGGATGCCTTGCAGTTGACCTACAACGTACCGCTGGCGACTCCGGCCAATTGGCAGGCGGGACAGGATGTAATCGTCGCCCTGGCGCTCAACGATGAGCAGGCCCGGGACAAGTACGGCAGCCTGGACATCCACCTGCCGTATCTGCGCACCACCGCGGCGCCGAAGTAAACGCAAACGACAGCCGCCCGGCCGTAACGACGGCACGGGCGCTTGCCTTACACCAGGCGTTCGATCTTCTGATGGCGCCACACCAGCCGGTAGTAGGCAGTCTGCAGTGCCAGCATGCTCAGGTAGGCCACTGGAAAGGCCATCCACACCCCAGGCAGACCGAAACGTGCATTGAGCAGGTAGGCCACCGGCAACTCGACACCGAGGATGCAAAACAGCGAGATCGCCACCGGCACCAGCACCGTACCGCTGGCCCGCATTATCCCACCGATCACCGACTGGAAGCCGAACACCAGCATGCTCCAGAGCATGATGTGCAGCAGATGCTGGGCCTGCGCCTGGGTCGCCGGTTCCGTGATGAACAACCCCAGCAGCCAGTGCGACAACAGGTAGCCCAGCAGCACCAGGCCGCCAGTCAACCAGACGTTGATCAACAGGCCCGTGCGCAGGATCGGGCCAATGCGCTCGACGCGTCCGGCACCAATGGCCTGGGCCCCGAGGATCGAGGCGGTGATGGCGATCGACAGCGCGGGAAACTGCACGTAGTTGACGATCTGCGTGACCGCGCCGTACGCCGCCGTGGCCTGGGAGCCGTGCTGGTTGACCAGCGCCAGGATCACCAGTTCGGACAGTGAAATCACCACCATCTGCAGCCCCGTGGGCAAGCCGATCCGCAGCACCTTGGCCAGGATCACCCGGTCCAGGCGCATCGCGGCCAGCAACGCACGATCCGGGGCCAGCACATGAGCCTTGCGGTTCAAGTGCCAGACCAACCACAGCATCGCCGCCAGGTTACCCGCCAGCCCGGCCCACGCCGCACTCTGAATCCCCATCTCGGGCAAGCCGAACCAGCCGCGAATCAACGCCGGCGTCAGCAACAGGCCAATGCAGGTCGACACCACCAGCGCCAACAGCGGCGACAGCGTATCGCTGACCCCGCGCAACAACTGGGTGAACAGCACAAACACCAACAGCAGCGGCATGGTCCACATCATCACCCGGGCGTAGGCGACCGCATCCTCCAGCACGTCCGCCGGGGTGCCCAAGCCCTGCAATGCCTGCCGGGCGAACACACTGCCGAGCAGCGCCGCGACCAGGCCGATCAGCGCTCCCAGCAGCAGCGTGGTGCCGGCGATGGCCTTGACCATCGCCGGCTCACGCGCGCCCCAGGCCTGCCCAATCAACACCCCGGCGCCAGCGCCCAGGCCGATCACCAGGGCAATGAAGAAAAACACGATGGGGAACATCCCGGACACCGCCGCCAGCGCCTGGGTACCGAGCATCTGACCGATGTAAATACTGTTGACCGTGCCCGACATCGACTGCAGGAAATTCGACAGCACCATCGGGGCGAGGAACAACAGGTAGGTTTTCCAGAGGGGGCGCGGCGAAACCGGGTTGTGCATGGAGGATCCATCTCGGACAGGCAAGAGAATGTGCTCGCCGCAGTCTACGCCAAATCGCTTCTACCGGGCCTGGTGGAGGGAAGCGACATGACAATAGTTATAGCGGTACCGCAATCCTATTCCTCGCACTCTGTGGCTAAGACAGCCCGCACTTTTTGGCCACTCTGTTCATGCAGGCAGTGCGCATCAACGTTGACGACCATCGCGAGCAAGCCGCAAGCGGGCGCCCGCTCCACAGTGTCCGGTATATGCAGGGACCTGTGGGAGCTGGCTTGCCAGCGATAATCGCAAGGACGGCGCGGTGCATCAGGCAGTGCGCGTCATCGTTGACGACCATCGCGAGCAGGCTCGCTCCCACAGGATTTACGGCGTGCCCATAGATTGCAGCAATCCGGGATGGCCCCATCGCGAGCAGGCCGCAAGCGGGCGCCCGCTCCACAGTGTCCGGTATATGCAGGGACCTGTGGGAGCTGGCTTGCCAGCGATGATCGCAAGGACGGCGCGGTGCATCAGGCAGTGTGCGGCATCGTTGACGACCATCGCGAGCAGGCTCGCTCCCACAGGATTTACGGCGTGCCCATAGATTGCAGCAATCCGGGATGGCCCCATCGCGAGCAGGCCGCAAGCGGGCGCCCGCTCCACAGTGTCCGGTATATGCAGGGACCTGTGGGAGCTGGCTTGCCAGCGATAATCGCAAGGACGACGCGGTGCATCAGGCAGTGCGCGTCAACGTTGACGACCATCGCGAGCAGGCTCGCTCCCACAGGATTTGCGGCGTGTCCATAGATTGTGGCAACCCGCGGACGGCGCCTTGGGCAACTCCAGGATGGTGGTGACCGCTCCCACAGGGGAGATTCATACACCAGGGAAAAGCAGGTCGGTAGGCCGCCTCGCCCGCCCTTGCCACTCAACAGGTCGAGCGTTAGCTCGCCTGCAGCTCTTGATCTTGATCCACCTGCCCCATCGGCAGGCTGAGCGAAGGTATGCATCCGGATTTTGGTTACCACCATGGAGGCCTTGAGCGAGTAGCGCAGTGCTGGATGGGCCCGGTGCCGGGTTATTTCAGGTCCAGGCAATAGGTGTAGTAGCCCGGGTCGCGGACGTAGCCCAGCGACTCGTAGAGGCGCTGCGCGATATGGTTGTCCGTGGCAGTTTCCAGGACCAAACTCTTGGCCCCGGTGGCCACGGCGAACTCCCGGGCGGCGTTCATCAACAAGCTCCCTACTCCGCGCCCGCGGGCCTGGGAGGCGGTGAACAGGTCGCTGAGCAGCCAGGTGCGATGGGCATCGATCGAGGAAAAACTGGGGTACAACTGCACGAAACCCAGCGCCTGGCCGGACGCATCCTGCACATAGAAGATCACCGACTCGTCGCGGGCCAGGCGCTCGGCGAGGAACTGCCGCGATTGAGGCAGGTTCGCTGGCTGGCCGTAGAAACCTCGGTAGGCATCGAACAGGTCGGCAACTTGATCCACACGGGAAGCATCGGCGCGCAGCAGTTCAAGGGTCATGGGCAACTCGGATCAGGTCAGGGCTCGATCCTGAAGTCTAGCCAAGCCCGCCAGCCACGCACGGGCTTTTCTGAGCGCCAGGCCCCGCGATCAAACAATCGGGGCAAACCCGGCCGGGGTGTCCGGCCAGGGGCTCAGCACCTCGAAGCCATCGGCGGTCACCGCCACCATGTGCTCCCACTGTGCCGAAAGTGAGTGATCCTTGGTCACCACCGTCCAACGATCGCCCAGGGTGCGGGTGTGGGGTTTGCCGGCGTTGAGCATCGGCTCGATGGTGAAGATCATCCCCGGCTTGAGGACCAGGCCCTGGCCGGGATGGCCGTAGTGCAGCACCTGCGGCTCGTCGTGATAGACCTTGCCGATGCCGTGGCCGCAGTACTCGCGCACCACGCTGTAGCCCTCGCGGTGGGCCACGGTCTGGATCGCATGACCGATGTCGCCCAGAGTCGAGCCCGGGCGCACGGTGCGGATCCCCGCACACATGGCTTCATAGGTGGTCTCGACCAGGCGCCGGGCGTCCGCGCTGGGTTCGCCGACGAAGTACATGCGGCTGGTGTCGCCGTACCAGCCGTCCTTGACCACCGCGATGTCGATGTTGAGGATGTCGCCGTCCTGCAGGGCCTTGCCCGAGGGAATGCCATGGCAGACCACCTGGTTGACCGAGGTGCATACGGTTTTCGGGAAGCCGTGATAACCGACGTTGCCGGGAATGGCTTGCTGCACGTTGACGATGTAGTCGTGGCAGATTTTATCCAGTTGGTCGGTGGTGACACCCGCCTTGACGTGCGGGGTGATCATCGCCAGCACTTCGGCGGCGAGCATCCCGGCCGTACGCGACTGGGCGATCTGCGCCGGGGTATTGAGCGGGACTTTCGCACTCATCGCGAGGTCCCCCCGACCGCCCGCACTGCCGGGCTCAAGGCCTGGTCCGCCGGTGCGCACAGTTGGTTCAAGTCGAGGCCACCGGCCTGTTCGGCACGAATCAGCAAACGGCAGATATCGCTGTGGTCGAGGTTGGGATGCAACTCACTCAACATGCCAATACGCATCCAGTGCTCGGCTTGGGCGTTGATCGAGCGACTGAGCGCATCACTGGCGACACGCAGGTTCTCATGCATGCCTTCGGAAATTTTTACGATACCCATGGCGTCACTCAATATGAAATGTATACGTTTCGTATATTAAGCCAATCCAGGGCGCGATCGCAATTGGCGGGTTGCACCGGTGGGTGAAGGCGGCCTTCCCTTGGCGTGACACGCCGCGAAAAAACCTTGGCCTGCTTCTTTTAGCCGCGCCTTGGTGTTAAATAGCCCGCTCAGGGCGCAAGCCCGGACCCTGGCGGGTAATACAGTGCAACGAGAGCCGATATGAAACAGCAGTTTGAGGTCACCGAGGTATCCATTGCGCAGCTGCGGGCTGCGCTCGAATCCGGCCGGACAACTTCGGTTGAGCTGGTCCAGGCCTATCTTGCGCGAATCGCCGCCTACGATGGCGCCGACACCCCCACCGCGCTGAATGCCGTGGTGGTGGCCAACCCGGACGCGCTGCAGGAAGCCCGGGCCAGCGATGAGCGGCGCGCCAAGGGCCAGACACTCGGACCGCTGGATGGCATCCCCTACACCGCCAAGGACAGCTACCTGGTCAAGGGCCTCACCGCCGCTTCCGGCAGCCCGGCCTTCGCCAATTTGATCGCCTACCGCGATGCGTTCACCATCGAACGGCTGCGCGGCGCCGGCGCAATCTGCCTGGGCAAGACCAACATGCCGCCCATGGCCAACGGCGGTATGCAGCGTGGGGTCTACGGCCGCGCCGAAAGCCCGTACAACGCCGCCTACCTCACCGCGCCCTTCGCCTCCGGCTCCTCCAACGGTGCCGGCACTGCGACCGCCGCCAGTTTTGCCGCGTTCGGCCTGGCCGAGGAAACCTGGTCGAGCGGTCGTGGGCCGGCGTCGAACAATGGCTTGTGTGCCTACACGCCATCGCGCGGGGTGATCTCGGTGCGCGGCAACTGGCCGCTGACCCCGACCATGGACGTGGTGGTGCCCTTTGCCCGCACCATGGCCGACCTGCTGGAAGTCCTCGACATCGTGGTCGCCGAGGACCCCGATACCCGTGGCGACCTGTGGCGCCTGCAACCCTGGGTGCCGATCCCCAGCGTGGCCTCGGTGCGTCCGGCGTCCTACCCGGCACTGGCCGCCCGCGCCGCAGCCCTCGCCGGCAAACGCTTCGGCGTGCCCCGTATGTTCATCAATGCCGACCCGGATGCCGGCACCAGCGCCGCGCCGGGAATCGGTGGCCCGACCGGGCAGCGCATCCACACCCGCGAGTCGGTGATCGGTCTCTGGCAAGAGGCACGCCAGGCCCTCGAAGCGGCTGGTGCAGAAGTCCTCGAAGTGGACTTCCCGCTGGTCTCCAACTGCGAAGGCGATCGCCCCGGCGCGCCGACCGTGTTTACCCGCGGCCTGGTGTCCAAGGAGTTCCTCCATCACGAACTGTGGGACCTGACAGCCTGGGCCTTCGACGATTTCCTGCAGGCCAACGGCGATCCGCAGTTGCAGCGCCTGGTGGACGTCGACGGTGCGCTGATTTTCCCCCACGACCCCGGCACCCTGCCCAACCGCGAAGGTGACCTGGTCGCCGGCATGGACGAATACGTGCGCATGGCCGAACGCGGCATCACCCCCTGGGACCAGATCAGCACGGTGCCTGACGGCCTGCGCGGCCTGGAGCAGACCCGGCGCATCGACCTCGAGGAGTGGATGGACCGCCTGGGGCTCGACGCCGTGCTGTTCCCCACCGTCGCCGACGTGGCGCCGGCCAATGCCGATGTCGATCCGGCGGCCGCGGATATCGCCTGGAGCAACGGCGTGTGGGTGGCCAACGGCAACCTCGCGATCCGCCACCTGGGCGTGCCGACCGTCACCGTGCCCATGGGCGTCATGCCGGACATCGGCATGCCCGTCGGGCTGACCTTTGCCGGTCGGGCCTATGACGATTCGGCGCTGCTGCGGTTTGCCTCGGCGTTCGAGTCCACAGGTTCCAAGCGCCAGGTCCCGCCACGCACCCCGCCACTGTGACCTGCGCGGGACTGGCGCCGCCCTGGCGCCAGTCCCCTGCCCCGCGTCTCACTTGATCCGGTAATGAAAGGTATTGCGCACCGCTGGTACAGCCACCGCGCGACCGTCCACCATGCGTGGCTGATAGCGAAAGGTGTTGGCCGCCGCCAGTGACGGACGCATGAACAACGGATGGCAGCCGTCGAGCACCCGCGGGTTTTCCACTTTGCCCTGGGGGTTGACGGTGTATTCCACCGAGCAGTCGCCCTCGATGTTCTTGTCCAGGGCTCGCTGCGGATAATCCGGCGCCTCCTTGCTCAACGGCAGGTACTGACGACTGTCGGCCGCCGCCTGCTGGCGCGTGCGTTCGGCTGCCTGGCGCGCCTGGTCGGCACGCTGCGCCTGGTCTGCCTGCTGCTGGGCCAGGCGTTGCTGCTCGGCTTCGCGGCTGCGCTGCTCCTGGGCCACGCGCTGGCGTTGTTGCTCGGCCTCGCGAGTGCGCTGCTCTTCGACCCGCTTGCGAGCGAGGCTCGCCTGTTCCAATTTGCGGGCCTGGATCTGCGGGTCGACTGCCGGTTTGACCGCTGCCGGAGCCGCTGGTACCGGCGCGGCCACTACCGGCGCAGGCTCGACCACCGTCGGCAGCGGTTCAGCGGCGGGGGCCGGGGCTGGCGGCGCCGGGGGCAACATCACCAATTGGGTCCGCAGCACCGCAGCCGGCGCTGGCGCTGGTGGCGCCACCGACCAAGTGTGCACCAGCAACGCCAGGACCAGCACATGCAGCGCCACTGCCAGGCCCGCCGCCAGGCTATTGCGCCAGAACCCCGACTGATCGGCGCGTGGCAACACCAGGGCTGGGTGGGCCATGCTCATGCTGGTCATTGCGGCGCCTCGGTAACCAGTCCGAGGTTGCTCACCCCGCCCTGCTGCAACGCCGCCATGGCCGCCACCACCGTGCCGTAGCCAGCGTCCTTGTCGGCGCGGATATAGACCTGGGTCTGGCTGTTGGCCGCAACGATGTCCGTGACCTTGGCCCGCATCTCGTCCAGGGTCAGCGCGCTGTCGGTCTGCTGCTGGGTGTCGAGTTCACCCCCCAGGTTCCAGGAATAACCGCCCCCGGCCTGCACCGACAGCGTGAGGATCTGTTGGCGGCTGTCAGTGGCCAGGGCTTCGCTGGCGACCTTGGGCAGCTCGATCTTCACGCCCTGGGTGAGCATCGGCGCGGTGACCATGAAGATCACCAACAGCACCAGCATCACGTCGATATAGGGCACGACGTTCATTTCGGCCTTGGGCCCGTGTTTGCGTTGCGGCCTGACTAACATTGACTCTCTCCTGCTCAGGCGGCTACGGCCAGGTTGATGGAGCCGCCGTGCAACGTGCGATGCAGGCGTACTTGCAGCTCATTGCCGAAGGCGTAGTAACGGGTCAGCAGGGTCTGGCTGCGTGCAGAAAAACGGTTGTAGGCGATCACCGCGGGAATCGCCGCAAACAGGCCGATAGCGGTGGCAATCAGCGCTTCGGCGATGCCCGGCGCCACCGTGGACAAGGTTGCCTGCTGCACCTGGGACAGGCCGAGGAAGGAGTTCATGATCCCCCACACGGTGCCGAACAGGCCGATGTAAGGGCTGACCGAACCGACCGTGGCGAGAAACTGCAGGCCCTTTTCCAGCTTGATCTCTTGCTCGCTGAGGGCCACGAACATGGCTCGCTCCACGCCCTCGAGCACCACCTCGGGATTGTTGCCGGGGTGTTGGCGCAGTTGGCTGAAGGCCTGTAGGCCGCTATGGAACACCGGCTCGATGCCGGCCTCGGGATCGCTGCTCTGCGCGGTCTCGCGGTACAACGGCTGCAAGTCCGGGGCACTCCGAAAGCGCTGGATAAACGCATTGGCCTGGCGCTCACGCTGGCGCAGCACACGGCTGCGGGCAATGATCAGGTACCAGCTGAGTACGGAAGCCAGCAACAACGTGAGCATGACGGCTTTGACCAACAGACTGGCGTCGCTGATCAGCCCCCAGACGGTCATGTGTTCCAGTGTGGCCTGCATGGTGAAGCTCCTTGGTGGGTGCCCGGTGGCGGTTGCCGTGCAACGGCCGCCAGGCTATTCGATGAAAAACCGATGACAGGTTGATGACAGCCGCGGTCAGGGCAATTGCAGCGCCTGGGTGACCTCGGCCCAAGGCACGAACTTGAAGTTCTGGGTCTGTTCGGGCATCCGCTTGCGCCCGTCCTGCACCACCAGCATGCCCTTGCTCCAGGCCCCGCCGAGGTTGACCGCGGTGACCTCCAGGCCGTCGGTTTCTGCGGCACCGTCGATGCCGGCCGGCGCATTCAGGCCGACCCGAAAGGCCCCGCGGGAGGCGAAGGGCGGCTCGGCGTCCAGCACCAGGTAGCTGTCGTTGCCTTGGCTGGAGATCACCAGGTAGTCATGGCCCGGGCTTTGATACAGCGCCAGGCCCTCGACATCGGCGTGCAGTTGCGGGCCGACCTTGATCACGCTGGTCAACTGCGCCGGCTGATCGGCACGAGCATCCACCGCCCAGACCCCCACGTCCTCTTCGCCGAGGAACAGGCGCTGGCGTTGATCGTCGGCCACACAGCCTTCGGGCTGGCTGTCGACCTTGAACTGGCGCACCAACTCACCCTGCACCACACCACTGGGTGCACTCAGGCGGTATTGCAGGAAGGTGCCATCCTTGCCGTTGGCAATTGCATACAGCTCGCCACTGGCGGGCTGGAACAGGCAGATGCCATAGATGTCCTTGAGCGGCGTGGCGATCTCGCCGGCCTCGCGCAACTCACCGCTGCTGCGGTCGATGCTGAACAGGCTGAGGCTGTTGTGATCGCGATTACTCGCCACCGCGAGGTCGACCGTCTGCTGGCCGAGCTTGAAGTTGGGCCGCACGTCGACATTGTTCAGGCGCCCCACCGGCAACTCCTGAAGCAGCTTGCCTTGCAGGTCATAGGCCAACAGTCCCTGCTTTTTGTTGGTGCCCAGGACCCGGCTCAAGGCCGGTTGTTGCGGGTGAATCCAGATCGCCGGATCGTCCGCCGCATCGCCCTGGCGCCCGACCGGGTCACTCTGGGCCAGCGCGCCGACGCTCGGCAGCACCGGCGCCAAGGGCACAGGCTTGGCCTGCCAGTCCAGTTCGCCCTGATACAGGCGCCCGTCGTTGTCATCACGCAGCAACAGCTGCAGGCCGTTGGCGGTGGCCCGCAGGGCGAGGTTCTGCGGTTCTTTCAACTCACTCACCGGCAGTTTTGCCACGGCGCTCCAGGCAGCGTCCTGCTGCTGATACAGGTGCAGCTGGGCCGCCTTGGGGTCGAGCCCGACCACGCCGCCCGGCACCAGCGCCATGGCCCCGGCCTCCTGGCTGATATCGCCAAAGGGCTTGCGCAGGGCCACCGGCACCCGCAACACCTCGGCCTCAGGGTGGGCCGGATAGGCCCACCAGCCGACGTTTTCCTCGTTGACCAGTAACTGGTTGGCACCATCGTCGACCTGGCAGAACTGCGCCGAAGGCGGCAGCGGCAAACCTCGAACCCGCTGCGGTTGCGGGTTCAACTGTGCACCGTGGCCCACCAGCCACTGCTCACCCTTGCCCTCCTCGCCCACCAGGAACAGGAACAGGTTGCTGGCGTCGTCGCGGTACAGGCACAAGCCATTGACCGCAAAGTCCCGCGTTGGCAGATACACCGGCTGGCCAAAACGCCGCTGGCGCGGATCGAGGCTGACCAGCAGTGCCTGCTGCCGACTGTTGTCGAGACTGGCCAGCAGCACCTGCTGGCCGGCAGCCCGGCGGTCCAGGCCACTGAAAGTGCCAGGCAGGTTGGCCAGCGGCGCACCTTGTTCGTCGAGCAACAGCAAGCCATCGCGCTCACTGGCCGCCAGGCGCTGCGGGCCGAGGTCGGCCGGCAAGAACGCCAGTGCATCCACAGTGAGACCGGGGGCCCAGGGGCTGAGAGTCAACTTCGGCCCGGCGGCCAACGCCTGGCCCGTGCCCAGGCAGATCAAGGCGGCCAACAGGCAGCGCTTGGGGGAAAACGAAATAGTCATGGAAGTCCTTGGTGAGGTATTGCCCGAATCTGTGGTCTGCTGGGAATCAAAAATGGGTAAAGGTCAGGCCGAGCTTGAAGGTTGGGCCGTACTCTTCGTATTGGGCGTTGTAGGCGCCGTGGCCGGTGTAGACGTAGTACGACTCGTCCGTGAGGTTCTGCGCCTCGAAGTTGACCTGCAGGTTCTTGGTCAGCGAGTAACGCGCACTGAAGTCAACGAAGGTCTGGGCATCCACGTGCAGGTCGTGGGCCTTGTCGTTGATCGCGGCCAGCTCATAGAGGTAGTCGGACTTGTAGTTGGCCGACAGGCGCAGGCTGAGCTTGTCGTCTTCCCAGCCGAGCATCAGGTTGCCGACGGTGTCCGACTGGCTCGGCAGGTCGATGCTGCGCTTGCGGTTGCTGCCGCTGGCGGCGTCGAAGCCTTCAATCTGCGCATCAGAACGGCTGAAAGTGGCGTTGGCGCCCAGCAGCAGGCCGTTCCAGGGGGCGGGCAGCCAGTCGTATTTCTGCGAGTAGGCCAGTTCCAGGCCGTAAAGCTTGGCGCTGTCACCGTTGGTGAAGGTGTGGGCCTCGGAGAAATCGACCCAGGCACCGCTGCCGGCGACGTCGGTGTTGTAGACGAAGTTCTGGATGTCCTTGTAGAACACGAACGCCGAGACCGTGCCGGCACGGCCCATGTAGTGCTCGATGCCCAGGTCCAGGTTGCTCGACTCCAGGGGCTTGAGGTTGGGGTTGCCAAAGGTCGCCTCGTCATCGTCGATGACAAACCCCGGCGCCAGTTGACCGAAGGTCGGCCGCACCACGGACTTGGTCCAGGCCGCGCGCACCTGGGTGTTCTTGTCCAGTTGGTAGCGCGCGTGCAGGCCGGGCAACCAGTGGTGGTAGCTGCTCTTGCTGTCGCTGGCCTCGAACTCGCCGTCGTTGACCCCGGTGCCCTTGGCCGCGAACTCGGTGCCTTCGTAGCGCATGCCGGCAATGAAGCGCCAATCGTCGATGTCCAGGGTGTTCATCAGATAGCCGGCGTTGATGTCCTCGCTCATCTTGAAGTCGTTGACCCGCGACTCGGTCTCGTCATAGAAGTCCGCCCGGTCGAGGCCGCCGATCAGGTCCTTGATCGCGCTGCCACTGATGCCCGGACCGAACTCGCCGAGACGGTAGTGCACCTTGCCCTTCTGGAATTGGCTGAGGTTGAGCTGTTCATCACTGAACCCCAGGTCGTCGAAGTCCTCATAGACCCAGGCGTCGAGGTCGTTGTCTTTGTTGCGCCGGCTGACCTTGCCGCCGAACTTGACCTGCGACGCATACCCGCTGAGGTCATAGTCGCGGGCCAGGTCCAGGCGCAGGTTTTTCTCGGTGTCGGTGGTTTTCTGCTGTTCCCAGTCGACCTTATCGAGGCTGAAGTTGTCGGGGTTGTAGAAGTCCTGGCCGATGATCAGCCGCGGCTTTTCGCTGTCGTAGAAACCACTGCCGGCAAAGTCCTCGGCGCCGCTGAAGGCGGCATTGGCGATGTGCCCCGGGCTGTCTTCGCTGGAGCGGCTGTAACCGGCCTGGCCGCTGAGGGTCCACAGGCCCAGCAGGCGCTCGCCGCCCAGTACGTAGGATTGGATCTCCTGGGTTTCCTCGCGCTGCTTGAGCTTGCGCTTGCCATCGGCGTCCCCCAGTTCACCGGCGGCCTGGGGCTCGGCGAACTCGATGCTGGTGGAGTTGCGCGTCTCGCTGTCCTTGTACCGGCTGTAGAGGGTGCGCAGGTAATAGCTGCTCAGGTCGTCGGGCTTGTAATCGAAGTTCAGGCCGCCGCCGCTGCGCTCCCGACTGATGTCGTAGTCACGCTGCTCGAACTCATCGAGCCGTGCGCCCCGCTCGAAGTCCCAGGCGCCGCCGGTCTCGACGTTGTCCGAAGCGAAGTCACGCTTCTGCCAGCTCAGCGCCGCGGCCACGCCGAAGTTGTCGATGCCATCGCCGAGGCTGAAGCGGTCGCTGATCGCCCCGGAAAATTTCGGGCTGGTCTGATGGCTGTTCTGGTCATAGCTGGCCTCGCTGCTGCCGGTGTAGAACAGGCCCTGATGATCGAAGGCCGACAGGCTCTGCACATCCACGGTGCCACCGAGGGAGTTGGCATCCATGTCCGGGGTCAGGGTCTTGATCACCGAGAGCGATTGCACCAGCTCCGCCGGCAATACATCGAGGGCCACGGCGCGGCGCTCGCTTTCCGGCGAGGGCACCAGGGTGCCGTTGATGGTCACGCTGTTGAGGTCCGGTCCCAGGCCCCGCACGCTGACAAACCGGCCTTCGCCCTGGTCGCGCTCGACGCTGATCCCCGGCAGGCGTTGCACCGCCTCGGCCACGTTCTCGTCCGGCAATTGCGCCACGCCGTCGGCATGCACCACGCTCTTGATGCTGTCGGAGCGGCGCTGTTCCTTGAGCGCCTGATCGATACTGGCAGCCTGGCCGACCACTTCGATGTGCTCGGTCTGGCCGGCGGTTTCGGCGGCGTGCAAGCGGTCGCTGGCTATCGCCAGGGCCAGGGCGGTCAGCGTGAAACTGACAAGCCCGGCGGTGCCGCTGCGCGGGTGGCTGCTGCGCTGGTACATGGTGGTCCCCCCCAAGAGTCCGATAACGCCAGGCAAGACGCCCGGCAACTGGGAGGGCACGCTAGGGGTGGGGAATGACGGTTCTGTGACAGCCACTGCCAGATGGCCCGGTAAACAGGGGGTTTAGCGCGATTTTCCTCGGACAGTGAGCTGATTTGACCTCTGATACGAGGGAGCCGATCAGCATTTTGCTCTGACTTGAGAGCATCGCGAGCAAGCTCGCTCCCACAGGTTTAGTGGCCGTACGCAAGATCTGCAGGCAACCAGATTTACTGTGGGAGAGGCCGGGCGGCGCTCCGCTTGCTCGCGATGGCGATTTTCCAGGCACCACGCGCTGGGTGGCGCAAAAATCGCGTGTCCCAGGCTGAGCTGATTCGACCTCCCTGCCCCGTCACCCAACTGTCACAGACATCTGCTGTGCTGACGCGCATTGCTCGTTCGCCAAAGGATCACGGCCATGTTCTCGGTACTCAAACCCCACCGCTGGAAACTGCTCCTGCTGCTGTTGGCCGCCAACCTGGGGCTGCTCCTGCACCTGGCCTGCGGCGAGTTGAAAAGCGTCGGCGAATGGGTCTGGCTGGACATCGTCGGTGAAGGCGGCTCGGCCCTGCTGGCCCTGGTCTGGCTGGGCCTGGTGCTGAAAAGTCGGCCCGCCGGGCGGGTCACCAATTACCTGGCGCTGGGCCTGGGCTGCATCTTTTTCTCCTGGTGGATCGACAGCCTCGACGAGTTTATCCGCCTGCCCGACAGCATCACCTGGGATCACTGGCTGGAGTCCGGGCCGATGCCGGTGGGCATGCTCCTGCTGACTCTTGGCATCTACCACTGGCACCGCGAACAACTGGCGATCAGCGCGCAGATGGAAAAACGCGAGCGGCTGTTTCGCGAACACCGGCTGTTCGACAAGCTCACGCCCTTGGGCGGTGCCGACTATCTCAAGCGCCAACTGGCCAGCAGCGTCGCGGAAAGCCTGGAGCAGCAGCAACCGCTGTCGCTGCTGGCCCTGGACCTGGACAACTTCGCCGCCATCAACCAGGCCTGTGGTCACGCTGAAGGCGACGCCGTGCTGCAGGCGGTGAGTCACTTGCTGCTGCTCAACCTGCGGCGCCAGGACCTGCTCTGCCGCCTGGCCGGCGATCGTTTTGTGGTGGTGCTGGCCAACACCGGCGAAAGCCAGGCGCGGTTACTGGCACTGGAGCTGCAACAAGCGGTGCACGGCCTGGCCCACAAAACCCGCCAGCACGGCGAACGCTTGCACCTGTCGGCAAGCACCGCGGTGGTGATGGCCATGGACGAATCCCCCGAGCAGTTGCTCAAACGCCTGAACCTGGCGCTGGCCCGGGCCAAGCAGCCGCTGGCCAAGACGGCCTGAGGCGCGCACATGACCTGCAAAACCCTGTGGTACGAAAACGACAGTCGCTTCATTCCCGGGCACTACCAGCCGGCGACCCTGATCGACCTGGCCCTCTCGCGGGATATCGACAGCCATCGCCTGTTGCGCGGCACCGGGCTGTTCCATGAGGACATCCTGGCCGGCCAGACCCGCCTCAGTCCCCAGCAGTTCTTCGCCTTGATTGGCAACAGCAAGCGGCTGCTCGACGCCGACGACAGCAGCTTCCTGTTTGGCCAGCGTTTGTTGCCGGGGCATTACGGTGCCGCCAGCCATGCCCTGCGCCACGCGCAAAACCTGCACCAGGCTCTCGACACCCTGGTCCAGCAGCAGGCGCTGCTCAGTCCCTTGGTCACCCCGCAACTGGTGCTGGATGAGCAGTACGCCTACTTCTACTGGCTCGACAGCTGCGGCGCAGGCGAGCAGTGGCGCTTCCTGCTGGAAGCGAGCATGACCTCGCTGGTCGCCATGAGCCAATGGCTCAGTGGCCAGCGCCTGCCCTGGCAATGCAGTTTAAGCTACGACGAGCCCCGTTATGTCGAACAGTACTGGGTGCACCTGGGCGAGCAAACCCAGTTCCAGCGCCCGCTGGACATGATGCGCATTCCCCGCCAGTACCTGACGCAAGCCTGGCCCGGTGCCTCCGCCACGGCCGGCCAGGTCGCACGCCAGGAAGCCCAGCAGCAGTTGGACCAGTTGGGCCATGCCAGCAGTTTTCTCGCCTGCCTGTACCGTTACCTGCAAAGCCAAGTCCGCCAGGCGCCGAGCCTGGAGCAGGCGGCTCACGCCTTCGCCATGAGCCCGGCCACCCTCAAGCGCAAGTTGCACAAGCACGACACCGGCTTTCAGCAGCAGGTTGACCTGGTGCGCAAACATGTGGCGCTCTACCTGTACCAGGTCAAGGGTATGAACAACGAGGAAGTGGCGGCCTACTTGAACTTCAACGACCCGGCGAACTTTCGGCGCTCGTTCAAGCGCTGGACCGGCAGCACCCCCAACCTGATCCGCCAGTTGTTCTGTGGAGCTTGAAACGCCGCAGGCTATCGAAAGCGCAACCGGGCATTGTTATGCTCGGCGCCTGTCCCCGTCTTTTGCGCAGAGCCCTGAATGCCCCCATCCCTGAACGCAGACCGCAGTCCCTGGCAGGTGTTCTGGGTGTTCCTGCGCCTGGGCCTGACTTCCTTCGGCGGCCCGATTGCCCATCTGGGCTACTTTCGCCAGGAGTTCGTGGTGCGTCGGCGCTGGTTGAGTGAGCGCAGCTACGCCGAGCTGGTCACGCTCTGCCAATTCCTGCCCGGCCCGGCCAGCAGCCAGGTCGGCATCGCCCTGGGCCTGTCACGGGCCGGCTACCGTGGCGCACTTGCCGCCTGGTGCGGCTTCACCCTGCCCTCGGCCCTGGTGTTGATCCTGTTCGCCCTCGGCCTGCACGACTACGGCGACGTGTTGCCCGGCGGCATTGTGCATGGCTTGAAAGTGCTGGCGGTGGCGGTAGTCGCCCAGGCGGTCTGGGGCATGGCGCGTTTGTTGTGCCCGGACTTGCCGCGCATCCTGCTGATGATCTGCGCCGCTTGCCTGGTGCTGATGCTGCCAACTGCCTGGGCCCAGGTCGGGGTGATTGCCACGGCCGGTTGTGCCGGGCTGTTGCTGTTCAAGCCGGCACCCACCCTCGAGCACGAGCCGTTGCCGATCACCGTCAGCCCGCGCGCCGGGCTGTTTTGGCTGGTGCTGTTTGCGGTGCTGCTGGTGGGCCTGCCGATCCTCGCCCAACTGCTGGCGAGCCCGACCCTGAGCATGCTCGATGCCTTCTACCGCACCGGCTCGCTGGTGTTCGGCGGCGGCCACGTGATGCTGCCGTTGCTGCAGGCCGAAGTGGTGCCCAACGGCTGGGTCAGCAATCAGACCTTCCTTGCCGGCTATGGCGCGACGCAGGCGGTACCTGGGCCGCTGTTCACCTTCGCAGCCTTTCTCGGTGCGTCGATGCAGGGCCCACAGTCGGGCTGGCTCGGTGGCCTGCTGGGACTGCTGGCGATCTTCGCACCGTCGTTCCTGCTGGTGGTCGGCGCACTGCCGTTCTGGGAGCGACTGCGGCGCAACCTGCGCATGCAGGCGGCAATGCTCGGGATCAACGCCGCGGTGGTCGGCCTGCTGCTGGCAGCGCTGTATCAGCCAGTCTGGACCAGCGCCATCCTCACCCCGGCAGACTTTGCCCTGGCCCTGGTGGCACTGCTGGCGCTGATGTTCGCCAAGGTCGCGCCGTGGAAGGTGGTGCTGGGGTGCGGCTTGGCGGGCTGGGGCCTGGATGTCATCCTGTGAGCCATTCGACGACTATGCAGGAACCTCGGGACATGGATCAGTCACACCGCGGCAGTTGCCTGTGCGGCGCCGTCAGCTACCAGCTCAGCAGCCCACTCAAGGCCTTCACCCATTGCCATTGCCGCAAATGCCAGAAAGCCCATGGCGCGGCATTCGCCACCTATGCCAGTGCGCCCAGGTCGGCGCTGGCGATCACGGCCGAGGCGTCGCTGCTCAAGGCCTACCAATCCTCCCCCGGGGTCACCCGCCAGTTCTGCGGACACTGCGGTTCATCGCTGTTCTGGTCGAACGCCCGAGGCGCGTTCCCGGACTGGATCTCGATTGCTGTCGCGACCCTGGACACCCCGTTCCAACCCACCAAGCAAAGCCACAGTTGCCTCGAGGCGAAGGCCTGCTGGTATCAGCTCGACGACGCGCGGCTACTCAGGTAGCTGAAGGCTGATTGCAGCGCGGCCTCGGGCGTACGCGGGGCATAACCCAGTTGCTGCCTGGCCTTGTCGATGCAGTATTGCTGGCGCACTTGATGGAACATCCGCACCTGACTTTGCAACAGCTGCGCCGGCCGCCCGGTCAGCCGCGCCCGCGCCTCCTCGATCCACGCCAGCGCCAGCAACAGCCAGCGCGGCGCCGGCGCGGGCAGCCGATAGCCCGGAGCGACCGCGTTGGCCGCGTCGATGATCTGCGCCAGGGACGAGCAATGTTCGTTGGCCAGAATATAACGCTGCCCAGGCTGGCCCTTCTGCGCGGCCAGGATCATGCCCGCGGCCACGTCCCGCACATCGACAAAATTGAAATGAAAGCCCGGGTCCAGCGGCAGTTTGCGCTGCCTGACCGACTCGATAAACCCCATGGTGTCGGTCAGGCGCGTCGCGTTCGGGCCGATCATGGCCGAAGGCAAGACCGCGACCATCCACAGGTCCAGGGCTCGCGCCGTGTCCCAGGCAACTTGCTCGGCGAGGATCTTCGAGCGGTAGTAGGCGTTGTCCGGCTCGACGTTCCACTGCTGCTCATCCAGCGCCTGCCCGTTGTGACCGATAGCCGCCACGGAGCTAACGTAGACCACCCGCCTGACCCCGGCGCGCTTCGCTGCGTGCAAGACCCGGCGAGTGCCCTCGACATTCGGTTGGACAATCTCGGCCTGGGGATCGCGGGCCCAGTGCTTGAACACCGCCGCCACCTGGAACAACAGCTCGACGCCCAGTAGCGCCTGGAACAACGTCTCTTCGTCGAGCAGTTCGACGTACACCAGTTCGCAATCCAGGCCCTGGAACGCCGCGCGGTTGTCGATATCGCGAACCCCGGCCCGGACCCGATAGCCCTGCCCGAGCAAGG
Organism: Pseudomonas sp. Irchel 3H3; assembly: GCF_900187635.1. Taxonomy (NCBI): domain Bacteria; kingdom Pseudomonadati; phylum Pseudomonadota; class Gammaproteobacteria; order Pseudomonadales; family Pseudomonadaceae; genus Pseudomonas; species Pseudomonas sp. Irchel 3H3. The sequence goes on along the minus strand of NZ_FYEC01000020.1, from coordinate 50,654 downwards.
CCCGGACCAGGGTATTGCCCAGGTGCCCGTTGGCCCCGGTGACCAGACATGACTGACTCATAGCGCCTCGTTGTTCCCTGTTGTGGCGGCCAGCATAGACTCTGCCCCTGGGGGGAGAGTCAAGGACACCGGGGACACCATCAACGCGATCGAGAACGAACGCTACGACCCGAGCCTGCCCCTCAGTCGTGAGCCACTCGGGCGCGCTTGAGCAGTTTCTTGCAGCGCTCGGACAGGTGCAGCACACGCAGGTGCTTGCCGGCCTTGGCGTAGCGCTCGCGCAAGGTGTCCAGGGCGGCGATGGCCGAGTAGTCGACGAAGCTCAGGTGCCGGCAGTCGAGAGTCACCTGGGGTGGGTCGCCGGCACTGTCGAACTGGTTGAGAAACGGCGTGGTCGAGGCGAAGAACAGCGTGCCATGCACCCGGTAGAGTTTGCTGCCGTCGGGTTCCAGATGGCTGTCGGCATACAGCTGGCGAGCTTGCTGCCAGGCAAAGTTGAGCGCGGCAATGATAATCCCGCACAACACCGCAGTGGCCAGGTCAGTGAAAACCGTAACCAGGGTCACCGCGACAATCACCAGTACATCGTTCAGCGGCACCTTGTTCAGCACCCGCAGGGAGGCCCAGGCGAAGGTCTGCTGCGAGACCACGAACATCACCCCGACCAGGGCCGCCAGGGGAATGCGCTCGATCAGCGGTGACAGGAACAGCACGAACAGCAGGATCATCACCCCGGCCACCACGCCGCTGAGCCGTCCGCGCCCACCGGAGCTGAGGTTGATCACGGTCTGGCCAATCATCGCGCAGCCGCCCATGCCCCCGAACACCCCAGACACCATATTGGCCGCGCCCAGCGCCACACACTCACGGTCCGGGTAACCACGGCTCTCGGTGATCTCATCGGTCAGGTTCAGGGTCAGCAGGGTTTCCAGCAGCCCCACCAGCGCCATCAACACCGCGTAGGGAGCAATGATGCGCAGGGTCTCGAGGGTCCAGGGCAAGTCGGGGAATGCCAACACCGGCAAGCCGCCGGCAATGTGCGCCATGTCCCCGAGGGTACGGGTCGGCAGGCCCAGCAGGTAGACCGCCGCACCGACACCGAGAATCGCCACCAGGGCCGGCGGCACCGCCCGGGTCAGGCGTGGCATCAGGTAGACAATCGCCATGGTCGCGGCCACGAGACCAAGCATCAGGTACAGCGGCGTCCCGCTGAGCCAGGCCTCCCCGCTCTTGAAATGCTCCAGTTGCGCCAGGGCAATGATAATCGCCAGGCCGTTGACGAACCCCAGCATCACCGAATGCGGCACCATGCGCACCAGCTTGCCCAGGCGCAACAGGCCGAACGCAAGCATGATCAGCCCGCCCAGCAGCACGGTGGCGAGCAAGTACTGCACACCGTGCTGGACCACCAGCGCGACAATCACCACCGCCATCGAACCGGCCGCACCGGAGACCATGCCCGGGCGGCCGCCGAACAGCGCGGTCAGGGTGCAAATGATGAAGGCGCCGTAGAGCCCCATCAACGGATTGAGGTGGGCCACGAGGGCGAAGGCGATGCACTCGGGCAACAGGGCGAAAGACGTGGTGAGTCCGGCCAGGACATCGGCGCGCAGACGTTGAGGTTTCATGGCTTACCTGAAAATGGCGACCGGGGCAGCCGGCCGTGGAGGATTGCGGGAAAAGGCGCTGAATGTTACGCAATTGCCGGCGGGCGAACCAGTCGTGGCGGGGCCCAGCCGTCAATGGGGATTTTGTAACAACTGGCGACCTGTGCATTTCCAGACTGCGTGCTACACCTTGATGAGCCTCCTTACCCTCGAGCCGACCACCCATGACCGCCACACCCCTGTTGACCGCGTTCCTGCCCATTGCCCTGGGCATCATCATGCTGGGCCTGGGGTTGTCACTGACCCTGGCCGACTTCACCCGCGTGGTGAAATACCCCAAGCCTGTGCTGATCGGCCTGGTCTGCCAGTTGTTGGTGTTGCCGTTCCTGTGCTTCCTGATCGTCCAGGGTTTTCGCCTGGAGCCGGCACTGGCCGTCGGCCTGATGCTGCTGGCCGCCTCCCCCGGCGGCACCACCGCCAACCTCTACAGCCACCTGGCCCACGGCGACGTGGCGTTGAACGTGACGCTGACGGCGGTCAACTCGATGATCGCGATCCTCAGCATGCCGTTGCTGGTGAACCTGTCGCTGCTGTATTTCATGTCCGCCGACCAGGCCATCCCCCTGCAATTTGCCAAGGTGCTGCAGGTGTTCGCGATTGTCCTGTTGCCGGTCGGCCTGGGCATGCTGGTGCGGCGCTACTGGCCACGCTTTGCCAACCGCATGGAAAAACCGATGAAAATCGTCTCCGCCCTGTTCCTCGTCGGCACGGTGACCATCGCCTTCATCAAGGACTGGCAGACCGTGGTCGACTACGCGCCGGTCGTGGGCCTGGCCGCCCTGCTGTTCAACCTGCTCAGCCTGGCCATCGGCTACGGCGTCCCCCGCCTGCTCCGCCTACCCCAGCGCCAGGCGGTGGCCATCGGCATGGAAATCGGCATCCACAACGGCACCCTGGCCATCGCCCTGGCACTCAGCCCGAGCCTGCTGAACAACTCCACCATGGCCATCCCGGCCGCCATCTACAGCTTCATCATGTTCTTCACCGCCGCAGGATTCGGCTGGTGGGTCAACCGCGTGCACGGCAAGCAGTTGGCGTTGGAGGAACGGGAGTTGGCTGGGTGAGTCAGCGAAACGCGGCGAGACCGCCATCGCGGGCAAACGGAGCGCCGCCCGGCCCTCTCCCACAAGGGATATTCCAGTGCGGGAAAGCAGGCCGGCCGGTAGGCCGCTTCGCCCGCCCGTACCACTCACCCACCACCGCACCACTCTTGCCGTAGACATTCCCTCCCCGTTACTATTGCTAATAATTCTCACTAACAAAAAACACCAACGCGATGAGCGACTCTCCAACCGCCACTCACCAGCAGCACGTCGAAGCCCTGTACGTGGGCCATCAAGGCTGGCTATACGCCTGGCTGCAGCGAAAACTGGGAAACCGGGTAGAGGCCGCAGACCTGATGCACGACACCTTCATCCGCATCCTGGCCGCCAAGTCAGTGCCAGACCTGGTCGAACCCAGGGCCTATCTGACCTGCGTAGCCAAGGGCATCCTGATCAACTGGTACCAACGCCAGGCACTGGAACGCGCCTACCTTTCGGCACTGGCCCAACTGCCGGAGTCCCAGGCGCCCTCACCCGAACTGCGCTACCTGATCCTGGAAACCCTGCATGAGGTCGATGCCCTGCTCAACACCTTGCCGCCGCTGGTGAAGCGCGCCTTCCTGCTCGCCCAGATCAGCGCCGTGAAGTACGAAGACATTGCCCAACAACTCGACGTGTCGCTGACCACGGTCAAGCGCTACATCAAACAGGCGTTCCTGCAATGCCTGACGTTGATGCCCGAATGAGCAGCCCGACAAGCATTAACCCGGCCGTCTTGGAACAGGCCGCCGAGTGGCTGATGCGCCTGGGGGAAGGCAACCTCAGCGCCCAGGAACTCGCGCAATGGCAGCAATGGCGCACCAGCAACGTCGAGTGCGAGCGGGCCTGGCGGCGCGCCGAATCCCTGCTCGGCACCCTCGGCGGCCTACCCGCGGACCTGGCCCTGTCGGCGCTCGACCGCCCGGCCAATCCCCAGCGCCGGACACAGCTCGCGCGCCTGGCCGCACTGTTGGCGCTGGCGCCGACCTCCTGGCTGGGCTGGCAACTGGACCAACGCCAGGGCTGGAGCGCTGACTACCACTCGCCGATTGGTGAACGTCGGCACCTGACCCTCGCCGACGGCACCCGGGTGACCCTCAATACCGATACTTCGATCGATGTGAATTTCGACCCGCTGCAGCGCCTGATCCGGGTTCGCAAAGGTGAAATCCTGGTGCAGACCGCACCCGATCTCCAGGTGCCTGCCCGACCGTTGCGGGTCAGCACCGAGCAGGGTCGCCTGGAAGCTTTGGGCACGCTCTTCAACGTGCGCGAAGAAACCGGCATCACGCGCCTGGCCGTGCTCGACGGGCGGGTGCGAATCGAGCTGAACCAACAGCCCCAGGCAACCCCGACCATCGTGCTGGCCGGTCAACAGACCGCATTCTCGGCCTCAGCGGTCGGTGCCATGCGCGCCACCGACAGCTCTCGCACCGCCTGGACCCAAGGCATGCTGGTAGCCGACCGCATGCGCCTGGGCGACTTCGCCGCCGAACTGGCGCGCTATCGCCCTGGAGTACTGCGCTGCGATCCGGCCGTGGCCCAGGTGCGGATCTCCGGCGCGTTCCCCCTGGACGACAGCCGTCGCGCCCTGAGCATGCTGAGCCAAACCTACCCGGTGCGGGTGACCTCACGCCTGGGCGGTTACTGGGTGACGATTGCCCAGGCGTAGCCGCGGAAAATATTTTCACCCAACCCTGGCACTTTTTTCGCGCTCGGCTGGCAAGAGAAGAATCCACCTTCTCCCTTGCCCACAGGATCACCTCTCAATGTCCGTTGTCCGCCCCCAAGGATCCACCCCGCCGTTTCGCCGCACGGCCTGCCATGCGCTGTTCAGTCTGCTGCTCAGTGGTACCTGCGCCCAGGCCTGGGCTGCCGAGCCACAGCCATTGGCCAACACCCAGGCGCGCAGCTACCAGATTCCCGCCGGTACCCTGGGGCAGACCTTGTCGCGCTTCGCCGCCGCCAGTCACATCGCCCTGTCGTTCGACCCCAGTCTCACCGATGGCCTGCAAAGCCCCGGCCTGAACGGCAACTACTCACCACTGGAGGCCCTCAGCCACCTGTTGCACGGCAGCGGCCTGGACCTGCAGCAGCGCGCCGATACCAGCTTCACCCTGGTGCGCTCGGCGAACGGCGATGCCCTGCAACTCGCGCCGACCGCGATTACCGGCCAGGGCCTGGGCGTCACCACCGAAGACACCCACTCCTACACCACCAGTGAGGTGAGCATCGGCAAGGGCAACATCAAGCTCAAGGACATCCCGCAGTCGGTGTCGGTGGTCACGCGCCAGCGCATGGACGACCAGAACATGAACAGCCTGCAGGACGCCATGCGCCAGGTCACCGGGGCCACCATCAAGACCTACAACTCAGGTTCCAGCCTCAACGACGTGTACATGCGCGGCTTCCTCGTCGACCAGGTGCAGGTCGACGGAGTCTCCCAACCCACCGGCCAGGGCGACATGGCCACCAGCTTCGACCTGGCGATGTACGACCGAGTCGAAGTGCTGCGTGGTCCATCGGGCCTGTACCAGGGGGCCGGTGAGCCCGGCGGCACCATCAACGTGGTGCGCAAGCGCGCCCTGGGCCGGTTTGCCCTGGGTGGCGAACTGGGCGCTGGCTCCTATGATCACTACCGTTCCTCGGTGGACGTCACCGGCCCGCTGAACGGACAGGGCAGCGTGCGCGGCCGTTTCATCACTGCCTACGAGAACAACCAGTCCTTCGTCGACTATGCCCAGAACGAACGGCCGATGGTCTATGGCCGCCTGGAGTTCGACCTCGACCCGTCCACTACCCTGTCGGTTGGCGGTGCCTACCAGCAGAACCACTCCACCCCGGCATTCGGTTTGCCGGCCTACGCCGACGGGCGCTTGCTCGACGTCCCACGCTCGACCTTCGTCGATGCCAAGTGGAACGAACTGAACGAAAAAGTCTGGGAGAGCTTCGCCGAAGTCGACCACGCCCTGGACAACGGCGGCCAGTTCAAGACCACCCTGACCTACCGTGACGCCGAAACCCCCAAGCGCAACTTCACCTGGGCCGATGGCGCCGTCGACCCGGCCACCGGTGACAGCTGGGCCGTGGCCTACAACTACTACACCCACATCAAGACCATTGGCGTGGACAGCTTCGTCACCACCCCGTTCGAAGCGTTCGAGCGCAGCCATGAGTTCACCGTGGGTGGCGAGTACCAGCACCTGGACAAGGACTTCACCTACGGCGGCGGCGACTACTTCCCGATCAACGTGTTCGATCCGGGCAGCATCGACATCCCCAAGCAGGACTACGAGCGCAACAACGGCAACTGGTCCAAATCCGATCAGTACGGCTTTTATACCCGCGCCAAGCTCAACGTCAGCGACTGGCTCGACGTGGTCGGCGGCAGCCGCGTGAGCTGGTACGAAAGCGACGCGCAAAACGCCAACGCGTTTTTCAACAATTTCAGCAGCGCCCACACCAGCATCAACCGCAAGGTGGTGCCCTACGGTGCGCTCATCGCCAAGCTGACTCCCGAGCTGTCGGCCTACGCCAGCTACACCGGGGTGTTCAAGCCGCAAAGCGAGATCGGCAGCGACAGCTCGCCCATCGGCCCACGCAAGGGCAAGCAGTATGAAGTGGGCCTCAAGCGCGAGTTCTACGACGGGCGCCTGAATGCCAGCGTGGCAGTGTTCCGCATCTATGACGAAAACCGCGCCGAATACGACAACCTCACAGCGGCCTACGAGGCCCAGGGCAAAGCCCGCAGCCAGGGTTGGGAAACCGAGTTGAGCGGCAACCTGAGCGACAACTGGAGCCTGGTCACCGGCTACGCCTTCACCACCACCAAGACCCTGGAGGCCGATGACGGCAACGAAGGCAAGACCTTCAGCACCATCACCCCCAAACACAACTTCAATCTGTGGACCAAGTACCAGTTCACCGACGGCCCGCTCAAGGATTTCAACGTCGGTGGTGGTGTACGAGTCGTCAGCAAGACGTACTTCCAGCGTGAAGTGCGTTTCGAACAGAGCGGCTATGGCATCACCACGGCGCAGGTCGGCTACAAGATCAACGACAACCTGTCGACGACCCTGACCGCCAACAACCTGTTCGATCGCAAGTACTACGACCGAGTGGATGCATCCTGGGGCACCAACTTCTACGGCGACCCGCGCAACCTCACGCTGACCCTGCGCGCCCAGTACTGAGCATGACGCACCACGCTTGACGGACCAGGCAGCGGTGCCGGCAACGAGCTTGCTCGCGAAGGACGCAAGAGCGCCGCGGTGAATCAGGCTTTGCGCGTCATCGTTGACGACCATCGCGAGCAGGCTCGCTCCCACAGTGGTTTTGTGGTGCCCACAGGTCCCAAAATCCCTGTGGGAGCGAGCTTGCTCGCGATGAGGCCGACACATTCAACATCATTGCTGCCTGACCCACCGCCATCGTCGGAACGCCGCCCGGAGCAAGCTCGCTCCCACAGGTTTGATGGGTATATGCAAAATCTGCGGGCACCACAAAACCACTGTGGGAGCGAGCCTGCTCGCGATAGACGCAAGAGCACCGCGGTGAGTCAGGCTTTGCGCGTCATCGTTGACGACCATCGCGAGCAGGCCGCAAGCGGGCACCCGCTCCTACAGTGATATTAGGTGCCCACAGGTTCCGTATACGGCTTGCTCGCGATGGTCTGGAGAACGCCACGCATACCCGGACTCACGCTATTGGCCCATGGTTTCAAGCCCGGTCGTCGCGTTATCATGCCCTGGGACCTGGTGCTATCTCGCGCATCACCTGCAAAAGGACTTCAGTTCATGACAACGCCCCGCATCCGCGCGCTCGCGCTTTGTGTGTTCCATCACCAGGGAAAAATCCTGGTCCATCGCTTCGTCGACCCCGTCACCGGACAGAGCCTGTTCCGGCCAGTCGGCGGTGGTATCGAGTTCGGTGAAACCAGTGCCCAGGCGATCGAGCGTGAAGTCCAGGAAGAGCTCGACCTGGCGATCGACAACCTGCGCCTGGTCGGCACGCTGGAAAGCCTGTTCACGTACAACAACATCCCGGGGCATGAAATCGTCCAGGTCTACGATGGACAATTTCGCGATCAGCACCTGTACCAAATGCCCTACCTCGACGGTCACGAAAGCGACGGCATGGCCTTTCAGGTCACCTGGCAAGACAGCTCGGCTTTCACCGCCACGTCGCCCCTGGTACCCGAAGGCCTCTACCCGCTGCTGAAGAACGCCGGCCTGCTTGCCTGATCCCAATCCCACCGCGCCCAGACCACCGTCACCAAGGATGTCCGGGAGTTGAAGTGCCTGCGCGACAACCCGGGGCGAGCTGCAGGCTTCAGCTCGAATGCACAATTGCCTCGTCCGGAATATCGTCCAACGATTCCGGTTGCCCCGGATCTTCGGTGATCACCGTGAAATCACTGACCTCGACCGCGCCCACCCCGTACCCCAGCAGATGGAAGGAAAAGGCCTTGCGTGACTCGGGGTTGTCGAAGCTGAAGTTCATTTCCAACGGTTGATCGCCGGTCACCAGCATTTCTTGCGGCAGGCCCAGCGGCACGTCCTGTTCCAGCTCCTTGGCCTTGAGCAGGATGTAGACCTTCTCTTGCGGGTCCACCGAGCGCACCGTCAGGCGCACGCGGGTCTGGGAGCCCTTGGGCATTTCCAGGTACTGCGCGCCGATCAGGTTATCGGCCCAGTCGTCCTTGATCTGTGCCTGCAGCGGGATGATCGCCGGGCTGCCGAACTGGTAGCGCTGGTTCAGCGGGGTGCGCAGCAGTGTGCGGTCCAGGGCCTCGGCGCGGGCGCTGATCTGACGGGCCCGCAGGCCGCCGTACTGGCCGGCGAAGGTCGCGCGGTCGGCAATGAACCCCGCGCTGTTGTAATAGCGGCAGCGCTGCTGGAAATCGCACTCGGTGAGGGTGCCCTGGCCGTCGTGATAACGCAGCTTGCCGTTGGTGTAGGACATGATTTCACGGCCGCTGGCATAGTCGCGAAACAACGAGCGGCCACTCAGGCTCGGCGGCACCGGCAAGGAGAAATAGTCGAGGATCGAGGTACTCAGGTCGACGTGCCCATAGACCCCTTGCTTGACCCGGGGCAGTTGTTCCTGCTCGGGGGCCAGTGTCAGGTTGAAGCCCCAGGACGAGGCCAGGCGCACGCCATCGATGCCGTGGGATTCGTCGGAAGTGATCACCACCAGGGTGTCCTTGAGAATGCCCTGGCGTTCCAGACCATCGAGGAATTGCCCAAGGGCGTCGTCCAGGTAACCGACGGCGGCCTGTTTGGCCGTGTCATAGCGTTGCAGGTACTCGTCCGGTGCCGAGTACGGCTGGTGCGTGCCCACAGTCAGCAGGGTCAGCATCCACGGCTGTTTCTGTTTTTTCAGTTGACCGACGTAATCCAGCGCGCCTTCGAAGAAGGCCTTGTCGTCCTTGCCCCAGGGGAATTCCAGGTAGTTGCTGTTGCTGAACCACTCCAGGCCATGGGTCGCATCAAAGCCGATGTGCGGCATGATCTTGTCCTTGGCCATGAAGCGCAGGCCGGCACCCTGCAGGTAATGGGTGGCGAAGCCGTGCTGGCGCAGTTGGGCCGGCAGGCAGGCCTGGTTGCGTTCGGTCTGGGTGAGCATCTCCACGCCCTTGGGCGTGCCGTTGTCGAGCTTGTCGTAGTCACCGCACAGCATCGCGTACAGGCCACGGATGGTCTGGTGACTGTGCAGCACATAGTCCGGGGTGTTCATGCCGCGCTCGGCCCAGCGGCTGAGGTTGGGCATCAGGTTTTCCTGATAGCTGCTGTGCAAGGCCTGGCGATTGACCCCGACATACGCCCCGGGTATGCCCTCAAGGGTGATGATCAGCACATTGCGCGCACGACCCGGCGCGCCCAGCAGTTGCTGCCCGTCCAGGTCCAATTGAGTGAGGCCGGCCATCTGCGGCGGCACATCGACCACACCCCCTTCCAGCCATTCTTCGGCACGCATCTGCACCTCGCCGACGCCGGCTGCCAGCAGCTGGTGCGGCAGGTTGAACAGTTGCCATTGATCAGCCTCCGTCGGGTGCAGGTACTGGGCACCCCAGTGCGCGACCAGCAGCAACGCCGGGGCGGCCCAGGCGCTACGCGGCAGGCGCGTCGCGGGTTGGCCGCGACCTGCCCATTGGCAGAGCAGCCAAACCAACAGCCCCGACATCAGGCTGGCGGCCAGCCACGGCTGGGCAAAACTGCCGCTGGTGGATTTATCGAGAAACTGCGGATCGATCAGGTAGTTAAGGTCGGCCGCATTGGGCAAGCGGCCGACTGCGCTGACCAACTCGGCCGTCGCCACGGTAAACAGGCCCCAGACCAGCAACACCGGCAGCGCCAACCACCAGGGACGGCGATGCAACAGCAGCACCAGCAGGCTGCCGATGCCCAGGTCCGACAGATAACCCAACGGGTCCGACCAGCCCATGGCCGCTCGCAGGCACAGGGGCGCCACCAGGACCAGGCCCATCAGGGCAATCAGGCGCGCGCGCGGGTGCTGCAACCAGTGACGAATGATGTTCACAAAAATATGCTTCCAGACATTAAATCTTCATATAGATATGCCCGATGGTACCAAGGGATGCACAGGATGTGCCGTGATATTCCCCGTCGGCGCCGCGATTAAACAAACGTAGGACGGCGGCTACCGCGCCGTGGCCCCGCGATATGGGGCATAAACCCGGCGCCAGAGCGCTGCACCGCCTCGACGAAACGGCGTCCGGAAGGCCTGCAACAAGTTGTTTCAGGCTGTTTAATCAGGCGGTCATTTATTTTTCCGGCGCCTGCATCCAAAACCCTTCCTGGCGGGTAGTACAGGTAGCAGCCCCTGCGCTGCCGAGCTGTTCAACCTGCTGGAGAGACCTCAATGAACACCAGACAATTGCTCTGCCACCTCGGTACTGCGTTATCCGCGACTTGCCTGATGAGCGCGCTGTCGCTCGCCCACGCGCAAACGAATCTGCCGGACCCGATCAAAGTGCCGTCGGGACACAAGTTGGTGCTGGAAAGCGTGGGGGTTGGCGAAATCACCTACGAGTGCCGCGACAAAGCCAACGCGCCCGGCCAGACCGAGTGGTTTTTTGTCGGCCCCAAAGCCACGCTCAATGGTCGCGACGGGCAAATGCTGGGCAGCTACTTTGGCCCGCCCGCCACCTGGCAGGCCAAGGATGGTTCGACCATCACCGGTACCCAACTGGCGGTCGCGCCCTCGTCCAGCGGCAACCTGCCCTATCAACTGGTCAAGGCCAACCCGGCACAAGGCAAAGGTGCCATGACCGGTGTCAGCTACATCCAGCGCGTGGCCACTCGCGGCGGTGTCGCGCCCAGCCTCGCCTGCACCGCCGCCAACAAGGGGCAGCGTGAGGTCGTGAGCTATCAGGCCGACTACCTGTTCTGGGCGGCCAACTAACAGCGCGGGGTAAAAACACCCGCCGCAGGGAAACTCGTCTAACCTGCTGCAATGGCACCCCAGCCTCAGGGCTGGGGCGGTTTCACCTTGTCGATGGCGGATCCATTGTCCTTGCCCGAGCCCGGTTTTGATTATGAAGCGTGCCTGACGGCGTGTGCGCAAGGCGACCACCAGGCCCTGCGCGACCTGTACACGCAGGAGAGCGCCCGCCTGTTGGGGGTGGCCCGGCGCATTGCCGGGGACACCGCCCTGGCCGAAGACATCGTGCACGACGCGTTTATCCGGATCTGGACCAAAGCCGCCAGTTTCGATCCGGCACTGGGGACCGCGCGCGGCTGGATTTTCAGTGTCACCCGGCATCTGGCCCTTAACTTCATGCGTAACAGCGCCAGGCTGGTGCCCATCGACCAAGACCACGAAGACGCCTCGCCGGGCTTCGACCTGCACGGGCATTCGGGACGGATCTATGACTGCCTTGAGCAACTGCAGCCGGCCCGCCGCGATTGCCTGTTGCATGCCTATGTCGATGGTTACTCCCATGGGCAGATTGCCGAAAAACTGGGCACGCCCCTGGGCACCGTCAAAGCCTGGATCAAACGCAGCCTGGCGGCATTACGCGAGTGCATGGGATGAACACGAGCCCCGACGACAATGACCAACTGGCAGGTGAATACGTGCTGGGCACCTTGGCGGCCGAACAACGGCGCGAGGTTGAGCAACGCCTGGCCGTGGACGCGGACCTGCGCCTGGCGGTCGCCAGTTGGGAGCGGCGCTTGCTGGAGTTGACCGACCTGGCCCCACCCCATCCGCCTAGCACACGCCTATGGGGCCGCATCGAACGTAGCCTCGACGCTCTTGATCGACCTGAGGCAACTGCGCCTGCCCCGACAACAGCGCCGACCTGGTGGGACCGTCTGGCACTGTGGCGCGGCCTCGCCGGCGCCGGCCTTGCCGCGACCCTGGTGCTGGGTAGCGTGCTGCTGACGCGGACCACGCCCCAGCCGGTGACCTCCTACCTGGTGGTGCTGGTGGCCCCACAGAGTCAGGCCCCAGGCTGGGTCATCCAGGCAAGCGATTCCCGGGAGATGCAACTGATTCCATTGGGCGTGGCCCAGGTGCCTGCCGACAAGGCCCTGCAGTTCTGGACCAAGGCCGAGGGTTGGCAGGCGCCGGTGTCCCTGGGCCTGGTCAAGCCCGGGCAACGCCTGCAGGTGCCCCTGGACCAACTGCCTCCTCTGACCCCCGACCAGTTGTTCGAACTGACCCTGGAAAACCCCGGTGGCTCGCCGACCGGTAAACCCACCGGGCCCATCCAGTTCATCGGCCGGGCGGTCAAGGTCCTCTGAGCGTGCTCGGCGGGCACCCTTTCGCAGTCCGCAGCGGCGCGCGGAAAACCTTGTGCTAGGCTTTTTTTCACATGAAGAACGGCGATTGAACCCTCCCATTTCTGGATGACGGAGTTGTGCAATGAAAAACACGCTTTCCTGGCTGACAATTACCCTGATCAGCCTGCTGCTCGGTGCCTGCGCCAGCATCGATGCCCAGACCACCGCCTACGTCGGCGGGCCGCATCCCGGCCCGACCCTGGCGGCCAACGTCCAGGTACTGCGGGTTGAGCCAACGCGCCCCCATGTGCGCCTGGGTGAAATACTGGTCGATGCCAGTGTCGACCCTGCCCCGCCTATCACCGACGTCGAGCAGAAACTCAAGGATGAAGCGGCGAAGATCGGCGGAGATGCCGTGGTGGTGGTCTACGACCATATCCAGCCCGTGGCCGCCTACGTCAGCGGACCACTGTGGAGCCGCGATATCGAGACCATCCAGGGCCGCAAACTCAAAGGCATCGTAATCCGCTACCAGTAACTGTCTCGCCCGCGCAGCCTGGCGATTGGCCTATAACCGCGGCGTGGAATACCGATGGCAGAATCCTGGCGCATTGCCACAGGAGCCCTATGCTGTAGACGATCAGAGCAAATCCCAGTCAGGCGAGCGAGTTTTGGGGCAATTCGATAACGCCTGAATACCAGCCCTGGGCGGCAACATGAACTGGCAGTTTTGAGACCCTGCAACCCGAACTTAAATACATGGAGTAACACCCTATGAGCTTGACGCGAAAAATGATCTTCGGCGCCGCATTGGCCAGCCTGTTGCTGGGTGGTTGCACCTCGAAAGTCACTGAGCGGGAGCAGTACTCCGGCTTCCTGTCCAACTACAACAACATGGAAGAAGTCACCACCACCAGCGGCGAGAAAGCCATGCGCTGGGTCAGCCCGTCCTGGAACGCAAACGCTTACGACACCGTGGCGTTCAACAAGCTGGAACTGTACCCGGCGCCCAAGCCTGATGAACGGGTCAACCGCCAGACCCTGGATGAGTTGCAGCGCTACATGACCAGCTCGGCCAAAGCCACCCTGGGCACGAAGTACCGCATCGTGCCCACCCCGCAAGCGGCGCCTGCCGGTTCCCGCGTATTGATCCTGCGTGCGGCGATCACCGGCGTCAGCGCCTCCAACGAAGGCATGAAATGGTATGAAGTGGTGCCCATCGCCGCTGTCGTCGGCGGGGTCAGCGCGGCCACCGGGCATCGTGACCAGGACACCGAACTGTTCATCGAGGCCGAACTGGTCGACGCCCGCACCAACCAGACTGTGGCCCGGGTAGTGCGCAAACTCTTCGGCAAGACCCTGGAAAACTCCAGCCAGAAGATCACCACCAACGACTTCAAGGCGGCGATCGCCAAACTCAACAGCGACTTGCAAGCCTTCATCCGTTAATCCGCCAAGCCTGCCAGCGCCTGTCCATGGCGCTGGCAGCAGCCCATCAACGCTGCGCAGCGACCCGCGATGCAGATGACTCCAGCAGAAACGGCAACAGATGCGCGACAAACGCCTCGGGCGCCTCCTCCGTAATGAAGTGACCACAACCTGGCACAATCGCGCCTTGCAGATTCAGCGCGTTGCCTTGCATCGTCAGCAGCGGCGCATCGTTGGTCGCATGTTCCGCGCCGATAGCCAACACCGGCATTTCTAGCGGTCTGGCGGCTCGCCGCTGGTTCTGCGCGATGGTCTCAGGGATCGCCCGGTAATAGCCGAACCCACCCCGTAGCCCACCCGGCGTCGCATAGGCGTTGATATAGCTTTGCACCGCGACTCGCTCCTGGCGCACCGACCATTGCGCAAACATGTAGGCCAGGTACTGGGCTTCCCGTCCCGCGATCAACACCTCGGGCAAGTCGAGCAACTGGTTGAACATGAAGTGCCAGAGAAAGATGTTCTGCCCCGCTGGCGCAAAAATCGACGGCGCCGGCGCCAATCCGGGTATCACTGCCTCCGTCAGTACCAGGCATTCAACCGCCTGCGGATAATCGCTCGCCAGGGCGTACGCCACCCACATGCCGACATCATGGCCAACCACCGCGTAATGCTCGTAGCCGAGAACCTGCATCAAACCGTGCAAACGCCTGGCCGTGGCCCCGGTGTCATACCCCTCTTGCGGTTTATCGGAGAGCCCGGTGCCCGGCAGATCCACCGCGATCGCCTGGAATCCGTTCGCCGCCAGTGCCTGCATCACATGCCGCCAGGTCAACCAGGTTTGCGGCCAACCGGGAATCAACAGTACCGGCGCCCCCTGACCCTCGGTCACATAATGAATGCGGCTGCCGTCGACCTCGGCGTAACCATGCTCGTGTGTGCGCCCGGCGAACGCCTGCTGTTCGAAGAGATCCATGTTCATGCCCGCCCTTGAAGTGCAGGCCGGGCCAGGCCGAGCATGGCGTCCAGTTGCGCCTGGTCGACGGCGGCGCCGGCAAAGTCGTCGAACACCTTGTCCGTGACCCGGATGATATGTTCATTGATAAACGCCACGCCTTGCCTGGCGCCGTCATCCTGGTCTTTCAGGCAGCACTCCCACTCCAACGTCGCCCAGCCGGCATAGTCATGGAGTGCCAGCTTGGAAAAGATCCCCTTGAAATCGACCTGGCCATCGCCCAGGGAACGAAACCGCCCTGCGCGATCAGCCCATCCCTGGTAACCACCGTAGATGCCCTGGCGCCCGGTCGGATTGAACTCGGCATCCTTGACGTGAAACATCCGAATGAAATCGCGGTAGATGTCCAGATAGTCCAGGTAGTTGAGTTGCTGCAGCACGAAGTGACTGGGGTCGAAGAGGATCTTGCAGCGCGGATGATTGCCCACCCGCTGCAAAAACATCTCGAATGTCACACCGTCGTGCAGGTCTTCGCCGGGGTGAATTTCGTAGCACAGGTTCACGCCCTCCTCGTCACAGGCATTGAGGATCGGCAACCAGCGCTTGGCCAACTCGTCGAATGCCGAGTCGATCAGGCCCGCGGGGCGCTGCGGGAACGGGAACAGATAGGGCCAGGCAAACGAGCCGGAGAACGTGCCCATGTCCGTCAACCCCAATCGGCGGGAAGCCTTGGCCGACAACAATAAGCGCTCCAGCGCCCACTCGGTCTTGGCGGCTGCATTGCCCTGTAGCGCTGGCGGGGCGAACCCGTCGCACAAGCTGTCATAGGCCGGATGCACCGCCACCAGTTGCCCGAACAGGTGGGTAGTCAATTCGCTGATCACCAGGCCGTGCTCTGCCAAGGTCCCGCTGATCTCATCGCAATAATCCTGGCTGTGTGCCGCCAGGCTCACATCGAACAGGCGCTCATCCCAGGCCGGAATCTGCAGCGCCTTGAATCCACGGTCCGCAGCCCAGGCCGCGATGGTTGGCAGGCTATTGAACGGCGGCGCGACGTCACTGAATTGCGCCAGGTGCAAGCTCGGTCCCTTGAGGGTTTTCATCGTTCACTCCATTTGTTTGTCGATCGACAAAGAATAGAGACGTTGAACAAAGTCCGTCAATACGTCGACTTGCTTTTTTTGTCGATCGACCAATAATAGCGCCAACCCCACGACCCTTCCCCCATTGAGACCCCCACCCCATGGCTGGCAGACCCCGAGAGTTCGACCGCGATCAAGCCTTGCGCAACGCCCGCGATGTATTTTGGCGGCGCGGCTTCGAAGCCACATCCATGTCCGACCTGGTCGAGGCGCTAGGCATCGCGTCGGCGCGGATCTACGCCGCGTTCGGTTCCAAGGAAGCACTGTTTCGAGAAGCCGTCGCCCTCTACGAGTCCGCCGATGGAGCCTTTGCCGACGCCGCCCTGGCCGGGGAAAGCAGTGCTCGCGACGCTATCGAGCGCATGCTCAGGGACGCCGTCGAGCTGTACACCCTGCCCGGCCGGCCACAAGGTTGCATGGTGGTGTCGTCGGCCACCAACTGCTCGCCCGACAACGACGGCATCCGCGAGTGGCTGGCTGGGCATCGGCGCAACCGGACCCAGTCGATCATCGAACGCCTGGAGCAGGCAGTGCGTAGCGGCGAGTTGCCCGCGCGCACCGACGTGACGTCCCTGGGTGACTGCTACGCGACCCTGCTGCACGGGTTGTCGGTCCAGGCACGAGACGGGATCGCCAAGGCTCGCCTGCTGGCAATGATTCCCATGGCGTTGGCGGCCCTGGATGCGGCGGTCGATAAAGCGCAGCGCTGATCTCGCTACAACTCACTTGCCAACCCCGCACGGTGACGCTAGTGTCAGGACCATGAACCAGCCCCGCACGACCTCGACCACCTTTACCATGACCGCCCAGGGCGGGTCGTGAGAGGTGCCGTGAGCGGCTAAGCACACGTTACCCCAAAGGCCCCGCCAGCAATGGACGGGGCCTTTTTTTGCGCCGCTGTCGCTGGTTTTACGACAAGGAAATGCAGCATGCACGCACTGTTGATTCTCGATATGCAAGTTGGCCTGTTCCACGGCCCGGAACCGCTTTGGCGCAGTGCCGCGCTGCTGGACGCGGTCAATCTGCTGCTGGACAAGGCGCACCAGGCCGGCGCGCCGGTGTTCCTGTCCCGGCACGTCGGCCCGCCCGGGTCGCCGATCGAACCGGGCAGCCCGCTGACCCACCTGATTGATGAACTGCGGCTACAGGGCGATGAAGTGATCTTCGAAAAGCACCGTCCCAGCGCCTTTGCCGCCACGCCCCTGGCCGCCTGGCTACGGGAGCGTGGCGCAGAGGGCGTGGTGATCGCCGGACTGAAGACTCAGTACTGCGTCGACAGCACCTGCCGTGTCGCCCGCGACCTGGGCCTGGACGCCGTGCTGGTCGAGGACGCCCACAGTTGCAGCGACACCGAGGTGTTGAGCGCCGAGCAGATAGTCGCCCACCACAATGCGACGCTGGCGGGGCCTTTCTGCCGCCTGGTACGGGCCGCGGATTGGAACTTCCAGCCATTCAGGACAAGCGCACCATGAACAGCCAGGTACGCCGCGCCCGTGCCGAAGACGCCAGCGCTATCAGCCAGGTGGTGATCGCCGCGCTGCGCCACTGCAATGCCCAGGACTACCCGCCGACGGTCATTGCCCAGGTGGTGGAGCATTTTTCCCCGGCAGCGATCCGGCAATTCCTGGCGCAACGCCAGGTCTACGTGGCGACCCTGCAACAGCAGATCGTCGCCACGGCCAGCCTCGATCAGGACGTGGTGCGCAGCGTGTTCGTCGAGCCGGGTCATCAAGGCCGTGGCATTGGCCAGCAATTGATGGCGGTGATTCACGCAGCGGCCACCGAGGCCGGCCTCGAACAGTTGCGTGTGCCCTCCTCGCTCACCGCCGAGGGGTTTTATCGCCGGCTCGGCTATGCAAAGGTTCGCGACCAGCTGCATGGCGCCGAACGCACCATCATCATGCACAAGCGGCTGGTCTGAACCGCTGAGTGTCGGTGTTCCTCAGGTGGAGAGTCCGAGATGTTAAGCATTGCGGATTCTCCATCCGACGCAATAGAATGCGAAACATTACCACTTGCTAGATTTTCTCATGAAGCCCTCCCCCACAGCCGAGTCGTCGACGCTTGAAGCCCTGTACCGTGGCTATCATGGATGGTTGCTCGGCTGGTTGCGCCGCCGCGTGCAGTGTTCGCACCACGCTTCGGACCTGGCGCAGGACACCTTCATTCGCCTGCTGGCGGCCGGCCCTTACGTCGCCCCGCGTGAACCCCGGGCCTTCCTGGCCACTGTGGCCCGGCGCCTGTTGATCGACAATGGCCGACGCCTGCGCCTGGAGCTGGCGTTTCGCGAGGAGCTTGAACGCTGCGCTGCCTACCTCGATCAAGCGCCGTCGCCGGAGCAGATCCTCCAGGCCATCCAGATCCTCGAAGCCATCGACCGGGCATTGGCCCGGATGAAACCCCGGGTGCGCGAAACCTTCATCCTGCGTCATCTCGATGGCCTGGGACAGGCACAGATTGCCGAGCGCCTGGGGGTGACCGTGCGCACGGTGCAACATGACCTGGTGGAAGCGCTGCTGGCCTGCGACGCATGTGCCCAGGCATGAAACCCGCAATCGCCCCCCAGGTATTGCGCCAGGCCGCTGAATGGCTGGTGCGCCTGGATCACGGCAGCGATGCCGATGCCCAGACCGAACAACAGTTCCGCGCCTGGCTGGCGGCAGACCCGCAGCACCACGAGGCGATCACGCGGCTGCAGGGCCACATTGCGCCCCTGCAGGAACTCCCTGCGCGGGCGGCCCTGCGCCGAGCACAGCCACCGCGGCGCCGGGCGTCGGGGGTCAAGGGCCTGGCGTTGCTGGCAGTACTGGGACTGACGGCAGCACCCGGCTACCAGTATTGGCAGAACGGTTACCTGCTGGCCGATCACAGCACCGACAGCCGCCAGTGGCGGCACGAATACCTCGCCGATGGCAGTCAACTGCAGCTGGACAGCAGCTCCGCCGTCGATCTGGACTTCGACTCCGCGCAACGCCGCGTGCGGTTGCTCGAAGGCGAGATCCTGATCGACGTGGCCAAGGACGCCCATCGTCCGTTCTACGTCGACACCCCCCACGGCACAATTCGCGCCCTGGGTACGCGGTTTATCGTCGAGCGCATCGGCGACGCAACCCAGGTGAGCATGCTGGAATCCTCGACCCGCATCGACAGCGGCGGACGCAGCCTGACCCTCAATCCGGGCCAGCGCGTGCGCTTCGACGCCCAGGGGTTGGGCGCCGTCAGCCAGGTCGATGGCCCTGCTTTGCAAGCCGCGTGGAGTGCCCACCAGTTACTCGCCCACGACCAATCCCTGTCCGATGTGCTGGCACGAGTTGCGCGCCATCGCCCGGGGCTGTTGATCTTCGACCGCCAGGCCCTGCAGGCCTTGCGCGTGACGGTGATGCTGCCGGCCGACGACAGCGACCGCGCCCTGCGCCTGCTGGCGCGCACCCTGCCGATCGAGGTGAAAAGCTACAGCCCGTGGATCACCCGGGTGTCGCTGAAACGCGAAAGCGAATAATTTTTCGCGGTTATTTCATGTTTGCGATTCTGCTGCGTCCTTCCTTTGGCCAACATTGATAAGGAGCACACAGAAGATGGCTTCAACGTCGTTCACCCGCAGCGGTTTGCTGCTCGCCAGCCACATGCTGCTGGGCAGCCTGCCGCTGGCCCTGCCCACCCTGGCGTATGCCCAACAGCAAACCCAGGCCTTCGATATCGCGCCCGGCCCGCTCGGCGAAGTGCTCGGTCGCTACGCCCAGGCCGCCGGCGTGCCGATCGCGTTCGCCTCGCATCAGGTCGAGGGACTGCGCAGCGAGGGTGTACGCGGCAGCTACAGCGTCGCCGAAGGATTCGCGCAGATCCTGCGTAACAGCGGCATGGACGCCAGCGCCAGCAACGACGGCTATCAGTTGGTGAGTCGACCACTGTCCACCGGATCGATTGCGCTGGAGGCGACAGAAGTCACCGCCAACCAGTTGGGGACCATCACCGAAGGCACCGGTTCCTACACCCCGGGCACCATCGCCACGGCCACCCGCCTGGTCCTGACGCCGCGGGAAACCCCGCAGTCGATTTCAGTGGTGACCCGCCAGACCATGGATGACTACGGCCTGGTCTCCATCGACGACGTGATGCGCCATACACCGGGGATCACGGTCTCGACCTACGACAGCGAGCGCACCAACTACTACGCCCGTGGTTTCTCGATTCAGAACTTCCAGTACGACGGCATTCCGACCCTGCGCAACGATGCCTTCTCGGCCGGCCAGACCTTGACCGACATGGCCGTCTACGACCGTGTCGAAGTGCTCAAGGGGGCTACCGGGTTACTCACTGGCGCAGGTGGCCCCGGCGGCACCATCAACCTGATCCGCAAGAAACCGACCGCCGAGTTCAAGGGCAACGTGGAGCTGGGCGCTGGCAGCTGGGACAACTACCGCTCGCAGATCGACCTCAGCGGGCCGTTGACCGAAACCGGCAATGTGCGGGCACGGGCGGTCGCCGCCTACCAGGACAAGCATTCGTTCATGGACCATTACCAGCGCAAGACCAGCGTCTACTTTGGTACCGTGGAAATCGACCTCAACCCCGACACCCTGCTGACCCTGGGTGCCGACTACCAGGACAACGACCCCAAAGGCTCGGGCTGGTCCGGTAGCCGCCCACTGTTCGATTCCAATGGCGATCGGATCAGCCTGCCACGCGCCTTCAACAATGGGGCGAAATGGAGTGGCTGGGAGCAATACACCCGCACGGTATTCGCCACCCTGGAACACAGCTTTGCCAATGAGTGGGTCGCCAAGGGCCAGTACAACCACCAGATCAATGGCTATCACGCCGAGATCGGTTCGGTGCAGAGCAGCCCCAATGCGCTGACCGGAACCTCCAGCGTGTACGCCAACAAGTTCACCGGCGAAACCACCAGCGACAGCGGCGACTTTTACCTGTCCGGGCCCTTCAGCCTGCTGGGTCGCGAGCATCAGTTGGTGGTGGGCACCTCGGCCTCCAACTCCCACTGGAAAGCCAAGAGCTACTACAGCCCGACCTACACCAACAACGTGATCGACTTCTACCACTGGGACGGCGACAGCATCAAGCCGGACTGGGGCGTGGCCACCCCGACGGATGAAACCACGCGCCAGACTGCCGGCTACACCACGGCACGTTTTAGCCTGACCGATGAGCTCAACCTGATGCTCGGCGCCCGCGTGGCGAATTATTGGCTGACGGGCACCAGCGACACCCGGGAAACCGGCAAGCTGGTGCCGTACGCCGGCGTCACCTACGACCTCAGCCAGAACCTGTCGTTGTACGCCAGCTACACCAGCATCTTCATGCCACAGTTCTACTACATCGACAGCCAGAACAAAGTCCTGGAACCGGATGAGGGCAAGAACTACGAGCTGGGCATCAAGGGCGAGTATTTCGATGGCCAGCTCAACACCAGCCTGGCGTACTTCGAGATCCACGAGACCAACCGTGCCGAGGCCGACAACGCCTACAACGCGGCCCCGACCAACCCCGCCGTGGAGTACGCCTACCAGGGCATCAAGGCCAAGACCAAAGGCTACGAAGCAGAAATCTCCGGGCAGTTGGCCCCTGGCTGGCAATTGCAGGCCGGCTATACCCACAAGGTGGTGCGTGACGAGCACGGCAACAAGGTGTCCACCTGGGAACCCGAGGACCAGTTGAGCTTCTACAGCAGCTACAAACTGCAGGGCAACCTCGACAAGTTGACCCTCGGCGGCGGTGCACGCTGGCAGGGACAAGGCTGGCAGGTCCTGACCAACCGGGCCAAGTCCAGCGAGGAGAAGTTCTCCCAGGATGCTTACTGGCTGGTGGACCTGATGGGCCGCTATCAGTTCACCGAACACCTGTCGGCCACGGTCAACGTCAACAACCTGTTCGACAAGTACTACTACACCAACATCGGCTTCTATAACTCCTCGTACTACGGCGACCCACGCAATGTGATGGTGACCAGCCGCTACGACTTTTAAGCCATGGCCCACACGCCGAGCAGACACTGGCGGTCAGCTCGGCTCAAGCACCGGAACCAGGCACCGGGCACCGCTACAAGTAAGGTTGGATATTGGCCAGGGTGCGCTCGACATACAGCTGTTTTTCTCCCACCGGGGCCACGTAGTGCACCGCATTGCTGGCCGCCTCCAGGCCCTGCAGGCGGGCGATGATCCAAGCCGCCAGGTAGGTTGACGCCAGGCAGCCGCCGGCGGTCGCCACGTTGCCCCTGGCGAAGAACGCCTGGTTCAGTACGTCCACCCCCGCGGCCTGGACCCAGGGTTTGGTGGTCAGGTCGGTGCAGGCCGGCACCCCTTCCAGCAGCCCCAGCTTGGCCAGCACCAGGGTCCCGGAGCACTGCGCCGCCAGCAGTTGCCGCCTCGGGTCCAGGC
This sequence comes from Pseudomonas sp. Irchel 3H3, assembly GCF_900187635.1. Classification (NCBI taxonomy): domain Bacteria; kingdom Pseudomonadati; phylum Pseudomonadota; class Gammaproteobacteria; order Pseudomonadales; family Pseudomonadaceae; genus Pseudomonas; species Pseudomonas sp. Irchel 3H3. The sequence continues at coordinate 28,239 of NZ_FYEC01000020.1, read as the reverse complement.
GCAATTGACCCATCAGTTGACTGTCCTCGACCACTTCACGGGTCAGCGCACCGCTGCCGACAATCACCGCATCCGCCTCGTTCGCCTCCTGCAGCGTGGCCTGGGACTCGATCACCAACCCGTTCATCGAGCGCACGCGCAACGTCGGGCTGGCAATCGACACGCGCCAGCCCGGGGTCTTGATCCGGTTGAGCAGCCCCAGGGCAATCAAGGAGTCGAGTTCGTTGAAACCGTCAAAAGTCAGGATCGCGATATGCATGACCGGGTCGTCCGCTGAGTGGGCTGGCGTCCGCCTGTTGGGGCGGTTGTGCGGTCTCAGGCTAGGGCCAATAATCAGTACAATCAAATTATTGTACTGGATACAAGCCCATGGCCCGTTCCCGCTACAAGTACCTGGTGGACGCCTTCGCCGCCGACATCCGTGCCGGCCGCCTGACACCCGGCACCCGCCTGCCCACCCATCGCCAACTGGCCACCCGCGAAGGCCTGGCCTTGGCCACCGCGACCCGGGTGTATGGCGAACTGGAAGCCATGGGCCTGGTCAGCGGCGAGGCCGGCCGCGGCACTTTTGTCCGTGAGACTGCGCTGCCCGCCGGGCTGGGAGTCGACCAGCACGCCGTCGCCGCGGGCCTGCTCGACCTAAACTTCAACTATCCCGCACTCCCCGGCCAGGCCGAACTGCTGCGCGGCGCCTTGCGGCAACTGGCGAACAGCGGTGACCTGGAAGCCCTGCTGCGTTATCAGCCCCACGGTGGTCGCCCCCATGAGCGGGCCAGCGTCGCCCGGCACCTGCGCTGTCGCGGTCTTGCGGTCAGTGAAGAGCAGGTGCTGATTGTCAGCGGCGCCCAGCACGGCCTGGCCGTCACCCTGATGGGGCTATTGCGCGCCGGCGATGTGGTCGCCACCGACGCCCTCACCTACCCCGGGTTCAAAGTCCTCGCCGAGAGCCAGCGCCTGGAACTGGCGCCGATTGCCGCTACCCACCAGAAACCGGACCTCGATGCCCTGGCGCGCCTGTGCCAGCAACGCAAGGTACGCGCCGTGTACTGCATGCCGACCCTGCACAATCCGCTGGGCTGGGTGGCCAGTGCCGACTGGCGTCAGCGCCTGGTGCAGATCGCCCGCCAGCACGACCTGCTGATCATCGAAGACGCCGCCTACGCCTTTCTCGCCGAAGACCCGCCAGCGCCCCTGGCCGCGCTGGCGCCGGAGCGCACCGTGTACGTCTCGGGGCTGTCGAAAAATGTCGCCACCGGCCTGCGGGTCGGTTTTGTCGCGGCGCCCCTGCCCTGGATCCCGGCCCTGGAACGGAGCATCCGGGCCACCGTGTGGAACACCCCCGGCGTGATGACCTCGATCGCCTGCAACTGGCTCGACGACGGCACCGTGCTACGCCTGGAACAACACAAGCGCGAGGATGCCAGACAGCGCCAAGCCCTGGCCCGCGCCGTCCTGCGCGGGCTGCCGTTCACCAGTCACCCCAACGCCTACTTCCTCTGGCTGCCCCTGGGTGAAGAAGTGCGCGCCGACCAGATCGCCTTGGCCCTGCTGCGCGAGAACGTCTCGGTATCGACCGCCGAACCCTTTGCCACCTCCAGCCACGTGCCCCACGCCATCCGCCTGGCACTGGGCTCCCTGGACCTGGCTAGCTTGCAGGTGGCCCTGGAAACGGTGAAGCGGGTGGTGGACAGGCATACGTATTAAGCCGGCTTGAGCGCGGTTGCCTCTGATCCCACCCCCCCACGCGCCTCGAGCATCCGCACAAACATGCCCAGGCTTTGCGACACCGTGCCTCGGCGCCACACCAGCCAGGTGCGCAGGTAGCGGAACGACTCCGACAGCGGCCAGATGCTCACCGTGCTGCAACCGGGCATGCTCTCGAGCATGCTGCGGGGCATCAGGGCCAGGCCGGCACCGGCGCTGACGCAGGCGAGCATGCCGTGGTAGGACTCCATCTCGTGGATCCGCCCCGGCACTGCCGCGTCCTTGGCGAACCAGCTTTCGAAGTGGTGCCGGTAGGAACAGTTGGCGCGAAACGCATAAATGCTCTCGCCGTTGACCTCCCGCGCGCGGTGGATCGGCGGGTGATTGAGGGGGGCGATCAACACCATCTCCTCCTCGAACGCCGGCACTCCCTCCAGTGCCGGGTGCAGCACCGGTCCGTCGACGAAGGCCGCCGCCAGGCGCCCGGACAATACGCCGTCGATCATGGTCCCGGAGGGCCCGGTGGACAGGTCCAGCGCCACCTTGGCGTACTGTTGGTTATAGGCCGCCAGCAGTCCGGGAATGCGCACCGCCGCCGTGCTCTCCAGTGAGCCCAGGGAGAACGAACCTTGGGGTTCTTCCCCGGCAACCGTCGCCCGGGCCTCCCCGACCAGGTCGAGAATCCGTCGCGCGTAGTCGAGAAAACTCCAGCCGGCCGGCGACAGGCGCAAGCGGCTTTTCTCGCGGATAAACAGATCCACGCCCAGGTCCTGCTCCAGTTGCTTGATCCGCGTCGTCAGGTTCGAGGGCACCCGGTGGATGTGCTGCGCGGCGGCACTGATACTGCCGTGCTCGGCCACGGCCTTGAAAATCTCCAGCTGAACCAGATCCAAGTCATTCTCCATTCGTGAACGATAGGCTCAGCATTATTCAGTTTTCAGCAGCCAAGCGCCAGCGTAGCCTGCATCCATTCCCACCCAGCAGGACGGTGCCATGACCCAGATTTCCAGCCTCACCCATGCCCTTTCGATCAACCCCGCCACCGCCGAGCAGATCGGCCACTACCCTTATGAGTCCGCGACTGAACTGGATGCGGCGCTGGCCCGGGCCAGTGCCGGGTTCGCCACCTGGCGCCGTACCCCGCTCGCCCAGCGAGCCCAGGCCTTGATTGCCCTCGCCCAGGCGCTACGCGACAACGCCACGAGCATGGCCCGGATGATCACCCTGGAAATGGGCAAGCCGCTGACCCAGGCCCGTGGTGAAATCGAAAAATGCGCCCAGCTCTGCCTGTGGTACGCCGAACACGGCCCGGCCATGCTCGCTGCCGAACCGACCCAGGTGGAAGGCGCCAAGGCGCGCATCGAGTACCGCCCGCTGGGGCCGATTCTCGCGGTGATGCCGTGGAACTTCCCGATCTGGCAAGTCCTGCGCGGCGCGGTTCCAGCCCTGATCGCCGGCAACACCTACGTACTCAAACATGCACCGAACGTGATGGGCAGCGCCTACCTGCTGCGCGATGCCTTGCGCCAGGCCGGGTTTGCCGAGGGTGTGTTCGAAGTCATCAACGTCACGCCGGACGGCGTCTCCAGTGCGATTGCCGATCCACGGATCGCCGCCGTGACCCTGACTGGCAGCGTGCGCGCCGGCATGGCCATCGGCGCCCAGGCCGGTGCGGCCTTGAAAAAATGCGTGCTGGAACTGGGGGGCAGCGATCCGTTCATCGTGCTCAACGACGCCGACCTCGATGAAGCGGTCAAGGCCGCAGTGCTCGGCCGCTACCAGAACACCGGGCAAGTCTGCGCAGCCGCCAAGCGCCTGATCATCGAACAGGGTGTGGTCGAGGAATTCACCCGCAAGTTCGTCGAGCTGACCCGCCAACTGGTGGTCGGCGACCCCTTGGCCGACGCAACCTACATCGGCCCGATGGCACGTGTTGACCTGCGCGACGAGCTGCACGAGCAGGTGCGCGAGACCCTGGAGCAAGGCGCGACCTTGCTGCTGGGTGGCGCCAAGGCCGAAGGCCCGGGCAACTACTATCCGCCGACGATTCTGGCCGACGTCACCGACCAGATGACCGCCTTCCGCCAGGAACTGTTTGGCCCGGTGGCGTCGATCATCACCGCCCGCGATGCCGCCCATGCACTGGCGCTGGCCAACGACAGTGAGTTCGGGCTGACGGCGACTGTCTTCAGCCGCAACCTGGAACTGGCCCGGCAACTGGCGGACGAACTGCAAACCGGTGGCGTGTTCATCAACGGCTACAGCGCCTCCGACCCTCGCGTGAGCTTCGGCGGCGTGAAGAAAAGTGGTTTTGGCCGCGAACTGTCGCACTTCGGCGTCCGCGAATTCTGCAACGTCCAGACCGTGTGGCTGGATCGCCGCTGAGGGCAGCAAAAAACCCGGGAGCACCGGGCTCCCGGTTTTTTAGCGGTGCAAGGGGCTAACGATCAGTCCTGATCCTGGTTCAAGGCTGAGCCAAACACCCCGTGGTAGAACTCCCCGACCCAAGGACCGAACTCCGGTCCGTAGTTCTGTTGCAGGTCGATGTTGTACTGGCTGAACACACCATTGACCAACTGCGGCTCATTGATCATGAACCAGGGTCCGCCGCTGCCACCCGCCGTCAACTCATCGTGCTTGACCACGATGGACGGCGCGGCACTGGCCACCTGACTGCCAATGCTCTGCCATGGCACTTGACCGTCGAACGGGAACAGCACCGTGGCTTGCCCCGGATAACCGGTGTTCCTCCAGCAACCGGCAACCATGCCCCACTGCAAGCCCACCCAGCCGACCACATCCCCTACTCCGCGGCCATCGGGGCCGGGTTTGACCTTACAGAAACCCAGGTCCCAGGCCGGGCTCTGGGTGCTCTCCCAGGCTGTCGGCCAATTCCAGTTCTCCACTTGCCAGCCACCGTAAGGGGCGTTGCCGTTTTCATAGGCGGGGACGAAATAGAGATTGCTGGCTTGATGCCCATCGAGCAGCAGGCAGTGGGCCGCCGTCAAGATCCCGGATCGATGCACCACCACCGCCGACGCGGTGCACGGCCTGCCATTCATATCGAAGAACAGCTTGCCGACGGTACGCTGCGGGTACTCATGCAGGTGCTGAACCCGCGAAGTATCTGGCCCCAGGTGCACACTCAAGCTGCCCGCAGACGGCGGTGTCCCCCCGGCCAACAGACTGTTGGCGTCGCCGCCGACGATCGACCGACCAGCCTCCGGCAGCGGGTATTCATCCAGCGCGTGAGTGGAGCGATCCAGTGGCTGTGCGCTGGCCATGCGTTCGGCGGTCCACAGCGCGGCAAGGTCTTCGAGCGACGTGGTAGCGCTCGCGGAAAAGTCCTGGGCATGCACGGCGGTGGCCAGCCATGGGCCCACCGGGTAGAGATTGGCCTCCACCAGGTACCAGACGATGTTCCAGCTGTAGCCTCGGTCGTAGTCGCTCTTGACGAACACATCGCCGCTACTGCGACCGATTACCTGCTCGCTGACTTTGTGCCAGTCGCCGCCCGTGCCATCGTCCCAGTTGCAGATGATGTCCCAGCCGACAATCACCTTGGTCGAATCACGGAAGGAGAACACGTGTTTGTTCCAGCCGATCCGCCATTTCGCCTCGACATGGTCCGAGACGCTCTGGATGTTGATCCCCGGCAGGTCGCCTTTCTGGAACCCGAAGCTCCAGCGCACCGTGCCCTTGTCGGCGTCGAAGTTCTGGTCCTTCTTCGGCTCGTTTTTTCCCGCCGCGACCACCTGGGTGTAGAACACCTGGCGGTTGTTGATCTCGCGCAGGCCGTTGAGCAGGCGATTGGTTTCATCGGTTAACAACTCGATCATTTTCGAGTCTTTGGGCAAGGAGGCTTGCTGCGCCTGGATTTTCGATTCCAGCCGGTGGTACGGCTCCTCGACCAGGCGTCGGCCGAAGTCCGGGCAGCTACTGAACAAGGCGCGCGCCAGCCAGAAACGGTTGTAGAGAAAGCTCAGCTCGGAAAACACCACCGGGCTGACCGGCACTTCGCCGGAAATCGACGGGTCGATCACTCGATAGTGCTGCAGGTAGGTTTCCAACTGATTGGCTTGCAGCGACTGGTTGAACCACGGCAGCAACTCGGTGACGATGGTCTCGGCGGTCCAGCCCGTTTTCGGTGGCGAGGGGATCGCGCTGTTGACCCCGGTGGCCTTGATCCGCACTGAGACGCTGGCGTTGTGTTCCTTGGAGATTCTCTCGAAGCTGGCGCTGCCCTCGGTACTGAACACCTGGGGCACATCGGCGGCCATCGCGGCGGTGAACTTGTTGCGTTGCTCGGCGCTGGAAAAACGGCACTGGTAGATCGCATACAAGGATGAACCGGCCCTGTAGCCTGCGACAAAATAGTCGCCGTACTTGCTGCGAAAATCCTCGCCTGGAGTCACGTTCAGTTCGTTCTTCTGCGCTAGCGCGTACTGGCTCTCCTCGATCGACACCTGGGCCACCAGTGTCACACTCAGCTCGGAAACCGCCATCTCGTTGAGGAACGAGGTACTGGCCGAGACATTCACCCCCTCAAGGTTGTAGGCGGCCTTCACCGAGCCGGAAATCATGCTCTGCAGGTCGCTCTCGGACTGCACCAGTGAATAGATGAATTCCGTCGACTTCTGCCCCGCCGGGGTCACCGTGAACGGCTTGACCGCCGAGGCACGCAATTGACCGGTGATGGCATCGACACCCAACCCGAGCTGGTAGCTCTTTTGCCACGGCTGGCCCACCACTGTGGTGTTGAGCAGGGAGGTCACCGGATTGCTTGAGATCTGTTTCATGGGTCGTTCTCCTTAACAGTTTGAACCGCACAATCGTCACTGGCGCCCGACACCCTTGCGGTGCACTTAGCGCGTCACCACCCTGGCAAGCTTGTGCCAGGCCCACAAGCAATGGCGCATGCGTGCTGCGCACTTCGCGTGCGTGGTGCTCAGTAGCCGCTGGCAGGGTCTTGAAGAACACGGATCAGGTGCGCACGTGCCCGGTCACACAGATCGGGGAAAGGCTGCTCGACCGGCCATGGTGCCGGCTCTCGGTGCTGCTCCATGCCACCGCGCCCCAGCAGCAGCCAGTCCGCCGATACGTCCAGGTACTCGCACAGGGCGATGACATTGGCCAGGGTCATGGGACCGCCCTGGCACCAGCGCGATACCGCGCTTTCGCTAACCCCCATGGCGGCAGCCAGCGCGTAGTGTTTGTTGATGTGGCGTTGCCCCATCGCCTTGCGGATACGTCGTCCTCGATTCAGTGGCATGTCAGCCCCTCTGCAATGAATATCCTGTAGGGAAATCTGGCACAAAAGCCAAGCACCAGTGAGCGATCGCAGGGGGAACTGTGCGGCAGCTAGCAAAGCGCGGGGGGAGACAGCAAAAAAACCGAGGGGTATCAGCTAATTTCGAGCAGTTAAACGATACCGGGCCTTGTGGGAGCAGCCGGGCGACGTTCCGTTTGCTCGCGAAAAACGTCAACGATAACGCGTGCATTCAGAATAACCGCGGCGCTCTCCAGACCATCGCGAGCAGGCCGCAAGCGGGCGCTCGCTCCTACATTAAATTTGCTGAGTGTCTGCAAAACCTGCGGGCGGCCAAGCTCACTGTAGGAGCGAGCCTGCTCGCGAAAAACGTCAACGATAACGCGCACATCCAGAATAACCGCGGCGTTCTCCAGACCATCGCGAGCAGGCCGCAAGCGGGCGCTCGCTCCTACAGGGATTGCGCCGGGCCTTGTGGGAGCGGCCGGCCTGCAACGCCTTAGTGCTGGAGGATTTTCGAGAGGAAACTGCGGGCCCGGTCCGAGCGTGGGGCGCCGAAGAACTCCTCGGACTTCACGTCCTCGATGATCTCGCCGCCATCCATGAATACGATGCGGTCAGCCACTTTACGCGCGAAGCCCATTTCATGGGTCACGCACATCATGGTCATGCCCTCGCGGGCCAACTGGACCATGACGTCCAGCACTTCGTTGACCATCTCCGGGTCGAGCGCCGAGGTCGGCTCATCGAACAGCATGGCGATCGGGTCCATGGCCAGGGCCCGTGCAATGGCGACCCGCTGTTGCTGGCCGCCGGACAACTGGATCGGGTACTTGTGCGCATGGCTCTTGAGCCCGACGCGTTCCAGCAGGGCCATGCCCTTTTTGGTCGCCGTGTCACGGTCGCGACCCAGCACCTTGATCTGCGCCAGGTTGAGGTTGTCGATGATGCTCAGGTGCGGGAACAGTTCGAAATGCTGGAACACCATGCCAACCCGCGCACGCAGTTTCGGCAGGTCGACACCCTTGCCCGTGACAGGCTGGTTCTCGATAAAGATCTCGCCTTCCTGCACCGGCTCCAAGCCGTTGACGCATTTGATCAGGGTGCTCTTGCCGGAACCGGATGGCCCGCACACCACCATCACTTCACCACGCGAGAGCTCGGTGGTGCAGTTCTTCAGGACCTGGAAGTTGCCGTACCATTTGCTCAGGTTTTTCATCTGGATCATGCGGTTCTCCCTACATTTCTTTTCAAGCGCTTGGTCAGGCTGGAGAGCAAGTAGCAGATCACCAGGTAGACCAGGGCCACGAACAGGTACAGCTCCACCAGGCGCCCGTCACGCTGGGCGAACTTGCTGGCCGCGCCGGTAAAGTCGGCGATGGACAGCACGTACACCAGTGAGGTGTCCTGGAACAGGATGATGGTCTGGGTCAGCAGCAAGGGGGTCATGCGGCGCAACGCCTGGGGCAGGATCACGTAGATCATCGATTGCGCCGGACGCAGGCCGAGGGCGGCCGCGGCCTGTCGCTGGCCGCCAGTGATGCTCTGGATACCGCCACGAATGATCTCGCTGTAGTAGGCCGCCTCGAACATGCAGAAGGTCACGAAGGCGGTGACCACCGGGCCGATCTGCACCGGGCGTTCGGTGCCGAAGGCCATCTGCAGGAGCAAGGGCATCAGGAAGTAGAACCAGAAGATCACCAGCACCAACGGGATGCTGCGCATCACCGTCACATAGCCCAGGGCAAAGCCGCGCAGCACGCGGTTGTGCGACAGACGCATGAGGGCCAGGAAGGTACCGGCGACGATGCCGACCGACATTGCCACCAGGGTCAACAGCAGGGTGAATTTCAGGCCATTCCACAGGGCCGGCATGGCCCGAACAATGACGCTTGGGTCTAGATCAAACATGACTACCTCGTCGCGCCGCGAATGGCCAGGGAACGTTCGATGTGACCCATGACAAAGGTCACCAGCAGCGAAATCACCACGTAGATCACGGTTGCGGCGGTGAACGCCTCAAAGGTGTTGAACGAGTACTCGCTGACGTTGCGCGCCTGCGCGGTCAACTCCATCAAGCCGATGGTCAGGGCCACCGATGAGTTCTTCAGGGTGTTCAGGGCCTCGGAGGTCAGCGGTGGGAATACCACGCGGATCGCCTGGGGCAACAACACCTGCAGGTACATCTGGGTCGGGCGCAGGCCCAGCGCCAGGGCCGCACCCCGCTGCCCGGCGGCGACCGATTCGATACCGGCTTTGAACAGCTCCGACAATTTGGCCGAGGTGAACAGGGTCAGCGCCACCACGGCACTGAAGAACGAGGGATAGGGCAAGTCCTGCTTGAGGTAGTCACCCATCGACACCGGCAGCAATTCGGGCACCACGAAGAAGCAGATGAACATTTGCACCAGCAGCGGGATGTTGCGAAACACCTCGGTGTACAGGTTGCACAGCCATACCAGTGGCCGCAGCGTACTGGTGCGCAGGGTGCCGACCAGGCCACCGATCAACAACGCGAGGATGAACGCGACCAGGGTGGTCGCCAGGGTCCAGCTGGTGCCGGTGACCAGCCAGTGCAGATACGACGAAGTTTCTCCGGGAGCGAAATCCCAGAACACGCTCCAGTTCCAGTTGTAATCCATCAACCACCAACCTTTAAGAAAAAGCACAACGCTTGCACGCTGGACACGCTCTCCCCTGCGCAGGAGCTGGCAAGCCAGCGCCCGCGCCTTGAAAAGCGCCTCAGCTCATTGGCAAACCGGCATCAGACGCCGGTGTCGTTCGGGTGCGCGATGGCTTGTTTCAGCGCTTCGCTCATCGGCAGGTTGATCACGGCATTCTTCGGCGGGATCGGCTGCTCGAACCATTTCGGGTACTGGGTATCGATCACGCCAGTACTGTAGAGGTTGCGCAACACGTCATCGGCAAAGGACTTGAACTGCGGGTCGTTCTTGCGGATGCCGATGGCATAGGGTTCGGCGGACATCGGCTCGGGCAGCAAGGTGTAGGCATCCGGGCTGCGGCTTTGGGCGATGGTTGCCATCAACTGCACGTCGTCGTTGATGTAGGCCACGGCGCGCCCGGTTTCCAGCATCAGGAAGGCTTCGCCACCGTCCTTGGCATTGAGGATTTTCAGGCCCAGCTGTTTTTCCCGGTCCAGGTTCTTGGTGATCCACTCGCCGCTGCCCCCGGTAATCACCACCACCGCCTTGCCCTTGAGGTCGGCGACGCTGTTGATGCCGGCGGTCTTCTTCACCGCGTACTTGGCGCTGGCCACATAGCTGGTGAGCAGGAAGCCGATCTGTTTCTGGCGCTCGACGGTGTTGGTGGTCACCCCACATTCCAGGTCGATGGTGCCATTGATCAACAGTGGCGTACGGGTCGCCGCGACAACCGAGACGTACTCGGTCTTGAGGCCCGGCTCGCCCACCTTGACCTTGATCTGGTCGACGATTTTCTGGCACAGCTCGATGCTGTAGCCGATCGGTTGCTGGGCATCGTTGAGGTAGGAAAACGGCAACGAGGCGTCGCGGTAGCCGAGGGTGACGGTGCCCGATTCCTTGATTTTCTTCAGGGTTCCTGTGAGGTCGTCAGCCTGTGCAACGCTGGTGCCCAGACAAGCAGCGACGACTAGGGCAAGCAGCTGTTTCTTTTTATCGAGCATGGGGATCTCCGACTATTGTTATGGCAGCTTTGGCACAGCGAAAGGGCGAAGAACTTCAGCGCAAGGCATCCAGCGCTTCGCGGATACGAACGACAGCTTTTTGTAGGTTTTCCCGGGAGGTGGCGAACGACAGCCGGAAGTACCCCGGCAACCCGAACGCCAACCCCGGCACGACGGCGACACCGGCATGGTTGAGCAGATAGGCCGACAACTCGACGTCATCGCTGATCACCTGCCCGTCCGGGCTGACCCGACCGAGCAGTTGGCTGCACTCGGGGAAGGCATAAAAGGCCCCTGCCGGTGCGCTCAGGCGCAAGCCGGCGCACTGGCGCAGACCGTCCACCAACAGACGACCGCGCGCGGCGTACTCGGTGGCGCTGTGCTTGACGAAATCCTGCGGGCCTTGCAGCGCGGCGCGCGATGCCTCCTGGGAAATCGCGCTGGCGCCTGAGGTGCTTTGCGACTGGATCTTGCTGATCGCGGCGATCAGCGCCTTGGGGCCGGCGGCGTAACCGATGCGCCAGCCTGTCATGGCATAGGCCTTGGCCACGCCATTGATCAGCAAGGTGCGCTCACGCAGCTGCGGGCAGGCATTGGCGAAGGACACGAACGGTTGGTCGGCGAGCAGCACGTGCTCGTAGATTTCGTCGGACATCACCAGCACATTGGGAAAGTCTTCGAGCACCTTGCCCAGCGCTTGCAGCTCGGCGAGGGAGTAGATCGCGCCGCTGGGATTGGACGGCGAGTTGAGGACCAGCCAGCGGCTCTTCTCGGTCAGCGCGGCCTGCAGCGCCTCGGCGGTCAGCTTGAAGCCGACCTCGATGCCACAGGCAATCACCTGCGGGCTGCCGCCATTCAAGGTGACGATATCGGAATAGGAGACCCAGTACGGCGCGGGGATGATCACCTCGTCACCGGCTTCCAGGGTGGCCATGAAGGTGTTGAAGATCACCTGCTTGGCGCCGTTGCCCACGGTGATCTCGTCGACGCTGTAGTCCAGGCCATTCTCGCGCTGGAACTTGCTGACGATCGCCTGGCGCAAGGCCAGGGTGCCCTGGGGCGCGGTGTAGCGGGTATGGCCGTCACGCATGGCCTGGCAGGCCGCGTCGATGATGTGGGCCGGGGTATCGAAATCCGGTTCACCCAGGCTCATGTCGACAATGTCGCGACCCTGGCTGGCCAGCTCCTTGGCACGCATGGAGATAATCATGCTCGGAGAAGAAGAGATCTGCTTGACGCGTTGACTTTCAAAACTCATGAAATGCCCGCCTTCCATGGAGGTCCGCTGAAGATCATGGAGGATCGTCAAGCGCCTCGCTGTTGTTGTACGACGTAGTATGACATGCGTTTTTCTGATTTCGCAATCGCCAAGTGCCAGTGTTTTTTTTCCACGCAAAAAAGCCCGTCATCCCACGATAACTAGTGGTTATCGTGGGATGACGGGCCTGATGGGTCTAGATGAGGGTGATGGCAGCGCTAGGTTCAAGCAGAAAAAAATCGCTGCCTGGGTTGCTTAGCTCTGAAAGAGGTACGATGACTTATAGGCCTCTTCCGGTAACTGATGCCTTCCAGCACCTAGGCGGGCGTATTGAGGCACACCACCTTGGGCTGGGTCATTTCCTCATAGGCAAAGCGCACCCCTTCGCGTCCCAGGCTGCCGTACTTGGAGCCGCCGAACGGCATCGCATCGAAGCGGTAGTCCGAGGAGTCGTTGATCATCACCCCCCCCGCCTCGATCCGCCGAGCAGCGCTCATGGCCGTGGCCAGGTTACCGGTGAAGATCCCTGCGTGCAGGCTGTACTCCGGCTCGTTGGCCAGCGCGATGGCCTCATCGAAACTGTCGAAGGGTTGCAGGACCACCACCGGGGCAAACACTTCATCGCGCCACAACCGGCTGGCGTGATCGACATTCTCCAGCACCGTTGCCGCGTAGCAGGAACCTTGGCGGCGATGACCGCAGAGCAGCGTGGCGCCCTCGCGCAAGGCTTCGTTGACCACCTGCTCGGCATTCTGTGCAGCCTGCGGGGTGATCATCGGCCCGATATCAGTGCTCGCCAAGGTAGGATCACCGGCGACCAGCGCCTCGGCCTGGCGCACGAAGCCTTCGCGAAAGGCCTCATAGACCGACGCCTGGACCAACAGGCGCTGGGTGCCGATGCAGTTCTGCCCGGCCGCCCAGAACGCCCCGGACACACAACTGTCGATCGCCGCCGGCAAGTCGCAGTCGCCCATCACGATCACCGGCGCATTGCCGCCCAGATCCATGGCCAGCTTCTTCAGGCCGGCGGTGCGGGCAATCTTTTCGCCGGTGACGAAGCCGCCGGTGAAGGAAATCATCCGCACCTCGCGGGCGGCCACCAGCGCGCGGCCCAACTCGGCCCCGCCGGTAGCGACCGTGACGACCGCCTCCGGCAGCCCGGCTTGCACCAGGTAATCCACCAGGCGCAGGGCCGACAAGGGCGCCAACTCCGAGGGCTTGAGGATCACCGCATTGCCCCCCGCAATCGCCGGGCCGAGCTTGTGCGCCACCAGGTTCAGTGGATCGTTGTACGGGGTGATCGCGACGATCAGGCCCAACGGCTCACGGGTGAACCAGCCCTGGCGTGACTCGGAGCCTTCATAGGCGTCGAACGGCACCACTTCGCCAGCGTTGCGCTTGGCCTCCTCGGCCGACAACTTGAGGGTATTGACGCAGCGCTTGACCTCTTTTTGCGCCTGCACCAGGGTCTTGCCGGCTTCCTCGACAATCAGCCGGGCAAAGCCCTGGGCGTCGCGCTCGATGGCCAGCGCGGCCTGCTCGAGAATCCGTGCGCGACGATGGCGCGGCAGCGCGGCGCAGAGGCGCGCGCCATGCCGGCCCTGCTCCAGCAGCTGCGGGACCTGGGCCGCATCCACCTTGACAACCGTGCCGACGACGCTGCCGTCAAATGGGTTCAACACATCGATGTGCGGTTCAACAACCGCCAGGGCCAGACGCGATAGGTTCACAGGCTTTCTCCTAGTGGGTGACCACGGATTGGTGCAGGCTGATGATGTCCGACAACAACGCGTACGCAGTTTCCATGCGCCCGGCGCCCGGCCCCGAGACCGTCACTGCACCGAGCAATGGGCTGGTGAACGACACGGCGTTAGTGGCGCCGCTGATCGCGGCCAATGGGTGGTCGTTGCGCAACAAGCGCGGTTCGACCCGCGCACTGACCGAGCCGTCGGCCTGACGCGTGGCGGCGCCAATCAGCTTCCAGCGCGCACCCTCCTGGCGAGCCTTGGCGATGTCGTCCAGGGTCAGGGCGCTGATGCCCTGGCAACTGACATCGCTGACCTGCAGCTTGGCGTCCAGCAGTTCATTGGCCAGGATCACCACCTTGAGGCGCACGTCGTAACCTTCGACATCGGCGCTCGGATCGGCTTCGGCGTAACCCAGCTCCTGCGCCTGGCGCACCGCCTCGGCAAACCCCAGGCCGCCTTCCATACAGGTCAGGACGAAGTTGGAAGTACCGTTGAGAATGCCCTCGAAGCCGTTGATTGCACTGCCGGCCAGGGTCTGTTTGGCCAGGCGGATCACCGGTGTGCCGCTCATCACCGAACCTTCGTATTCAAACGCCACCTTGTTGCGCAGGGCCAGGGCCTTGAGCTCGGCACCGTGCAGGGCAATCGGCCCCTTGTTGGTGGTCACCACATGCTTGCCGGCCTCCAGGGCCCAACGGCAGAACGAGGTAGCAGGCTCGCCATCCACTGGATTGGTGAAGGTCGCCTCGGCAATGATGTCTGCCCCCGAATCCTTGATCACCGCCTCATTCAAGGCCTCGACCGTGCCACCAGGCATCTGGGCCAAAGCCCCCTTGGCCGCCGGCAACCGGGCCAGCACTCCAGCGTCCAGGCCTTCACGGCCAATCAGCGAACCCAGGAACAAGTCAGTCACCCCGACAATCTTGAGGCTGAAACCCAGCTCGGTTTTCCAGCCCTCATTACGCTCGGCAATCAGTTGGGCCAACGCCCGATTGACACCACCGAAGCCGACCAGCGCCAGTTTGTATTCAGTCATTTTGTTATTGCCCTTGATCCGGAAGATGGGTTGTTGGGCACTAGATTAGGCGGCGGGCCTGGGCAGTGAAATAGGCCAATTTGCTCTATTTCCTGAGCGTTTTGCCCAGGGTTTGCGCAATTTCACACCCCGTTGCGGGGGGCTCCCAGAGTGTGGTTTTGGGTGTTCGCAGATTTTGTGTACAGCCACAAAATTTGTGTGGGAGCGGGCTTGCCCGCGATGGCGGTGGGTCAGGCAGTATCGAGGTTGGATGGGGCGGCCTCATCGCGGGCAAGCCGCAAGCGGGCGCCCGCTCCCACAATGATTTTGGCTGTTCACAGATTCTGTATGCACCACATCAAACCTGTGGGAGCGGGCTTGCCCGCGATGGCGGTGGGTCAGGCAGTATCGAGGTTGGATGGGCCGGTCTCATCGCGGGCAAGCCGCAAGCGGGCGCCCGCTCCCACAATGATTTTGGCTGTTCACAGATTCTGTATGCACCACATCAAACCTGTGGGAGCGGGCTTGCCCGCGATGGCGGTGGGTCAGGCAGTATCGCGGTTGGATGGGCCGGCCTCATCGCGGGCAAGCCCGCTCCCACAGTGGTTTTGGCTGTTCACAGATTCTGTATACACCACATCAAACCTGTGGGAGCGGGCTTGCCCGCGATGGCGGTGGGTCAGGCAGTATCGAGGTTGGAGGCCGGCCTCATCGCGGGCAAGCGGAGCGCCGCCCGGCCCGCTCCCACAATGACTCCAGGGGTTCGCAGAGTTTGCATACCCCCCGACTCGCCCTAGACCACCGACGACAACACAAACGAGGTCACGGTGTTTTCCACCCCAGGCAGTGCCGAAATCTGCTTCCAGACCTTGTGCACCCGCTCAGGACTGGCGGCGCCGACGCGGAGCATCAGGTCGAACTCACCGCTCATCACATCGCACTGGATGACTTCCGGGATCGCTCGCAGCGCCTGCAGCACTTCGGCCCCGCGCATGCGATCGTAGCGGTAGACAAAGATCACCGCATTGATGTGCGAAGCGCCGGAATGCCCCTCCCCCGTGCGCACCGTATACCCCTGGATCGCACCATCGCGCTCGAGTCGTTCGATGCGCTGGCGCACGGCATTGCGCGACAGGTTGACCTTGGCCGCCAGCTCCGCATGGGCGGCCCGGGCATTGAGCCGCAGTTCGGCGATGATGCGCTCATCGAGGGGATCGAGAATACGTTTCACCGGGCCTCCCAAGGCAGCGCGCCCAGGCGCTGGCGAAGTGTTTGCAGATCATCCGCCTCGATCCGAGACGCCCCGCCGCCGCCCTGTTCCACCACCGGGGCAGGCATCATGGGCAGGACGATCCCCAGCTCGGCGAGCAACTGCGCCGACTTGCCGGGAGCGATCTCGCCCAGGGTCACCATCGGCGCCACCAGGCTGCGGCGATAGAGCCGGGCCGCGAGCACCCCGGTCGCCGTGTGGGGATCGATGACGTAGCCGGTGTCGCGGTACAGCGCGCTGATTTCCTGCACCGTCTCGGCATCGCTGACCGCGTAGGAGTCAATGATCATCCGCGCCTGTAACCAGCATTCGTTGGCCATGCGCATCTCGCCAGTGGCCTCGAACCCGGCCATCAGCGCACTCACCGCCTGGCCATCTTGCCCATACAGCGCCCAGAGCAAACGTTCGAGGTTGGAGAAAATCGACAGGTCCATGGCCGGCGACAGGGTCTGGTTGGCGTGCGACCGGCAGTAGTAATTCTTCAGGAACAGCTGGTGCAGCGCGTCATTCTGGTTGGTCGCGACAATGATCTGGGTAATCGGCAGCCCCATCTTCTGTGCGATGTACCCGGCATACACCTGGGCAAAGCTCGCCGCCGGCACGCTGACGCCGATGGGCCGCTGACCGCCACCCAGTTGCAACACCCCGTGGAAATAGAACACCAGTTGCGCCAGCACACTGACCCAGTTGCTGGAGTTGAAGCTGACCGCCTGCAAGTCGGCGCACGGCCACTGCTGGAATAGCTGACTGACCAGGGTCTGGCACTGATCGAAGCTGCCGTTGACCGCGAACCTGTGGACCCTGGGCCAGTTCACCGCCTGCAACTGCTGCCACTGCTGCGGCGCCACGCCAGTCTGCGGGTAAAGCAGCACCACTTCGGCTTGCGCGCAATGCTTGAATGCCTCGATGGCCGCCAGCCCGGTGTCGCCATTGGTGGCCCCCAGCACCACCGCCCGGCGCTGGCGTTTGCGCAAGAAGTGCTGCACCAGCTGCGCCTGCAGTTGCGCGGCAAAGTCCTTGGAGGAACCCGTGGGCCCGTGGAACAGCTCCAGCACCCACTCGTTGCGGTCGACCTGGTGCAGGGGCGCTATCGCACGATGACTGAAACCGCGGCAGGCAGCCTTGAGCAATGGGCGTAAATCCGCTTCGGCAATCGCCTCACCGATAAACGGCTGCAACACCCGCCAGGCCAGTTCGTCATAGGCCAGGGTCGACCAGTTGGCGATGTCCTGCGGGCTGAAGTGCGGAAGGTCGACGGGGACAAACAGCCCCCCATCGTCGGCCAGTCCGGATAACACGACTTTTTCGAAGTCAGCCTCTACGGCCGAACTGCGGGTACTGACATAACGCATGGTTGGCTCCGGCCATTCATTTGTGACGATGTGCCTGCTCCACCAGCCAGGTGGCAAACATGATCGCGTCGGGGTGTTCGTCGGTGCCGGCACCGCGCACCAGGTAGAACGACTCGCTGGCTTCGATGCGCTGGGCGAAGGGTTCCACCAGGCGCCCGTCCTCGAGCATCTCGAGCACCATCGAGGAGCGGGCCAGGGCAATGCCCTGCCCCAGCTCGGCCATGCGCAAGGTCGAGATCAGGGTGTCGAACTGCATGCCGGTCGAGGAATCGACGCTGTCGGCGCCAACCATCTTCAACCAGTAGCCCCACCCTTCTTCGTAGCCCAGCACGTGCAGCAGCGGATGCTGGGCCACGTCGGCCGGGACCTTGAGCGGCGAGCGCGCCATCAGCGCTGGCGAGCAGACCGGGAACAGGCTGTCCCAGGTCAGGCGCTGCGCCACCAGGCCGGGCCAATGGCCGTGACCCCAGCGAATCTCCATGTCGTCCTCGCCGTCCAGTTCCTTGACCCAGATATTGCTGATGTAGCGGATGTCGACATGCGGATGGGCCTGGCGGAACCCCACCAGCCTGGGCGCCAGCCAGTGCACGAAAAACGACAGGCTGCCGCGCACCTTGATCGGCCGGCGCTTGTGCTGGCCGAAAATTTCGTTGGTACCCACGGCCAGCCGGGTGATCGCGTCCTGCACCACGGGCAGGTAGGCCTGCCCTTCCTCGGTCAACCCCAGGCCACGAGGCAAGCGCTTGAACAGCGCCACCCCGAGGTGGCTTTCGAGCTGGCGGATCTGCTGGCTGACGGCGCCCTGAGTGAGGAACAACTCGTCGGCGGCGTGGGTGAAGTTCAGGCAGCGGGCGGACACCTCGAAGGCCCGCAACCAGTTCAACGGGGGTAAGGTTTTTTGCTTCATGGCCTGGACCTCTGTGACACCCCCGCACCGAGCGAACCTGCCCAGCCCGCCGACGGTTACTAGAACGCATCGGACGGTTGTGCCAAGGGGGCAAGCGCCAAGCGGCGCTCACGGCTTTTGCGGGTAATGTAATACACGAAGTAGCACCAGGCGATGAAGGGCAAGCCGAAGTACAGGGCCACGCGCTGCTCAGGGTCGAAGGCGATCCCGATGCAGGCCAGGCTGCAGCAGACCAACGCCCCCAAAGGCACCCACGGATAACCGCGGACCCGGAACTTGAGGTCGTGGATATCGCCGCCGTTGGCCACGTAGTGTCGACGAAAGGCGATCTGGCTCGCAGCGATGCTCATCCAGACCACCACCACGGCCAGCCCGGAGATCGATACCAGTGCCAGGTAGATGGTGTCGGCGGCAAACACACTGCTGAGCAGGGAGGCGGCGCCCCCGGCCATGCTCACGATGATCGCGTTGAGCGGCGTGCCCATGCGGGTCAGGGCTGAGAATTGCTTGGGCAGGTGTCCCTGGTCGCTGAGGGTCCAGAGCATTCGCGAGGCGGCGTACAACCCGGAGTTGGCTGCCGACAGCAAGGCCGTGATGATCACGAAGTTCATGATGTCGGCGGAGTACGGAATGCCGATGTAGGTGAACACCGTGACAAACGGGCTCTCCACCAGCCCGGCCTGCTCACGGGGCAACAGAGTCGCGAGGACAAAGATGGTGCCGACAAAAAAGATCGCCAGGCGCAGCACGGTGGTGCGGATGGCCCGCGGTACATTGCGTTGCGGGTCCTTGGTTTCACCGGCGGCGATGCCGATCAACTCGGTGCCGGAGAAGGCAAAGGCCACCGCCAGCAAGGTCATGGCAATCGGCATGAAGCCGGTGGGGAACAAGCCTTCACGGGTGAAGTTGCCCAGGCCGATGCTGTGCACCTGGTCGATGTTCAACAGGCCGAGAATCGCCCCGCCGCCAATCACCAGGAACACCACCACCGTTATCACCTTGATCAGCGACAACCAGAATTCGGTCTCGGCAAACAAGCGCACGGAAATCACGTTGGTCAGGAACACCACCCCGGCAAACAGGGCGCTCCAGATCCACACCGCAGTGTCCGGGAACCAGCGCGTCATGAGGATGCCGGCGGCGGTGAACTCCGAACCGATGGCCACCGTCCAGGTCAGCCAGTAGAGCCAGGCCACCGTGTAGCCGGTGCCCGGGCCGAGAAAGCGCGTGGCGTAGGTGCTGAAGGAGCCGGTTTCCGGCATCTGCACCGCCAGTTCGCCGAGGCACATCATGACCATGTAGACCATCAGCGCGCCAATGATGTACGCAATCACCGCGCCCAGCGGGCCGGCCTGGTTGACGGTGTAGCCAGAGGTGAGGAACAGTCCGGTGCCAATCACGCCGCCCAATGCCAGCATGACGATGTGGCGGGTCTGCATTTCCTGTTTGAAACCGGAACGCGGGTCGAGTTGTTGTTCTTTTATGGACATGGTTGTTCTCATGAAAGGGGTTAGGGCACGCACTGGCGCCTGCGCTCGGTTGCCCGGCAGAGGCGCACCCAGGTTTTATTGTTATGGCTCTTCATGAAGTCCCCACGGACGGTCTCGCCGTGGGGCTGGTGATCCCTCCTCGTCAGCCTGCGACCTCGACGCTCGGCGGATTGCAGGTAACACGCGCCATCGACGCGCTTTGCTCCTCCCGAGTGCGCCGGACATGGGCAAACGCCTGCTGCAGATCCGCCAGCAGGTCATCGGTGTCTTCGATGCCGACCGAGACCCGCACCAATCCTTCGGAAATCCCCAGGGCGAGACGCTCCTCCAGGGTGTTCTCGACGTGGCTGGTGGTGCGGGCCGGGCCGTAGATGGTTTCCACCGCCCCCAGGTTGCCCGCGCAATGGGCATACCGCAGGCGTGGCAGCAGCACCTTGACCGTGTCCATGCCCCCCACCAGCACGAAGCTGACGATGGCGCCAAAACCGCGCATCTGCGCAGCAGCGACACTGTGGTTCGGGTGGCTGGGTAAGCCGGGGTAGTTGACCGACTCCACCAGCGCTTCGCTGCACAGGTAGTCCGCCAGGACGCGGGCGCTGTGCTGCTGTTGGCGCATGCGCAGCACCAGGGTCTTGATGCCACGGATGATCAGGTAGGCCGAGAATGGGTCGAGGGACGCACCGTTGATTTCCCGGTAATGCCGGACCTGCGCCATCAGGGTTTCGCTGCCGCACACCAGGCCGCCAAGCACGTCGCCATGGCCGCTGAGAAACTTGGTCGCGCTGTGGATCACCACATCCACGCCCAGCGCCAGGGGGTTCTGGTTCAGGGGGGTGGCGAAGGTATTGTCGGCCACCACCAGCGCACCGACACGCTTGGCCGCGGCGACCAGGCGCTGGATGTCGAGAATTTTCAGGGTCGGGTTGGTCGGCGTTTCCAGGTACAGCACACGACAGCCCTTGGCGATTTGCGCTTCGATCTCGGCGTGATCGAAGGTTTCGCACAAGGTCACTTGAACGCCCATGCGCGGCAGGAATTCTTCGAAGATTTTGTTGGTGCCGCCGTAGCTGTCCTTGGTCGACACGACTCGGTCACCGTTGGCCAGGAAGGTGTAGAGCACACTGCTGATGGCCGCCATGCCGCTGCTGAACGCCACTGCGGACTCGGCCTGTTCCAGCTGGAGGATCTTCGCTTCGAGGGTCTCCACCGTCGGGTTGCTCATGCGACTGTAGATGAAGCCGGGGGCCTTGCCCAACGCCACGTCGTACCAGACGTCGATGTCGTCGTAGGCATAGGCAGCACTGGCAACGATCGGCGTTTGCGTGGCGTTGTAGGGATGCCCGCCCTGCTCCCCGCCCCAGACCGCACGGGTCCCCGCGCCGGCCTGGGTGAGTCCTGCGCTGTCAGGTTTTTTATTCATAGAGACTACTCGCACTAAGGATGGCGAGCGTTCAGCCACTCACCGGGTATGGCGGCCAATATAGGGAAATACACCGCCCCCGAGAAACGATGGAATCGGTGGCAAAGGGGCGGTTTTTTTAATGGCTGGGGGACGGGCTGAACGGTCAGGCTCCCCCCCTGCGTCGCCCCTTCAGGCTCACACCTGATCCATAGCCTCGACCACGCCGTTGTCCTCCCCCAGGAAGCCGCCGCTTTGATGCTGCCACAGCCGCGCATAAACGCCGTTCTTGTCGAGCAGTTCGGTGTGGGTACCTTCTTCGATGATGCGTCCGTCATCCATGACAATGAGCCGGTCCATGGCCGCAATCGTCGACAGTCGATGGGCGATGGCGATTACCGTCTTGCCTTGCATCATTTCATCGAGGCTTTCCTGAATAGCCACTTCGACTTCGGAGTCCAGCGCGCTGGTGGCCTCGTCCAGCAGCAGGATCGGAGCGTTCTTGAGCATCACCCGGGCAATCGCGACGCGTTGGCGCTGGCCGCCGGACAGCTTGATGCCCCGCTCACCCACCAGGGTGTCGTAGCCGGTGTGGCCTTGTCGGTCACTCAGTTGGTTGATGAACCCATCAGCCTGGGCATTGGCCGCGGCGCTGCGGACCTGCGCGTCGGTCGCATCGGGACGGCCATAGGCGATGTTGTCGCGAATGGAACGATGCAGCAGGGAGGTATCCTGCGTGACCATGCCGATGGAGGCACGCAGGCTGTCTTGTGTCACGTTTGCGATGTTCTGGCCGTCGATGCGAATCTCCCCGCTGTCGACGTCATAGAAACGCAGCAGCAAGTTGATCAGCGTGGACTTGCCAGCACCAGAGCGACCCACCAGGCCGATTTTTTCACCAGGGCGGATACTCAGGCTCAAGCCATCGAGCACCTGGCGTTCGCCACTGTAGTTGAAGCTGACCTTATCGAAGGTGACCGCGCCACCGCTGGTCATTAGCACGCCGGCATCTGGCGCGTCCTGCACCTTGGCGCCCTGGGTCAGCGTCGCCATGCCATCCTGCACGGTGCCGATGCTTTCGAACAGCGAGGTCATTTGCCACATGACCCAGTTCGACATGCCGTTGATACGCAATGCCATGGCAATGATTGCCGCCACGGCACCGGCGCCGATCTCGCCCTGATGCCATAACCACAGGGCATAACCCCCTGCCGCCATGATCAACGCCACCACCAGTGCCTGGTTGACGATATCGAACAGGCTGACCAGGCGCATCTGGCGAAAGCCGGTTTGCTTGAAATCCTCCATCGCTGCACGCGCGAAGTGCGCCTCACGATTGGAGTGGGAGAATAGTTTCACCGTCGTGATGTTGGTGTAGGCGTCCGAGATACGCCCGGTCATCATCGACCGCGCGTTGGCCTGTTCCTGCCCGACTTTCCCCAGACGAGGCACGAAGTACAGCATGGCCACGCTGAACAATACGACCCAGGCAATAAAAGGCAGCATCAGCTTCAGGGCGAAGCCGCCGGCCAGGGCGATGATCGCAATCAAGTACACGCCGATCCCGGGGGCGATCTCGATAAGGGTAAACAGCACATCGCGCACCGCTAGCGCAGTTTGCATCACCTTGGTCGTGACTCGACCGGAAAACTCATCGGAAAAAAAAGACAGGCTTTGCCGCAGCATCAGGCGATGGAAGTCCCAGCGCAGGCGCAACGGCAAGTTGATCGCCAATATCTGGTGCTGCACCATGGTGCGCAGCGCGACCAGGACGACACTGGTCACCATGACGATGCCCATGCCCCACAACACGCGACTTTCCTGCGCCGCCGCTGCACCGCCTGCCTGCCAGGTCGAGAGCAGGTCCACGACCTGCCCGAGGAAGTAAAACAACCAGGCTTCGTAGATCGACACACCGGCACTCAGTAGCGCCAGCGCCAGGATGTAACCACGAGCACCCCGCGTACAGGCCCACAAAAATCGAGCCAGGCCGGCGGGTGGCGGTGGCACCTCATCTGGCGGAAAGGGGTCGAGCCTTCGTTCAAACGCACCCAGCATGGTGATCTCCAAAACCATCCAGTCTAGTCCGTTCGACAAAACACGAGAAGCCTGGCGGTTTTTCGAGCGGCGGTTATGGGGTATCGTGCCGACCTCGAAACCGGCTGGTATTCATGGAGGAACAATTGCGGATCTACATTACCGGTGCGTCGTGTGCGGGCGTGACCACATTGGGACAAAACCTCGCAACCCTGCTGGCTGTTCGGCAGGTCGATGTCGATGATTTTTTCTGGATGCCCACCAACCCTCCGTTTACCACCAAGCGACCTGCCGACGAGCGCGTGTCATTGATCCAGCAGGAGTTCGCTGACGAAGATTGGCTGCTGACCGGTTCTTGTTTGGGTTGGGGAGATGCGCTGATCCGCCAGGTCGATCTGATTGTGTTCGTTGCAACTCCAACGCCGGTTCGCCTTGAACGGCTGGCCGCCCGGGAACAGCAGCGCTTTGGCGATAGCATCGCACCCGGTGGCGACATGCATGAGATACACGTGGCCTTTCGGGAATGGGCTGCGCAGTATGACAATCCGGACTTTGCAGGACGCAACCGAGCGTGGCACGAGGCGTGGTTATCCAAACAAACGGCACCAGTCCTGCGGATCGACGGGGCCAACAGTGCTGAACAGATGGCAGCGGATGTGATTGCTGCATTGTCGCAAGTATCGTAGTCACTCGTAACCGAGCCGGCTTCCCCGCTAGCTGCTGGTAAAAGGATGAGCACCATGACCCGCACCCGCCACATCCACCTGATGGCGACCTATAACCAGTGGATGAACAGCAGGATTTATCAGGCCGCCCGGAGCCTGCCAGACGAAGAGTTGTGCATGGATCGTAAAGCCTTCTTTGGTTCGATTCTGCGGACCTTGAACCACCTGGTGGCCGGCGACACGGTCTGGCTGCAACGCTTCGCCACGCACCCAGCGAACTACCTGGCACTGGGTGCGATTGGCCAATTTCCCGTCAGCAGCCTGGACCAGTTGCTGTTCCCGGATATCCGCGAACTGTCGGCACATCGAGAGTGGCTCGATGAGCAAATTGTCGAGTGGTCTGGCTGCATTACCGAGTCGGACCTGGATCACACCCTCCATTACAGCAGCATGAAGGGTGTACCTGCCGACAAGAACTTCTACGCGTTGCTCATGCACTTTTTCAACCATCAGACCCATCACCGCGGACAAGTGACGACCTTGCTGTCACAGGCGGGTGTCGACATGGGGGATACGGACCTGGTCATACTTGTTCCGTCCGAGCCTGGCGCACTGGATAGCTCGCGCTGAACTCACCATGCCACCTTGAAGCCCGCAGGCCCCGGATGCGACGGAAACAGTGGCAGGACTTCTTCGGCCAGTTCCTGGACGACTTCTGCGGCCGGTCGCTGGGAGAACTGGATGCCCAAGGCGGCATGGTTGACCCCGGCAGCGCGCCACTCACCCAGCAATTCAATCAAGCCTTTACGCCCGGTACGCAGCACATATCCCCCCTGTATCGGCGTGCGGGGATGGTTGGGGTCGTCAACCAGATCGAGCCACTCATTGGTCATGTGGGGCCGGAACCCGCCGTCTGCAATCAACCCCCGCCAGGCCTGGATCTTTGCCGCCAGGCGTTTCGGCCCTTCAGGTGTATGGGTCGCTTCGGGAAAGGTCAGCCAGCCATCCGCCTGCTCTGCGATCCAGGCCGGTGACTGGCGGGACGAACCGGTCACCATCAAGGGTATGACTCCCGCCACCGGTTGCGGCAAGAACTCAGCGCCGGTGATCCGGCCCAAGGGCGAATCGACGACGGGCGTTTGCCCACCGGTGAGCTGACGAAAATACGCCACCGCCTGGGCAAACCGCTCGCCACGCTCGGCGTGCTGCAGACCGTAGGCGGGAAACTCTAGCGGCCGGTCACCCGAGGCAATGCCCAGGACCAAGCGGCCGCCCGACAGCTGGTCGATCGTCGCCGAGGCCTTGGCCAGGTCGATGGGATGGCGCAGCGAAAAAATCGCACTGCCGGTTGCCAACGCAATGGTCTTGGTCTGGGCGGCCAGGAACGCCAAGTACGTGAAGGGGTCGAACACCTGGCCGGCATCACCGAACGCCGGATCGAACAGCGGCACGTCCCTCACCCAGACGGCGGCAAAACCCAGGCGGTCAATGTCCCTGACCATCTGCGCCTGCCCCGCCAGCACCGCCATGTCACCTTGATAGAAGCGCAAGGGCAGGAAAATCCCCAGTGTCAGTTCATCGGACGCGAACATGCGTCGGTAGCCGGGATGGCTGGCGAACGCCCAAGAGGATTTGCCTACGCCATGATCGATGCAGTTCATGCTCGTTCTCCAGGTTCAAGCGCCTGGAGCGGGCGTGGTAAGGGCGATGCACCCGCAGACTTGCCGGGCAGGATGAGCGCGGCACAGACCACACCGATCACCACCATGCCGGCGGAGACCAAAATGGCATAGCTGAAGCCTTGCACCGCGCTTCCACCATCGGCCAGCACGGCGATGCTGACTGCCACACCCATCGCCAGGCCCACGGCTGAACCCACCTCTTGAGTGGTGGTCAGCATGCCGCCGGCCAAGCCGTGGTCGACCGCATCAATGCCCTCGATCCCGGCCACCGTCCAGGCGGGAAACGCGACCCCGTAGCCAATCCCCGCCAACAAGGTGCCGGGAAGAATCGAGGCAGCCCAGGAGGCGTCCGCTGCCAGTGAGGCACCCAGCAGCGCCAGGCCGCCGATGAACAGGGTCATGCCGCCGAGGATGACCGGCTTGGTAGTGACCCTGGCGATCAGGCTCGGCCCGACCCAGGCGCTGGAGAGCGTGAAGGCAATCGCCATCGGCAGCAGCCCCATTCCGGTCTGGGTGGCGCTGAAGCCGAGGATTTCCTGCATGTACAGCGCCACGACCACAAAGGTCGGACCCAGCGCGGTGTTCGCCAGCAGCGAGACCAGGTTGGCCCCGCCGGTCATGCGCCGCCAGAAAATCGGGATCGGCATCAACGGCTGTTTGACCTTGCTTTCGACCCAGACGAACAAGGCCAGCAACCCCATGGCCAGAGCGATCAATCCATAGGTGATGGGCGACGCGAGGCCCACGTGTTCGCTGTTGGCAAAGGCGAACACCAGCGTTGCAGCACCCGCCGCGACCAGCACGGCACCGCCGGCGTCCAGGCGCCCCGCAGCCCTTGCCCCCTCGCGCTGACCCACCGGCAGATTACCCGCCAGGGCAATCACCAACACGCCAACGGGCACGTTGATCCACAGCACCCAGCGCCAGCCCATGAGGTCAGTGATGATGCCACCCAGGATCAAGCCCGCGACAAATCCTGTCGCGGCCACGGCCGTCCAGGCCCCCAGCGCTCGATTACGCGATTGCTCATCGGTAAACAGGGCCAGCAATAACGAAAAGGCCGCTGGCGAAAACAACGCCGCACCAAAACCCTGCAAGGCCCGGGTGAAGATCAGCATCGCCGGGCTCTGTGAAAAACCCCCGAGCAACGAACCGAGGGTAAAGATAACCAGCCCGAGCAGAAACACGCGCCGGCGGCCAAACAGGTCGGCCGCTCGCCCACCCAGCAGCAGGAACCCGGCAATGGCCACGCCGTACGCATTGATCACCCACTGCAAGGCGCCGGGGGTAAAGCCCAGGCTTTGCTGAATCTGCGGCAAGGGAATCATGGTGATGGAGAAGTCGAGCAGTGCAACGAATTGGGTGGTGCACAGCAATATGAGGCAGAGCCGCCAACGAGGGTTGTTCATACAGGCATCCTGATAGATATAGTTTTACTAAAGCTTCTTAGTCGCGCTAAACGAACGGTATAATCGCTGGCGTGCTGCTCCAGCGGAAACGATCATTTCTGCGCACTGACTTTAGGAAAACTAAACCTTATGGCCACCTCACTGCCCCTGCTCGCCCTGCGCACCTTCGTTGAGGTTGGCCAACGCGGCAGCATCAAGGCTGCCGCTCAAGCGCTGAGCGTCACCTCCGGTGCGGTCAGCCAACAGATCCGCCTGCTGGAAGATCGAATCGGCCTGGCGCTTTTCACTCGCCAGAGAAGCGGCTTGCGCCTGACCGAAGCGGGAGCCAGCGTTCACCCTTCCCTGCTCCAGGCGTTCGAGCAAATGGAGCAAGCGCTGCAGTCGCTGGAACAGATCAAGTCTCGCCAGACCCTGACGGTCAGCACGGTCGCAACGTTCGCCGCGTCGTGGCTGGTGCCGCGCCTGGGGCGTTTCAACCTGCGCCACCCGCACATTGAAGTGCGGGTCGAGGCGACCTCCGCCGTGATCGACATGCGCCGCGATCATGTGGATGTGGCCCTGCGACATGGCTTGGGGGTCTACCCCAACCTGCACGTCAGCCGCCTGATGGCGCCCGTCCTGGTGCCGGTGGCCAGCCCCCGGTTCATGGCCGACCACTCCATGCCTGAAGAGCCGCAGGAGTGCCTCGACTTTCCACTGCTGCACGACTCTGACCGGGCAGACTGGCCCCTGTGGCTGACCGCACACGGCGTGGCGAAAGACCCGCGCGCAGAACGCGGGACGGCGTTTGAAGATGACTTTCTGCTGATCCGTGCAGCGGAGGCCGGCCAGGGGCTGGCCCTGGTGCCCGTGGAATACGCCAGAGACGAAATCGCCGCCGGCCGCCTCGTGCAAGTCATGGATAAACCTTGGCCGGCACGCTTTGCCTACTACGTCGTGACGCAACCGGAGGCGATGCAGCGCGATGAGGTCAAGGCATTCGTTGCGTGGGTCATGGAAGAAGCCCAGGGCATGAATTAGAGGCCCCCCTGCGGCTAATGCTGATCAGTTAAGCGACGCCGTCCATTGTGGGAGCGGGCGCCCGCTTGCGGCTTGCTCTCGATGGACTTGAAAGCGCCGCGTATTTATTCATTTACGCGTTATCGTTCACGTCCATCGCGAGCAAGCTCGCTCCCACATCTATGGTTACCCCCTTTTCTGCAATACTGTTTTTGATGTCGTGTTTGGCTTGCTTTCATCTATCCGGCGTCTGAGTGGGGCTGCTACCCCGCGCCTCGATGAGAATCGATGCCCAACGATCCTGATTAGTGAAACGGCCTTTCAGCCGTGTGGGAGCCCAGGGTTGTCGTCAGGCCGGTTGGCCGTTCACG
>NZ_FYEC01000048.1:0-25970 GCF_900187635.1 Pseudomonas sp. Irchel 3H3 | reverse complement strand
ATCGCCTACGGTTTGCTTCGCTGCACCTCCTCTCGATGCATGCGGCTTCGCCGCACGGCGCTACGCGCCTCCCCCCTGATGGACACCTTCGCTCAGCCTGCCGAAGGGGCGGGTGGATCAAGATCAAGATCAAAAGCAAGAGCACGGCGACCTGACAGTCGGCCTGAGTGGTAAAAGCGGGCGAGGCGGCCTACCGGCCGACCTGCTTTACTGGCGTGGGAATCCCCCCTGTGGGAGCGGGCTTGCCCGCGATGACGATCTCCGCCAAACCGCATTTCTCGGCAATACCCCAATCCCCTGTAGCAGCTGCCGAGCCCGCGAGGCTGCGTTCGAGGACGCAGTCCTCGCCGCCTTTCAATCCTGCCGACGGTGCAGGGGGATCAAGATCAAAAGTCGCCGCACGGCGATCTGCTTGTCGGCCGGGTGGGTTATACCATCGCGCCTTCCAGTTCCAGCAAGCGTCGATCCACCCGCACAATCGCATCGACCATGGCCAGGGCCGCCGGGGTCAGGGAGTGTCCGGCGCGGCTGACGATTCCGTAATGCAGCTGCAGTCCCGGGTCGTCTGTGGGGATGTCGGTGAAGCTCAGCAGGCTGATTTCGCCCTTGAGCACCAACTCGCTCAAGGCTTCCATGGTGGCGAGGCCCACGGCGTCGGAGCGCATTACTACGCGGCGGATCGCGTCGAACTGGGCACACTCCACGCGGGTCTCGAAGTCGGCTTCGCCCTGCACGTCAGCGAGGATTTTGCGGATCATCGGCGGGATCCGCGTGCCCACCACCGGGTAGTCGAGCAGGGCCCGCAGTGCCAGCGGCCGGCCGTGGCTCAAGGGGTGTCCGGCGCGGCAGAAGAACCGCCCGCGACGGGGTCGCAGTAACTGCACCTGGTACTGCGGATCGCCGGTGAAGTAGCGCGAATCGGCGACCAGGAATTCGATCTGCTGCTCCTTGAGCCAGCCCGCCAGTTGTTCCCAATCACCCTGGTGAAAGCGGGTACGGATGGCCGGGTGGGCGCTGATGAATTCGGCCAGGGCTTCGGGCACCAGCAATTGCGCCGGGTAGGGCCCACAGCCGAAATGCAGCTCACCGCCGGTCAGGCCGTTGTATTGCATCAACTCGTTGTGCAGCGCCTGGCTGCCCGCCAGCAGGCGTCGGGCATGCTGCAGCACCAGTTGGCCCTGGCCGGTCAGGCGAAACTCGCGGCTGCTGCGCTCCACCAGCGCGCAATCGAGGTCGCGCTCCAGGGTCTGGATGCTGCGACTGAAGGCCGGCTGGCTGAGGTTGATCGCCTCGGCCGCCCGCACAAAACTGCGGTAATCGGCCAGGGCCACCAGGTGGCGAAGCTGACGGAGGTCCACTATGCGTCTCCTGCATTCGTTGGATACTTTTAATGCATTTGATCGATAGCATACGGGCTGGCATAAGTACAACCCTCTTTTGCCTGCAGCGCTCGCTCATGCCTGATCAAACGTTCGCCTCCAGTGCCTTCACCCGCACCATCCTCAGTCATGCCCGCCAGGTCGGCCTGTGTGAGCAAGTCTTGTTGCAGCGTGCCGGTATCAGCCTGTCCTGGCTCGACGACCAGCACCAGCACATCCCGGCGCACCTGGTGGAACAGTTGTGGCGTGAATGCGAGAACGCCGGCGTTGGGCGCCACTTCGGCTGTGACCTGGTCAATGGCATGGCCACCAGTTGCCTGCAAGGCATGAACATCCTGCTGGACTCGGCCGCCACCTTGCGCGCCAGCCTGCGCTGTTTTACTGACTATCTGCCGCGGGTCACCAACCATGTCCTGGCCGAGCTCGAGGAAAGCGCCGACGAGGCCCGCCTGCACCTGCGCCCGGCCCGGCAGATGCCGCATTTTTTTGGCCTTGATGCTGCCACCTTGAGCCTGGTGCGCAACATTTCGCGGCGAGTTGGCCTGGCACCGGCCCAGTTGTTCAGCCGCGTGCGCCTGGCACCCGGGCAGGCGGCTGGCGAATGGCTGGATGGGCAGGGGGTCAGCACCGAGGTGGCCGAGCATCCATGTTTGATCCTGCCAAGGCTCAGCCTGGAACTGCCGGTGCTCAGCGCCCATCCCTTTTTGCACCAGAGCATGCTGCGCCACTGGCAAGCGGCAGCGCCCAACGAGACCCGCACTGACAGCCTGGAGCTGGCGCGGCACTGGTTGACCGCTGGCGACCAGCCAATCGAGCGGATTGCCGAGCGCCTGGGTTATCGCCAGCCGAGCAATTTCATCCGCGCCTTCCGCAAGCAGTTCGGTATCACCCCCAAGCAGTTTCGCCTTGGGCACTTCCAGGGTTGCGCTGACCCGGCCTAAAAAACCGGATGATCATTTTTTGTCGCGCCACGCTTGCGCCTGTTGTTGGATTGTTGGGCATTTTGACCGGGCTGAGTACATCTGACCGGAGCCTAATAATGATAAAAACATGCTCGGCCAACGCCTGCGTCGCGCCACGACGCAAAAGGCTTGGCCACACCCGACCGCAACCGCTAGCCCTGGCCATCCTGGCGGCCATGGTCGCACCTGCCCAGGCGACCACCTTCGAGTTCAACGAAGACTGGAGCCTGTCGACCAAGACCACCCTGTCCCTGGGCAGCAGTTGGTCGACGCAAAATCCCGACAAAAGCATGATGACCCGGGCCAATGCCCTGCAGGCACAGCATGTGCAGGCCAATGGCAGCAGCGTCAGCGCCGACGACAACCGGCTGAACTTCGAGAAGGGAGACCAGATCTCGCAGATCTTCAAGGGCCTGACCGATTTCAGCCTTGATGGACAAGGGCAGGGGGCCTTTCTGCGGTTCAAGTACTGGTACGACGAGGCCTACGAAAACGGCGAAGGACGCTTCAAGCAGTTCGACGATTCGGGCTGGGACGACTTGTCCAAGTTCAAGGGTTTCAAGACCCTGGACGCCTATCTGTGGAAGGACTTCGTGGTCGCTGACCGCCCGCTCAACGTCAAGGTCGGCAACCAGGTGTTGTCCTGGGGTGAGTCGCTGTTGATCCAGAACGGCATCAACGTGATCAACCCGCTGGACGTCTCGGCGTTCAACCGTCCCGGGGTGGAGATCAAGGAAGGCCAGTTGCCGGTGGAGATGCTCTCCTTCAGCCTCGGCCTGACCGACACTCTGAACCTGGAAGGCTTTTACCAGTACAACTGGCGGCCCAGCGTGCTCGACGGCTGCGGCACGTTTTTCGCCAGCAGCGACGCGATCCAGAAGGGCTGCGGACCGCTGTACCTGAGCCAGGTACAGACCGATCAGCAAATGCAGAGCACCGGGCTCTACGCCACCTCCCGTGGCAACGAATCGCCGTCCGATAACGGCCAGTTCGGCTTTGCCCTGCGCAACATGATCCCGGCGCTGAACGACGCGGAAGCGGCGATCTACTTCATCAACTATCACTCGCGCCTGCCGTACTTCACCCTCGACGCGCGGGATGTCACCCAGCCCGGGACGTTCCCCGGCGGCATCCAGAACCCCAGCTATGCGGCGGCGTTTCCCGAGGACATTCGCCTGTACGGTTTCAGCCTCAATGGCGTCGAGCCGAATTCGGGCATCTCCCTGGCCGGCGAAATCAGCTACCGGCCGAACATGCCGCTGGCGATCAACGCCCCGGACATCAACGTCGCGGTGATTTCCGGGCCGGGCGGCAGCTCCTGGGTCGACCTGCCGAGCGAGTTTGATAACACCCATGGCGACCGCTACGACGGTTGGGTGCGCAAGGGCGTGTGGCAGATGACCGGTTCGGCGACCCAGGCCTACGACAACATCCTCGGTGCCACGCGCCTGAGCCTGTTCGGCGAGGCCGGGGTGGTGCACATCGAGGACCTGGGTGACGAGCGCCTGGGACGCAACGCCGCCTTTGGCCGCAGCAGCCCGAAAAATGGCGCGCAGTGCAACACCGTGGCCTCGGGTGTGACCAACCAATATTGCACCGACAAGGGCTTCGCCACCGACTGGTCCTGGGGTTATCGCCTGCGTGCCAGCCTGGAATACAGCGACGTGTTCCCGGGGGTCAACCTGATCCCGGCGGTCAACTGGCGCCACGACGTCTCGGGTTATTCCTATGACCCCCAGGGCCCGTTCCAGGAAGGCCAGCAAGCGCTGGGCCTGAGCCTGACCGCCAATTACCTCAACGACTACAGCGTGGAGCTGGCCTACAACAGCTTCTTCGGCTCGAACGACTACAGCACCCTGGACGACCGCGATTTTGCCTCGGTCAGCTTCAAGGTCGACTTCTAAGGAGTATCAGTGATGCGTATGCAACTTTGTGTGCTGGCCCTGGCCTGCGCGGCGAGCCTGGCGCAGGCCAAAGGCAGTGATCCGGCGGCCCTGGGCAAGACCCTGACGCCGATGGGGTCGGAAATGGCCGCCAACGCCGACGGCAGTATTCCAGCCTGGACCGGGGGGCTGGCGGGCAACGCCGGCACGGTCGACGCCAAGGGCGGGTACAGCGACCCCTACGCCAGTGAGAAACCGCTGTTCACCATCACCGCGCAAAACCTGGCGCAGTACCAGAAGTTTCTGAGCCCGGGGCAAGTGGCGATGTTCAAGCGCTACCCCGATACCTACAAGATGCACATCTACCCCACGCACCGCAGCGCCAACCTGCCCAAGGCGGTGCTCGAGCAGAGCCGGGAAAACGTCGCCAAGACCAGCCTGGCCGATGGCGGCAACGGCCTGCACGACTACGTCCACGGCATTCCGTTCCCGCTACCCACCGAAGCCCTGGAGGTGATGTGGAACCACATGACCCGCTACCGTGGCGGCAGCTACGAGCGCATCAGCAGCTCGGCTTTGGTGCGCGAGAACGGCGCCACCAGCTACGTGCGCAACCAGTCGTTGATCAACTTCGCCGACACCATCAGCGGGCTTGAGCCGGGCAACAACACCCTGTTCATGTTCAAGAGCCGGGTGCTGGAACCGGCCCGTCTGTCCGGTGAAGCGGTGCTGGTGCACGAGCCGATCGACCAGGTGGCCGAGCCGCGTTCAGCCTGGCAATACCTGCCGGGGCAGCGTCGGGTGCGTCGTGCGCCGATGATCGCCTACGACAACAGCGCCCGTTACAGCAACGGCCTGATTACTGCCGACAACATCGATGGCTACAACGGTGCGCCGGACCGTTTCGACTGGAAGCTGGTGGGCAAGCAAGAGCTGTACATCCCCTACAACAGCTACAAGATCGGCAGTCGCGACCTCAAGTACGACGCGGTGATCAAGCCCAACCACGTCAACCAGGACCTGGCCCGTTACGAGAAGCACCGGGTCTGGGTGGTGGAAGCCACGCTCAAGCCCAATGCCCGGCACATCTACGGCAAGCGTCGGTTTTATATCGATGAAGACAGCTGGCAGATCGCGCAATCGGATCAGTACGACAGCCGTGGCGAACTGTGGCGCAGCGGTGAGTTGCACGCGATCCAGCACTACGATCACGGGTTCACCTACAACGTCCTGGAAACCTCGTACGACCTGATCGCCGGGCGCTACTACGCCGGAGGCCTGGCCAACGAAGAGACCGAGCCGATGCGCGTGGGTTTTGCCGCCAAGACCGACGACTACACCCCCTCGGACCTGCGACGCTGGGCCAAGTAACCCGTCCTGCGGGGCCCGCTCCTACAAAGCGGGCACTGGGCGCCGCATTCATTGCTGTCAGGAGACATTTCCATGCGCCACTGGATTTCCGCATTAGTCTTGGGGCTCAGCGCGAGCGCCGTACAAGCCGCCAGCCTCGATCAACCGCAAGCCCGGGCCCTGGCCCAAGAGGCTTATGTGTTTGCCTACGCCACCGGCGAACACCTCAAGGTGCTCAGCGCCATCGCCGCCAAGCTGCCGTTCAACATGCTGTACAGCGAGCCACGACTGCTCGGCCCGCAAGACAACAAAGTGGTTTCCCCGAATAACGACACCTTCTACTCGCGCGCCTTGCTCGACCTGCGCGGCGAACCCCAGGTGCTGCAAGTCCCCGAGGTCGAGGGGCGATACTACAACTTCCAACTAGTGGACCTGCGCACCGACAACCTTGACTACATCGGCACCCGCGCGACCGGCAGCAAGGCCGGGCGCTACCTGATCGCCGGTCCAGACTGGCAGGGTGAGGTGCCGTCCGGTTTCAGCGGGGTGATTCGCTCGCCGAGCCGCGTGGTGTTCCTGATCGGGCGCACCGAGGTCAAGGGTGCCGACGATCTCACGCAGGCGGCGCAGGTGCTCAAGGGCTACGCCTTGCAGCCCCTGTCCAAGGCGCTGGGGAACCCGGCACCCGCGGCGCTGCCCACCCTGCAGTTACCGGCCTATGAGGACAGCAAGCAGGGGCCGGCGGTGGCGTTGTTCGAGCGCTTCAATCGCCTCGCGGCGCTGCACCAGTGGACCCCCGCCGAACAGCAGAAGCTGGCACGCTATGCCGAAATCGGCATCCAGCCAGGCGGCGCATTCGTGCCGCCGCAAGACCTCAAGGACGCAGTGGCCGAAGGCGCCGAAGCCGGCCGCGAACAGGTGCGAGTGGCCTCCAGCAAACTGTCCGTGGAACAGCAAGGCTGGTTCCGCTCGCCGTCCAACGTCGGCAAGTTCGGTGACGATGACCTGACTCGCGCGGCCGTGGCCTGGCGCTACATCTATGCCAATGATCCTGCCGAAGCGCTGTATCCCATGGCACTGCACGACGCCCAGGGCCAACTACTCGATGGCAATAAAACCTATCGCCTGCATTTCGCCGCCGGGCAGTTGCCACCGGTGAATGCCTTCTGGTCCCTGACCCTGTACGACGGCAAGAGCCAATTGCTGGTGGCCAACCCGCTGGCGCGTTACTCCCTGGGTGATCGCAGCCCCGACCTGCGATACGACGCCGATGGCGGCCTGACCCTGACCCTGGCGCACGCGACCCCGGCACAGGACGCCCAGAGCAACTGGCTGCCGACGCCGCAAGGGCCGTTCAACCTGATGCTGCGGTTGTACCTGCCACAACAGCGGGCACTGGACGGCAGCTACCCATTACCGACCATCGAAGCCATCAAGGGCGAGGGCTGAACCATGAATGCTCCTTTCAGCCGCCGTCGTCTGCTCGCTGGCATGAGTGTGGCCGGTGCCGCACTGGCGTGTCCGAGTTGGTTGCTGGCCGCCAGCCAGGTCTACCCAACCTCTGCCGAGGATATCCAGGCCATCACCCGGGACGCGTGGATCTACGCATACCCGATGCTGATGCACTACCAGACCATGGAAAAGCAGGTGCTCGACCCCAGTGCTGTCGAGTATGTCGGCGGCTTCAATCGCTTTCGTCACTACAGCAGCCTGTACACGCCGAAGAACCGCGAAATTGTCACGCCGAACAATGACACGCCGTACTCCTGGGCCTGGCTGGACCTGCGCAGTGAGCCACAGGTCTTGAGCGTGCCGGCAGTGGCCGAGGACCGTTACTACGTGCACCAGCTGGTGGATCAATACACCCACAACTTTGCCTATGTCGGGGTGCTGAGCACCGGGCGCGAGGCGGGGGACTACCTGATCGCCGGGCCCGCCTGGACGGGCGCAACCCCGGCCGGGATCAAGGCCGTGCTGCGCAGTGAAACCGAGATCGTCATGGTGCTGGGCCGCACCGCGCTGAAGAACACCGAGGACATGCCGGCGGTGCGTGCCTTGCAGCAGCAGTATCGCCTGCGCTCGCTGCACGAGTATGCCGGCACCCCGGCACCCGTAGCAGCACCCGCCATCGCGTGGCAGGCGTGGGACAGCAAGACCGGGCTGGGGCCAGGGTTCATCAATCAGTTGAACCAGATCCTCACGCTGTGTCCGGTCCAACCGAGCGAGCAAGCGTTGCGTGAACGCTTTGCGCGGATCGGCGTCGTTGCGGGGCAAGCTTTTGATCCGGCCGCGTTGTCTGCCCTGCAGTTGCAGGCATTGCTGGCGGGTATCCAGCAGGCCCAGGCAGAGATGAAGGTCGCCGGGGCCAAGGTCCGTAGCACCCTGGGCATGTTCGGCAACCGCGAAGCCATGCACAACAACTACCTCAACCGCGCCCTGGGGGCGGCCATGGGTATCTACGGCAACAGCGTCGAAGAGGCGTTCTACACCGGCAGCCAGCGGGACAACCAGGGTCAGTCGTTGGTGGGCGGGCGCCGCTACCGCCTGCGCTTTGCCCCGGGGCAGTTGCCACCGGCCAGCGAATTCTGGTCACTGACCCTCTACGAGCTGCCGGACCGGCAACTGGTGGCCAACCCCATCGATCGCTATTGCCTGAGCAGCCGCGATCACCTGCAGCCGGACGCCGACGGTGGCCTGACCCTGCTGGTGCAGAGCACCGCCCCCGAGACCTCGAGCAACTGGTTGCCGGCCCCACAAGACGGCGCCTTCACCCTGATCCTGCGCCTGTACGGCCCCGAGCGGCAGGTGATCGAGCAGCGTTGGCAGATGCCGGCGGTGGAGATCGTCCAGGCCTGACCCACCGGCATCGCGAGCACCCCAAACCACCGTGGGAGCGGGCTTGATGTGGTGTATACAGAATCTGTGAACAGCCAAAATCACTGTGGGAGTGGGCTTGCCCGCGATGGGGCCAGCCCATTCAACATCGATGGTGCCTGACACACCGCCATCGCGGGCAAGCCCGCTCCCACAGGTTTGATGTGGTGTATACAGAATCTGTGAACAGCCAAAATCACTGTGGGAGTGGGCTTGCCCGCGATGGGGCCAGCCCATTCAACATCGATGGTGCCTGACACACCGCCATCGCGGGCAAGCCCGCTCCCACAGGTTTGCTGGGTATATGCAAAATCTGTGAGCACCCAAAATCACTGTGGGAGCGGGCTTGCCCGCGATGGGGCCAGCCCATTCAACATCGATGGTGCCTGACACACCGCCATCGCGGGCAAGCCCGCTCCCACAGGTTTGCTGGGTATATGCAAAATCTGTGAGCACCCAATCACTGTGGGAGCGGGCTTGCCCGCGATGGGGCCAGCCCATTCAACATCGATGGTGCCTGACACACCGCCATCGCGGGCAAGCCCGCTCCCACAGGTTTGCTGGGTATATGCAAAATCTGTGAGCACCCAAAATCACTGTGGGAGCGGGCTTGCCCGCGATGGGGCCAGCCCATTCAACATCGATGGTGCCTGACACACCGCCATCGCGGGCAAGCCCGCTCCCACAGGTTTGCTGGGTATATGCAAAATCTGTGAGCACCCAAAACCACTGTGGGAGCGGGCTTGCCCGCGATGGGGCCAGCCCATTCAACATCGATGGTGCCTGACACACCGCCATCGCGGGCAAGCCCGCTCCCACAGGTTTGATGTGGTGTATACAGAATCTGTGAGCACCCAAAACCATTGTGGGAGCGGGCGCCCGCTTGCGGCTTGCCCGCGATCAGGGCGTAACCACATTGAACTGCGGGCTGAAGGTGTCCAGGCTGCCCAGCAGCTGACCCAGTTTCTTGCCGTCGCCCTGCAACGTGACCAAGCCTTTTTGGATCGCCGTCGGGAAGTCCAGTTGCTTGAGGCTGATTTGCTCCAGGGTGGCCTTGCTCATGCTGACGCTGGCGTCGGCCTGGGGATTGCTGCCGCTGCGGTGGGTCAGCACGCCGTTGCGCAAGGTCAGGTTGTAGGCCTGGTTCGGGTCGTCGAAGGTCCAGTTCAACGTCAGGTCATGACCTACGGCTTTTTCGCTGTTCAGGCGAATGGCCAGGAAGTCGAAGAACATCTCCGGGGTCAGCGCCCGCACCATGTCCACCGACACCGAACTGCCGGCAGTCGGTGGCACACCGTTGCGCAGTTCCATGGCGGCGGTCAGGTACATGTTGCGCCAGGTGGCGTTCTCGCTCTGGTAGCCCAGTTGTTCCAGCGCCTGGGCCTGGGTTTCGCGGCCTTCGCTGTTGTCCGGCTCGGCGAACATCAACTGATTGCCCAGTTGCGTGGCCCAGCGGTAATCACCCTTGGTCATGGCCTCACGCATCTTGCCAATCACGGCCGCGCTACCGCCGATGGCCTCGACATAATGCTTGGCGGTTTCCACCGGCGGCAGCGGGTTGAGGTTCGACGGGTTGCCGTCATAGAAGCCCATATAGCGCTGATACACCGCCCGTGAGTTGTGGCTCAGCGAGCCGTAGTAGCTGCGGGTGTACCACTTGCTCTCCAGGTCGCCCGGGAGCTTTTGCATGTTCTGCGCGATCTCCATCGGCGTCAGGCCCTGGTTCAACAGGTGCAGGGTACGGTCGTTGAGGAAGGCATACATGTCGCGCTGATCGGCGAGGAAGGTGCGGATGCGTTCGCCACCCCAGGTCGGCCAGTTGTGCTGGGCAAAGAGTACGTCGGCCTTGTCGCCGTAACGCGTCAGGCTGCTGTCCAGGTATTGCGACCAGGCCTTGGCATCGCGCACCGGGGCGCCGCGCGGAGTGAGGATGTTGTGCATCATCTGCGTAGCGTTTTCCGCCATGCACAAGGCTCGCAACTGCGGCAGGTAGAGGTTCATCTCCGACGGTGCTTCGGTGCCCGGGGTCAGTTGGAACTGCACCTCGATGCCGGCGATGGTGCGAGTCTCGATTTCCTGGCTGATCAGGTCGGTCGGCGGGATCAGGGTGATGGTGCCGCCCGATGGCGTGTTCTTGCCCATGCCGGCGTCCACCTGGCCCTTGTCGCCCCGGGGCAACAGGCTGCCGAACTGGAACTGCGCACGGCGGCTCATGGCGTTGCCGGCGTAGACGTTCTCGCTCATCACATGTTCCATGAACCCCGATGGCGCGAACACCTTGACCTTGCCGGCCTTGACGTCGGCTTCGTCGATCACCCCGCGCACGCCACCGAAGTGGTCGACGTGGGTGTGGCTGTAGATCACCGCCACCACCGGCTTGTGCGCACGGTTCTGGTAGTACAGGTCGAGGGCGGCCTTGGCGGTTTCGGCCATGGTCAAGGGGTCGATGATGATCAGCCCGTCATCGCCTTCGATGATGGTCATGTTGGCCAGGTCCAGGCCGCGCACCTGATAGATCTTGTCGCTGACTTCAAACAGCCCGGCGTGGGCGCTGAGCTGGGCCAGGCGCCACAGGCTCGGGTTGACGGTGTCGGGGGCCTGGTCCTTGTCGAGGAAGGCGTAGGCCTGCATGTCCCAGATCACCTTGCCGTCGGCGCTCTTGATCTGGCCCTTGAACGGGGCGATCAATCCGCGGTTGACCGACTCGTAGTCGGTGCGGTCGCTGAAAGGCAATTGCTTGAGGACGGCGGCGTTGCTGGCAGCGGTCAGGGGGCTGGCGGCGGCGGGGCCTTGGCTGGCACCAGCGGACTGGGCCAGGCAGGCGGCGATCAAGGCGGCCAGCAGGCCACGGGTGGACAGTGTGAAACGAGGCATGGAGTCTCCGTTTTTATCGTTATGGCTATTCCAGTCTTGAGCTTAGGGCGCGCACTTGGCACCCCGGCAATCGTCAAACGACAAAAACCATGCAGGGCCGATGACCCGGTCCGCTATCCTTGAGCTCTCTGTCACCGAGCGAGCGTTGCCCATGCTGGAGGTTCAAGGGGTGTTCAAGAGCTACGCCACCGCCCAGGGACCCTTGGCGGTGTTGTTGGGGGTCGACCTGCGCCTGGAACAGGGCAGTAGCCTGGCGCTGATGGGCGAGTCGGGCAGTGGAAAAAGCACGCTGCTGCACCTGGTGGCCGGGCTGGACCAGGTCGATCGCGGCAGCATCCGGATCAACCAGCAGCCGTTGGAGCGGATGAACGAACGCCAGCGGGCCCACTGGCGACGCACTGAAATCGGCCTGGTGTTCCAGCAGTTCAACCTGATCGGCAGCTTGCGCGTGGAAGACAACCTGGCCTTCCAGGCGCGTCTGGCCGGGCGCCTTGATCCGGCCTGGCAGGCGCAACTGGTGGAACGCCTGGGCCTGGGGGATCTGCTCAAGCGCTACCCGGAACAATTGTCCGGCGGCCAGCAGCAGCGCGTGGCGCTGGGTCGGGCGCTGGCCTCGCGACCGCCCTTGTTGCTGGCCGACGAGCCCACCGGCAGTCTCGATGAAAGCACCAGCGATGAGGTGCTCGACTTGATGCTCGAACTGCTCGCCGACAGCCCCAGCAGTTTGCTGATGGTCACCCACAGTCCGCGGATCGCGGCGCGGCTGGCGCAGCGGGTGGTGTTGCACGGCGGACGCCTGGTCGACCCCGGCCCGCGGTCATGAAAGTCTGGCGGGAAACCTTGCGCGCGCTGCTCAGTCACTGGCGCCGGCACCCGGTGCAGTTGTTCAGTGTGCTCACCGGCTTGTGGCTGGCCAGCGGCCTGCTGACTGGGGTCGAGGCGCTGAACAGCCAGGCGCGCGACAGCTACGCCCGGGCCAGTCAGTTGATCGGCGGCGAACCCCAGGCCAGCCTCACAGCCGTCGATGGCGCAACCTTCGGGCAACAGCTGTTCGTCGAGTTGCGCCGGGTGGGCTGGCCAGTGTCGCCAGTGTTGCAGGCGCGGATCCAGCTCAAGGATCAGCCCGACCAGCGATTGCAACTACTGGGCATCGAGCCCCTGTCGTTACCCATCGGCTCGGCGCTGGCCGGACAAACCCTGAAGCTTGAGCAGATGGTCGACTTTGTCAGCCCGCCGGGACGGACCTGGATTGCCCCGACAACCTTGCAGGTCCTGGGTCTCAAGGAAGGCGACCGGCCGTTGACCACCACGGGCCGCACCTTGCCGGCGCTGCACGGGCAAGCCGACATGGCGCCCGGCGTGCTGTTGGTGGACATCGGCGTGGCGCAGCAGGTGCTGCAATTGCCCGGGCAGCTTTCGCGCCTGCTGCTGCCCAAGGAATTTGCCGCCAGCGCGCCGCCGTTGCCCGGCTCACTGGGCGCGCGCTTGCAGCTCAAACACAGTGGCGAAGAAAACAATCTGGCGCGGCTCACCGAGAGCTTTCACCTGAATCTGGATGCCTTGGGCGTGCTGTCGTTTGTCGTCGGCCTGTTTATCGTCCACGCCGCCATCGGCCTGGCCCTGGAGCAGCGCCGAGGCCTGTTCCGGACCCTGCGCGCCTGCGGCGTGAGCGGGCGAACGCTGATCGGCTGCCTGTGCCTGGAACTGGCAGGCCTGGCCTTGCTCGGCGGTCTGTTGGGGGTGGCCAGCGGTTACCTGCTGGCCAGTGTCTTGCTGCCCGACGTTGCCGCCAGCCTGCGTGGGTTGTACGGCGCCGAGGTGGCGGGGCAGTTGAGCCTCAGCCCCTGGTGGTGGTTCAGTGGCCTGGGCTTGAGCCTGTTGGGTGCCTTGCTGGCGGGGGGCAACAGCCTGCTGCGTGCGGCGCGCATGCCACTGCTGGCGCTGGCCAATCCGCAGGCCTGGCACCAGGCCCACGCCCGCTGGTTGCGACGCCAGGCCTGGGTCGCCCTGGGGGCTGCGGTGATTGGCCTGCTGGCATGGGGCTGGGGCGACAGCCTGGCCAGTGGTTTTGTGCTGATGGCGGCGCTGCTGCTGGGGGCAGCCCTGGGGTTGCCGGTGCTGCTTGATGCGCTGCTGAATCTGTTGGCGCGGCGCCGGCACTCGGTACTCGGGCAGTGGTTTCTCGCCGATTGCCGCCAGCAATTGCCGGCCCTGAGCCTGGCCCTGATGGCGCTGTTGCTGGCGCTGGCCGCCAACATCGGGGCTGGCAGCATGACCGCCGGCTTTCGCCTGACCTTCAATGACTGGCTGGAGCAACGGCTCAGCGCCGAGCTCTACGTCAATCCGCAGAACCCGGCGCAGGCCACCGCATTGCAGGACTGGCTGCCCCGGCAACACCTCGATGCGGTGTTGCCCAGTTGGCAGGTCGCGCTGTCGCTGCAAGGTTGGCCGGCGGACCTCTACGGGGTGATCGACGACCCCAGCTACCGTGCGCACTGGCCCTTGCTCGAAGCCCTGGGGGAGCAACCCTGGGACCAGTTGGCGACGGGGGACAGGCTGATGCTCAGCGAGCAACTGGCACGCCGACTCAAGGTGCGCCTGGGCGATCACCTGAGCATTGCCACGCCCCAGGGGCCGTGGTCGGTGCAATTGATCGGGATCTACGCCGACTACGGCAACCCCAAGGGGCACTTGTTGGTGAATGCCCAGCAGTTGCTACGGCATTGGCCGGGGCTGGCCCCCAGTCGTTTCAACCTGCGGCTGCAGCCGGCACGGATTCCCGCGCTGGTCAGTGCCTTGCACAGGGACTTTGCCCTGGATGACAGCCGCATCGTCGACCAGGCCCGACTCAAGGGCTGGTCGAGCGAGGTCTTCGAGCGCACCTTTGCCGCCACCGCGGCGCTAAATAGCCTGACCTTGGGGGTGGCCGGCGTGGCTTTGTTCATCAGCCTGTTGACCCAAAGCGAAAGTCGTCTCGGGCAATTGGCACC
This sequence comes from Pseudomonas sp. Irchel 3H3, assembly GCF_900187635.1. Taxonomy (NCBI): domain Bacteria; kingdom Pseudomonadati; phylum Pseudomonadota; class Gammaproteobacteria; order Pseudomonadales; family Pseudomonadaceae; genus Pseudomonas; species Pseudomonas sp. Irchel 3H3. The sequence continues at coordinate 11,658 of NZ_FYEC01000048.1, read as the reverse complement.
GCTGTGGGCGCTGGGGGTGACCCGCCGCCAGTTGATGCTGCTCAACCTCGGGCAGACCTGGCTACTGGCGTTGCTGACCCTGGTGCTGGCGTTGCCCCTGGGCATCGCGCTGGCCTGGTGCCTGGACACGGTGATCAATGTGCAGGCATTCGGCTGGCGCCTGCCGTTGCGGGTGTTTCCCCTGCAATTGGCGCAACTGATGGGGTTGGCGCTGTTGGCCACGCTGCTGGCTTCGGCCTGGCCCTTGTTCAAGCTGTACCGCAGCCAGCCTGCGGACTTGCTCAGGCGATTTGCCCATGAAGATTAACCGGCTGTCTGCGTTGCTGCTGGTGCTGGGATTGACCGGGTGCGATGAGCCGTCGGGCGACCAGGGGTTCGCCGGCCTGGGTAGCGACGCGGCAGCCTTCAGTCAGGTGACACCCGGACGCACGTTCAGCTTTCCCGCCGATCACGCCGCCCACGACGGCTATCGCATTGAATGGTGGTACCTCACGGCCAATCTCAAGGATGCCCAGGGGCGGGAGTTCGGAGTGCAGTGGACGCTGTTTCGCAACGCGCTCAAGCCCGGTCCCGAACAACCAGGTTGGGCCAGCCAGGTGATCTGGCTGGGGCACGCCGCCGTGACCTCGGCCACCGTGCACCATGCTGGCGAACGCTACGCGCGCGGCGCAGTGGGTCAGGCCGGGGTGCAGGGCGTGCCCTTTGATGCGTGGATCGATGACTGGCGCCTGAGCACCCGGGCTGATGCCCAGGAACCGCTGGCCGAGATGCAGGTGCAGGCCAGTGGCGCGGGCTTTGCCTATCAGCTGCAACTGACGACCAACCGGCCATTGGTGCTGCAGGGCGAGCAGGGTTTCAGTCGCAAGTCCGAGCAGGGCCAGGCTTCGTACTACTACAGCCAGCCGTTTTTCCAGGCGCGCGGCACCCTGGAGATCGACGGCGTGCGTTACCAGGTCAGCGGCCCGGCCTGGCTCGATCGGGAGTGGAGCAGCCAGCCATTGCTGGCCGGGCAGAGCGGCTGGGACTGGTTCTCCCTGCACCTGGACAGTGGCGCGCACCTGATGCTGTTCCGGGTCCGGGAGAAAGACGGGCAAGGCTACCTCAATGGCACCTGGATCAACCCGGACGGCAGCAGCCGGAGCTTGTCACGCCAGGACATCAGTCTGACGCCTCTGGCTCGTAGCGAGGTGGCGGGGCGCCAGTTGCCAACCCAGTGGTCGCTCAAGGTGGCGGGCGAAGGGTTGGACATTCGGGTCGCGGCGCTGAACCCCAGGGCCTGGATGGCCTTGCGCATTCCTTATTGGGAGGGTCCGGTGCAAGTGAGTGGCACTCACCCGGGCACCGGTTACCTGGAAATGACCGGTTATTGAGTGGTCAGTCGCAGTCCGCGACCCTGTTCAGGAATGTTTTAGGAAAAGTGCTGATCTATGTCTATGCTCACTCGACACACAAGACTTTAGGCTTGCGTAGTAAGTCACTGCCCATATTTTATTGCACAGGGAATGTATCGCCATGAAGCTTCATACACTGACCAAAGCCATCACACTTGCCACCCTGCTTTCTACCGGCAGCCTCAGTGCCTACGCTGCGGATATTCCACTGGCGGAAGTAGTGGAGGCCAACCAGGTGATCACCAAGGTGATTTCCGTCGATGCAGCCAATCATGAAGTGGTACTCGAAGGCGCCGAAGGCAAGCCGGTGCACATCCAGTTGAGCGACAAAGCCAAGGACCTGGGCAACCTCAAGGCCGGTGACAAGGTGCAGCTGGACGTTATCCGTTCGGTCGGCACGTTCCTTGATACCGATGTCGACAAGAGCCTGCCAGGCTCGGTTGAGCGGGTCGGCGAAATGCGCGCCACCGAGAACAATCCGAACCCAGGCGGCACCGCCTACCGTCAGGTCAAGGTCCAGCTGAAAATCACCGCCATTGACCTGGCGAAAAACCAGGTAACGCTGCAGAACCCGGCAGGCCTGAAAAAGACCGTGACCGTGGAAAAACCTGAGCTGCAGGCCAAGCTCAAAAACCTCAAGGTCGACCAGAGCGTGGTGGTGGTCTACACCGACGTGCTGAAGGTCACCACTGCACACTAAGATTTATTGCCGCACGATAAAACCAGACCCGGTGATGGTGACCCCATACCGGGTTTCGTTTTTTTTCGCTTATGAATTCTGTTGAAATATGTCGTGCACATTTATTCAGAATTTGTCACCGGACATATCTGCCAACTTGCATTAAAATCACCGCCGTTCGCCCAGTGCCATGGCTCTTTACCAGTGCAAGGATTGCCAGGTTATGACACTGGGCGAACTCCTCTCTAAAAAGTTCGACAAACAACATTCAGATGTACAACATTTCTGAATGTTCGTGCCTCAGTTTCGCGCTGGCAGATTCAACGCCGCGTAACACTCTTCAAGCGAACGTTGCTGCGTTTGCGCATACAACCCCAGCTCATCGATGGTCGAACGCCCCAACGCCTGCTCGAACGCGGCGTGGTTGGAGTGCTGTGCATAGTGGGTCTGGGCGGCATCGCCGAGGTTCGACTGGAAGATCCCAGCGGCGCTGACTGGCAGGAAATCCTCGTACACCAGCGGCTCGAACCGCAGGAAACCGGCCTGCAGCAAAGCGTCCAGGCTCAGGCCCGCGAGCGCTTGGGCAGGGGCGGCGCGGCCTTGTTCAGTGACGAAAAACCGGAAGTAGGCCAGGCCTTGCTCACGCAGGGCGGCGTAGCTGTCCGGGAACGCTTCGAAGTGCTGGTGCATCAGGCGGTTGTAGCGTTCGGCGTTGGCTTCGTTGGGGAAGTCCTGCAGCTCGTCGCGGGCGGCATTCAGCAGCCGGTCATAAAGAGCCCGGCCTTGGGGCGTAAGGGCAGCGCCGCGTTGCTCGATTTCGCCGAAGCGCGCGCTGTGGCTGCCACTGGCCTGCTGCTGGTCGGTGAAGGCGATGGCTTCATCCAGCGCCTTGAAGCTGGTCTGGCGCAGCAGGATCGGGCACTGGCGACGGGGTGGGCCTTCGATGACGGCCTTGGGGGTGATGCCATGACTGGGCATCTGCGCCTGCACGATGTCGATGTCCAGGGTGCGCGGAGTCAGGTGGTTGATGTGCGGGCCCTTGAACGCCACCACATCGGCGACCAGCCGGTGCTGGGCACTCAGTTGCTGGTACTGCGCGGCGGTGACTGTGGCGTGGTGGTGCCAGCGGAAAGTCTCCAGTGCCTGTTCGACAAACGCCTCGGCCTGGGCTTCGTCGAGACCGCCTTGCTGTTCGGCCTGGTCGATCAGTTCCAGGGCCTGGGTGGTGAAGATCGAGCGCCGGGCCAGCACCGATTCGGCAAAGGCGCGCAACTCGGGGTCGGCGATCAGTTCCAGGCGCAGCAGCGAGGTGAACACACGAAACGGGCTGATCTGCAGGGCGCTTTCATGCACCGCGCGAAACGCCGTGGAATGCACCGGCACCCCGGCCGGGGTAAGGTCGTAGTAACCCACCGGCTCCATGCCCATTACCGCAAACAGCCGGCACAGGGTGGCCAGTTCGCTGGCGCTGCCGACGCGGATCGCGCCATGGCGCTCGAGGTCCAGGCGGTCGATTTCACCGGTCGCACGCAGTTGCCGGGCGATGGCCGGATCCTGCTCCAGCACCTGGGCGTTGGTCTGGGCTACCAGCTCCATCAAGGCGCCGTACAGCGGCACTTCTTCGCGGTACATGTCCGACATCGCCCGCGAGAAGCGTTGGCGGATCAGGTCAGGGCTGACGACGTTCTGGTTGCTCATGAATAGGAATCCCGGCGCAGTGACAGTGAAGTAGGCCGATTCTGTTCGGCGCTGGCGAGGCTTGCAAACGAAGTTTCTTCCGAACTTCATTCTGCAAACGACTGCTGCACAGCTCGTTATCACGTCTCTAGCTGTCGGCTGGGCGTATCAGTAGTTTTTCGACTGCCCTTTGGCGGCGGCCTAACGCCGCGGGCGCTCAAGAAACTGCCGAAACAAGGCTGCAGTCTGCGCCGGGCGTTCGACCATCGGCATGTGGCCGATACCGTCCCAGATTTCCAGGCGGGCGCCGGCGATGCCCTTGGCCCAGACCTCGGCGCTGCTGACATGCAGCAAGCGGTCTTCGCGCCCCCACAGCAGCAAGGTGGGAGCATGGATCTGCCCCAGCCGGGACCCGATCGGCTGGCTGGCGTGAAAGTCCTCGAAGATCTCCGCCAGTTCTTCGCGCCGGTCCTGGTAGCGTTCGGCAATGGCCGCCAGCACCACGCCCGGGACCCAGGGCGGGGATGCCATGGTCATCCGATAGAGCTGCTTGAAGTCGGCTGGCGAGTGGATCAGGAACGGATTAATGCCGGCGGCCAGCAACCGCTCCATGTCGCTGGGCTCGGGTGAGCTCAGGCCTGCGGGGTCGATCAGCGTCAGCGAAGCGATACGTCCTGGATGGGCGGCCGCCAGCCACGCGGCGACGTAGCCGCCCATGGAATTGCCGATCACGTGGACCTTGCCGATCCCGCAGGCATCGAGCAACTGGATCATCCGTTCGGCCTGGGTCGGGATGTCATAGCCGCCACCGGCCTTGAACCCGGTTTCGCCATGGCCGGCCTGGTCGGGGATGATCACCCGGCAGTCGTCGACAAAATGCCGGGCGAAGCGCAGCCAGATGGTTTTGTCGGCGCTGTAGCCGTGGAGCAGCAGGAGGGTTCGGTCCGGCGTGTCAGGCCCGCCCTGGTAGGTGACCATGCCCATTTCGGCAATCGGCATGGTGATTTTTTCCAGGCGATACAGGCGCGCCTCCAACGCCGTGCTGGCGTCGTACAGCAGGTGGCCGAGACGCGGCCAGGTGCGCCAGGTCCAGTAGACCAGCAGCAGCGCAAGGATCAGCACAATTACCATCGCGTTCTCCCCAGTACTCGTCAGGACAGGATGTGGTCGCCCGGTTTCAGTCGGCGCGTCAGTTGGTGGTAGCTGAAACTGAATCCGGGAAACATCGCGATCACGTGACCGCTCTTGCTTTGATACCAGCTGTGGCAGCCACCGGATTTCCACACGGTGCGCTGCATCTGCTGGTGGATCATTTCGGTATAGGCGCTTTCGGCCTCCTTGCGTACTTCTATGCTGCGCAGGCCCTGCGCCTTGAGGGTGCGAATGCAGTCGAGGATGTAGTTCATCTGCGACTCGATGATGAACAGCGCCGAGGTATGGCCAATGCCAGTGTTGGGGCCGGTGACGATAAACAGGTTGGGAAAGTCCGGCAGGCTGGTACCCAGGTAGGCGCGTGGGTAGAGCGCCCAGACGTCGCTCAGGCGAGTGCCGTGTTTGCCCAGCACCGGATAATTGATCACCCCGTCGGTGGCGTCGTAGCCGGTGGCCCAGACGATCAGGTCGAGCTCCAGGTGCTGGCCGTCGAGGGTGCGGATGCCCCGTTCGTCCAGTGCGGCGATGCCCTGGTCGCGGCCGTGCAGGGTAACGTTGGCGCGGCTCAGCGCCGGGTATAGGGTGCTGGACAGAATCACCCGCTTGCAGCCGATGGTGAAGTCCGGGGTGAGCTTTTGTCGCAGTTGCGGGTCCGGCACCTGGCGCTTGAGATGATTGAGCGCTTGCTGTTGCACCAGCTTGAGGGCGGTTTTCGAATACTTGAAGGCAATCACCCGGGTTTCGAATTGCCAGTAGATCAGCCAGCGCAGCAGCTTGTAGGCCGGCTTGAGTCCCAGCAGCCAGCGCTGGAAGCGGCCGAAACTGCGGTCGGCGCGGGGCAGCACCCAATGCGCGGTGCGCTGGAACACATGCAAGTGGGCGACCTGCGGCGCAATGCTGGGAATGATCTGCGCCGCGCTGGCACCGCTGCCGACGATGGCGACCCGCTTGTTGCGGTAGTCGTAGCGGTGATCCCAGGCATTGCTGTGAAAGGTGCTGCCGGCAAAACGTGGCAGGCCCTCGAACGCCGGGATCACCGGTTGGCTCAGCGGTCCGGAGGCGTTGATCAGGAACTGCGCCCGGAAGGTGCCTTTGCCACGGGTGAAGACCTGCCATTGCCGGGCGTTGTCGTCCCATTCGACCCGCTCGACATCGGCCTGCAACTCGACCTTGTCACGCAGTTGGTAGTGCTCGACCACATGTTGGGTGTAGCGGTGCAGCTCGGCCTGCTCGGCGAACATCTGCGTCCAGGGCCAGGAGGCGAACGACAGGGAGTAGAGCGGGGAGGGCACATCGACTGCGGCGCCGGGGTAGGTATTCTGACACCAGGTGCCGCCAAAAAAATCACGCCGCTCCAGCAGACGGAAATCGTCGATACCTGCCTTGAGCAGATTGACCGCCGCACACTGGCCGCCAAAACCGCTGCCGATGATCAGAACCTGATGGGTGTGCATGCTCCTCCTCGTTTTTCGTCGTGCCGCACACCCGCGCCAGCGGTGCGATGAGTCCCTGTCATTTATAGTCAATCTTTCGGCGCAGGGTAGGCTGGGCCGGCTTTTTCTGGCTGCTGGACGGTGATGGCAATTTGACGTTGCCCTGATAGACTCCGATGTGTTGCCGTCTGCGGGACTAGCTGTCGCAGGGTTCCCATCTGCCGTACCAAGAGGAGCTTTGGCCCCCTATGCAACCTGTTGCAGGAAAGGGACTTTCAATGGCCAAGAGGCTGTACACCTCGCGCTCCCTCGGCCTGGTGCTGGGCCTGTTGTGCGTGGGTGCGGCGCTGCTGCCGCTCAAGCCGCCGGTCTGGCTGGTGGCATTGATGCTGTTCAACGGCCTGGTATGGCCGCACCTGGCGTACCAGTGGACCCGCCGCTCGGCGGTGCCGTATCGCGCGGAATATCGCAACCTGTTGCTTGACTCGTTCATGGGCGGCTTCTGGGTGGCGGCCATGCAGTTCAACCCGTTACCCAGCGTTGCCACACTGTCGATGATGGCCATGAACAACGTGGCCATTGGCGGTTTGCGCTTCCTGCTCGCCGGTCTATTGGCCCAACTGCTGGGGTTGGGGCTTGGGCTGTTGTTGTTCCTGCCGGCCTTCATCCCGCCGACCAGTTCCTTGCAGATGTATGCCTGCTTGCCGTTGCTGACCTTCTACCCACTGGCACTCGGTTGGATCTGCTTTCGCCAGACCCATGCCCTGGGCAAAAGCAAACGTGAACTGTTGGCCCTGAGTCGCACCGACAGCCTGACCGGGCTGTTGAACCACGGGGCCTGGAAAGACGCCCTGGAAATCGAGTTCCAGCGCTGCCAGCGTCAGCAGGCCGGCGGGGCGATTGCCTTGATCGACATCGATCACTTCAAGTCGATCAACGACACCTACGGGCATGTCGCCGGGGACATTGTGCTGCGCCAGTTGAGCAAGATCCTCAAGCAGAACCTGCGCGCCACGGACGTCGCGGGGCGTTACGGCGGGGACGAGTTCTGCGTGATCCTCCCCGACGTGCCGCTGGCCCATGCGGTCCAGGCGATGGACGCCCTGCGCGACCGTTTCTCGGGCCTGGGCTATGAACAGAGCCCGACCCTGCAAGTCAGCCTGAGCATCGGCCTGGCGGCGTTCAACCCGATGCACAGCGACGCCACGCAATGGCTCAGCGACGCCGACCTGGCGCTGTACGCCGCCAAGACCACCGGCCGCAACCGCGTCATTTGCCACGCCGACGGGCTGGTCCAGCGCGTGGCCATAGGGGTCCCGTAGCAGCTCCATGCGTATCTCCTTTAAACGCTGCGCCAATTCCAGCGCCACGCGCCCGCTGGCGAACGTTGGCACGAGGTGGGCGAATGGTACGTCGAGCATGCGGTTTTCCTTCACTGCCCGCAATTGCGAGAGCACCGGGTCGTGGCGCAGCAGATAACGCTTGCGGCTGGCCGGAGACCAGACGGCGTCGGCCAGCAACAGCACGTCGGGGTCACTGTCGAGCAAGGTCTCGCGGCTCACGCTCAGGCGGCCCAGGTCGACCTCGGCGAAGGTGTTGCGCGCCCCGGCGGCGCTGAGCAGGGCAGTGACAAAGGCGTTTTTGCCGACGCTGTCCAGGCCGTCCGCCTCGCTATCGAGGTAGAACACCGATAAAGGTTTGGCACCGCTGTGCAGCGCCGCGGCCCGGGCCAGGTCGGCGTCCAGGGCGGCGCTCAATTGCTGCGCCTGCCCGGGGCGTTGCAGTAGAGCGCCGAGGGTTTGCAGGTCGGCACGGATGTGCGCGAAAAAATCCAGCGAGCGCTGGTCGCAGGCGGACTCCAGCAGGTAACTGGCGATGCCCTGGCGAGCCAGCATCGGCCGTGAGCTCAGGTGTTGCGCAAAGGCCGAGGCAAACCCGCCCACCACCAGGTCGGCGTGCTGGGTGTACAGCACCTCAGCCGATGGATAACGTTTGGAGATCAGGGGGATGCCGCGGTAGGCGCCTTGTTCGATCGCCACATTGTCATCGTCGATATAGGCCACGCCAATCAGCGCCGGACCGGCTCCCAGGGCCAGCAAAGTGTCGGCGCTGTGCTGGTTGAGCGCGATGATTCGTTGCGGCGCCTGCTCGATTGCCCGGGTTGTCCCGCAGTTGTCGTAGGTCTGCGCCTGTACGGGTAGCGGGGCACAGAGCGACACACTGAGCAGCACTCGCCTAAGCATTGGACGGATCTCCTGCAGGCGCGCCGATCAGCAGGTGCGCGACCACCGCACCCGCCACCAGATGCCCGTCCACCAGTTGCTTGACCTCCTGGTCATCGCGCACCCGGTACCAGCAAGCATCCGGGTACACGGTCAGGACCGGCCCCAGGTTGCAGGGGAACTGGCAGCCGGTGCGGGTCAGCAGGACCCCCGCCGGTGTTTCGATCCGGTCGTGCTTGAGCAATTCCCGGCGCAGGGTTTTCCACAGCGCCAGGGAACCCCTGGCCACACACCGCGGCCCGGTGCACAAGAACACCTGGCGGGCGTGCGGCGGGATGCTCGACCAGGCCGGATCGCTCGGCACGCCGTTGACGTCATTTTCCATGGCAAGCACTCCCTCAGAAACGGTAGGTGTAACGCACCTCGGTGGTGAACGGCCGGCCGAGGTTCTCCACGGACGGGCTGCCGGTGGTCATGCTGGTGGCGTAGTCACGGTCGAACAGGTTTTCCACCAGCAGGCTCAGGCGGTGGCGCCGGGCGTTGTCCAGGTAGCGATAGGCATCGGCATCGACCACCGAGTAGTGGCCGTAATCCACGTCCTTGGCGCTGACCACCGAACGGATGTAGCGCAGCGCCCCTCCGGCCCCCCACAAGCGATTGTCCGACTCATAACCCAGGCGTGAGCGGGCGAAGAAGCTCGGGATGTTGCTGATGGTCACGCCGTTGCGGCCCTCCACCAGGTTGCGGGTCATGTCGCCTTGCAGGCTCCAGCGATCATTGAGCTGCCATTGGCCGTCGACTTCGATACCGCGCACCAGGATCTGGCCATCACCGTTGACCCACTGGTCGCCGTCGAGGGTGATCAGGTCATCGATTTCCCGGCGAAAGCCGGTGACGCTGGCGCTGAATTCGCGGGCCAGCAGGGTGCCCCGGTAATCCAGGCCGAGTTCGGCATTGCGGCTCTTCTCGGCCTTGAGGTTGGGGTTGCCCATCTCCTCGCCAGGTTCGTTGACGTACAACTGCTCGGCATTGGGCAGCTTGTAGGCGCTGCCGAACTGGCCTCGCAATGCCCAGTGCTCCGTCAGGTCGTAGAGTGAAGTGAGCATGCCGACCGTGGCGCTTTCACCGCCGCTCAGGTGCTCCTGGCGAACGCCGATGCTCGGGTGCCAGTCCGGTAGCGCGGCGATCACCGGGCGCAATTGGGTATACAGCGCGTGGGCTTCGGCCTGTTGGTTGTCGATGACCATGACATCGTCCTGGCCCTTGAACCATTGGTTGTCGCTGCCGAACACCAGTACGTGGCCACCGGGCAGTTCGGCCTTGCCCTCGGCCTGCAGGCCCCAGTCGGTGAAGCCCCAGTAGTCGTTGTGATTGAGCACCCGGGTGCCACCGCCTTCGAGGTTGTAGACCCGGGTGTAGCGGGTGTCCCAGTCGTTGACATGGCCTTTGAGGAAGTAGCTCAGGTCTTGATTGACCTGCTGTTCGAAGGTCGCCGTGGCGATCTGTTGCACCCGGTCGTTGCTGGTGTTGCGGTTGTCCGTGGGGCGGGCGAAGTCCAGGTTGGCGTCGCTGTACTGGTAGAACAGTTCCAGGCGCGAATCGTCGCCGAAGGCCTGGGTGGCCTTGGCGCCAAAGGTGCTGACTTCGTAGCCGCGCTTGCGGTCGGTGGCGGTGCTGCGCATGTCACTGCTGCGAAATGGCTGGTAGCCGTCGGAGACGTTGTGGCTGACGTACGCCAGCAAGCCAAGGTCGCCAAAGCCGTTGCTGACGATCTGCTCGGCGCGCGCGTCGCCGCTGCGGCCCATGAAACTGTCCAGGCCCATGTTGAGTTCACCGGAGGTCTCGCGGGTCTGGGCGCTGCGGGTGACGATGTTGATCACCCCGGCCACGGCCTGGGTGCCGAACAGCAGGCTTTGTCCGCCCTTGAGCACTTCGATGCGTTCGATGGCATTGGCCGGTAGGGTGTCGAGGTAGAGCCCACCGTACAGGCGATTGTTCAGGCGCACACCATCGAGCAGGATCAGCGTGTCGTCGTTGCGCCCACCCAGCAGCGAATAGTTGGCGTAGTCGAAGGGGCCGTTTTTCGGCGCGACGTAGAGGCCGGGCACCGACATCTGCAGCACGCGGGTGATGTCGGCGTCGGGGCCGGCGCGTTCGATCCGGGCGCGGTCGATGATCTCGACCTTGCTGCCGAACCGCGCCATTTCGGCGACGGTGGTGGATTCCACCGACGGGGCGCTGACGAGTTGCTGGTCGAGGGTCATGGCCGAGGTGTCGGCCAGGGCGGGTGGGCTGATCAGGCAGAGCAGGGCGCCACAGGCATACAGTCGCGCAGGACGCAGGTCCTGGTTGGAAGGAGTTGGAATCTGAGTCATTTTTGGTCTTCTCGAAAAAAATCTTCGCAGAAGCACGCAGGAGAAAGTACCGGACACGCGCCAATACCGGCCCATGCCCGCCCACCGCAGGTTTGCCAAACAGAAATTTCAGGCCGGTCTCCGGGCTTGCGAGGCTCGAAGCGTTCACCTTCCCAGGCCTTTGGGCCCAGTGGTCTGTCGAACGCGTCACTCGCTTACCGTTGCGGGGGCAGCACCGGACTAACCCTGAAAGGGCGCACCGGTTTCCCGTTTCACCTCATGCACGGCGGCATGAGGCACCTGAAACTGGGCGGTATCTGAACACTCGGATGACCGTTCGTCAAATAATCAGGTGGGCGCTAGGTGCAAGGCTTGCTCGCGATGGCCGTAGGTATCTACACAAATTTGTAGCGGCCTGGGGCGAGGGAGCTTGCTTGCGTGGCGGCCTCTGGGGGGTTGGATTAGGCGGGGTACATATCCATTTCTGCGGTAACGGCCTCCTATGGTTCCGCCTGACGGCGGCTCACTTTTGGACAGCGCAAAAGTAAGCAAAACGCTCTTTCCCCACCACTCGGCACCTCGCTTAGGCTCGGTGTGCCCTCACTCCGGCTTGAATCCGTGGGCCGCCGCCACGCGCCATCCATGGCGCGGGGCGGCTAACCCGGCGTCCTGCCGGGTTACCCACGGCTTCAAGCCTGCGTTCGGCCAGCGTGGTTAACGGGGCGCCCAGGATCAAAATCCAGAGCCAGA
>NZ_FYEC01000060.1:0-1664 GCF_900187635.1 Pseudomonas sp. Irchel 3H3 | reverse complement strand
CCCCCCGGTGTCAGGGTAGTTGTCGTGTCCTCCGCTTTTTAAAAGTATTCCGGGGGCGGCAAGAGTAAGGTCATGCCTTTCTATTCAGAAGAACGCAAAGCTGCGTTGTTGAAAATGATGCTTCCGCCCCTGAGCCTTTCAGCGTCGGAGGTCGCGCGCCGTGAAGGTTGTAGCGACATGTCTCTTCATTATTGGCGTAAGCAAGCTGCTGCCAGAGGTTCCCAGTTGTCCGAAAACAAGCAGTCGCCTGAAAATTGGTCTGCCGAATCCAAGCTCATGGCAGTCATCGAATCATCAGCTTTGTCGGAGCTGGAGCTGAGTGAGTATTGCCGTCGCAACGGTATTTTCCCTGAGCAAATTGATGGCTGGCGCAAAGCTTTCATTGCCAACAGTACTAATCATTCAGCGCTGAAAAAAGGAATCGCTGGGGAGACCAAGGAGGATAAAAACCGGATTCGGGAACTGGAGCGCGAGCTGCGCCGAAAGGATGCAGCACTGGCTGAAACAGTCGCATTGCTGGTGCTGCGAAAAAAGCTCAATGCCTACTGGGGGAGCGACGACGAGGTCAATTGACCTTGTTGCCAGAACGGCATCTTCTCGTCGACTGGCTCAACGAAGCCATCACGGCGGGCGCCCGCAGGGCGCCTGCGTGTCTAGAAGTCGGTATTTCGCTACGCACGCTACAGCGCTGGAGCCTGCCCGAAGCAATGTTGGCAGATGGGCGCACCACGACGGTGAGGCCAGTGCCGAGTAACGCCCTGAGTGATCTTGAGCGCCAAGCTATCCTGGTCTTGTGCAACAGCAAGGCCTACGCACATCTGCCACCGAGCCAGATCGTGCCACGGCTCGCTGACGAGGGACGTTACATGGCATCGGAGGCAACCTTTTACCGAGTGCTGCATGCGGCAGATCAGCAGCATCATCGTTCCCGCGCCAAACGCCCGCATCGCCATGAAGCACCCACCACTTACGCGGCGACAGCCGCCAATCAGGTGTGGTCTTGGGATATTACGTACCTGCCGTCGCCGGTTCGTGGGAAGTTTTACTACCTCTATTTGATCGAGGATATCTACAGCCGAAAGGCCGTGGGCTGGGAAGTTTACGAGGCAGAAAGCGGTGAAAAAGCAGCTGTCCTACTGCAACGAAGTGTCACTCGAGAGAAGTGCTGGCGTCAGCCGCTGGTGCTTCACTCGGACAATGGCGCACCGATGAAATCGGTGACGTTACTGACCAAGATGTACGACCTGGGTATCACGCCATCGAGAGGAAGACCTCGGGTAAGCAACGACAATCCTTACTCGGAGTCGCTGTTTAGAACGCTGAAGTACTGCCCGCAGTGGCCGCAGGATGGATTTAGCAGCCTGGATGACGCGCGTATCTGGGTGAGGAATTTTATGGCCTGGTACAACACCGAGCATCGTCATAGCCGAATCCGCTTCGTGACACCCGCCCAGCGCCACGAGGGAAATGACCGGGAAATCTTGGCCCGGAGGGCGGCAATCTATGGGCAAGCGAGAGAAAAAAGGCCTGAAAGATGGTCAGGTGAGACACGCAACTGGAACCCTATCGGGACGGTGTATCTCAACCCCGAAAGGGAGCTGACAGTTGTCGTGAAGGTCGCCTAGCAAGACGGGCGACACGACAACTACCTTGAAAAACGCCGT
>NZ_FYEC01000049.1:0-23200 GCF_900187635.1 Pseudomonas sp. Irchel 3H3 | reverse complement strand
CGATATTGATTTGGGGGGTAAACCGGCAGGACGCCGGTTTAGCCGCACTGGGCCAGGGAAGGCCCATTGCGGCGGCCCCCCAAATCAATGTCGGAGTACGGGCATGCCGAGCCTAAGCGAGGCACCGAGTGGTGGGGTAAAAGCGTTTTGCTTACTTTTGCGCTGTTCAAAAGTGAGCCGCCGTCAGGCGGAACCATAGGAGGCCGTTACCGAAGAAATGGATATGTACTCGGTCTAATCCAACACCCCAGAGGCCCAGAGGTACAACGTCGCACCACAGTTGTGTAGATACCTATGCCGCGACTGGCGCGACGCGGTATGCGGTATGCGGTATGTGCGCAAAATCCGCTTATCGTTCATCACGAGCAAGCTTTGCTCCTACCACACGCACACCGCCCGGCACCTATCGTCCTGATAGCTGGAGTCAAACCGCCCAACCCCCTAGAATCCCCGCACGATTAAAGGAGACGACTTCATGCTGATGGTGATTTCCCCCGCCAAGACCCTCGATTACCAAACACCGCCGGCCACCCAGCGCTTCACCCAGCCGCAATACCTCGATCATTCCCAGGAACTGATCCAGCAGTTGCGCGAGTTGAGCCCGGCACAGATCAGCGAACTGATGCACGTTTCCGACAAGATCGGCGGCCTCAATGCCGCGCGCTTTGGCAGCTGGACCCCGGCGTTCACCCCGCAGAACGCCAAGCAGGCGCTGCTGGCCTTCAAGGGCGACGTCTACACCGGAATGAATGCCCAGACTTTCAGCGAAGCCGATTTCGACTATGCCCAGCAACACCTGCGCATGCTCTCGGGCCTGTACGGCCTGTTGCGCCCGCTGGACTTGATGCAGCCCTACCGCCTGGAGATGGGCACCAAGCTGGCCAACGCCCGGGGCAAGGACCTCTACGCGTTCTGGGGCACGCAGATCAGTGAATGGTTGAATGAGGCCCTGGCCGAGCAAGACGACGATGTGCTGCTCAACCTGGCCTCCAACGAATACTTCTCGGCGGTCAAGCGCAGCGCCCTGAATGCCCGGATCATCAATACCGAGTTCAAGGACCTGAAGAACGGCCAGTACAAGATCATCAGTTTCTACGCGAAAAAGGCCCGCGGCATGATGAGCCGCTTCGTCATCCAGGAACGCATCAACGACCCCGCCGACCTCAAGCAGTTCGACCAGCAGGGTTACCGCTACAGCGCCGAGCAGTCGAAACCCGACAGCCTGGTGTTCCTGCGCGACCACGCCGAGGACTGACGCACCCTCCTGGCGCACGGCCCGACCAGCGGTACGTGCGCCCCGCTCCCCTTTCTCCTCTCTGCACGTCATCACGCCATTCTTATGGCGCCAAAAAACCACCACCCCATTGCGCTAACTTTAATTTCACTCGACAGGGGTGATTTTTTTCACTAGTGGCACCGTTTTTTTAACCCGGTAGTGGCATAAAACTATCCCCGTCAATTAACTCCCCATTAATAAAGGGCCAAACGGCAAGTGCTATCAATATGAGAGCAGTGCCATCTTTGCCAATATTTCAAGAAATTTCAGAGTGGGGGATGAACGGCCATGAACTATCTGAAAATACGCCGCTCATACCACCGGTAACGATTCTCCATGTCGCTGTAGGAGATAACTTACGCCAAGTGCCAAGCCACTCACCAAGTTGTCACATTGAACTTGGCAGGCTGCACCATTAAACCGGGATAACAGTGAACGACAGGAGACCCCTCACCTCACTATTGCCCAAAGGCCAAGGCTGCGCCCCCCATAATCGTGCTCAATGCGGGCACCTAAGTGGTTGAGGTTACTGGCATTTTGCCGAACCTCAGGATCACCCGGCAGTTGCACCACGGCGCCCCAAAGGACGCCCGGCTGCATATCAGGGCGAGCCAACACAATCAGGCCAAGTTACGCACAACTTGAGTGCACTTATTTAGACACTCGCCACTGAGCATGCCAATAGAAGGAAGTGCGGTGTTCGCCTGCCGAACTTCCGCGTTAATTACGACCGCTGAACACTATTAACTTCGGCCATTTAATGGCGTGATAAACACAGAGGTAAATGCGATGCGCATCAGCATATTTGGTTTGGGTTACGTCGGTGCAGTCTGTGCCGGTTGCCTGTCTGCACGAGGCCATGACGTCGTCGGCGTCGATGTCGCCAAAGACAAGATCGATATGATCAATGCCGGTCGTTCGCCGATCGTTGAACCGGGCCTGGGCGAGCTACTCGCACAAGGCATCCAGACCGGTCGCCTGCGGGGTACCACCAACTTCGCCGAGGCCATTCGCGACACCGACCTGTCGATGATCTGCGTCGGTACGCCCAGCAAGAAAAACGGCGACCTGGAACTCAACTACATCGAGGCGGTATGCCGCGAGATTGGTTTTGTCCTGCGTGACAAGACCACCCGCCACACCATCGTGGTGCGCAGCACCGTATTGCCGGGCACCGTGGCCAACGTGGTGATCCCGATCCTCGAAGACTGCTCGGGCAAGAAAGCCGGGGTCGACTTCGGCGTTGCGGTCAATCCTGAGTTCCTGCGTGAAAGCACGGCGATCAAGGACTACGACCAGCCGCCGATGACCGTGATCGGCGAATTCGACACCGCCTCGGGCGACGTTCTGCAATCGCTGTACGAAGAACTCGACGCGCCGATCATCCGCAAGGACATCGCCGTGGCCGAGATGATCAAGTACACCTGCAACGTCTGGCACGCCACCAAAGTGACCTTCGCCAATGAAATCGGCAACATCGCCAAGGCCGTCGGCGTCGATGGCCGCGATGTGATGGACGTGGTCTGCCAGGACAAGACCCTCAACCTGTCCCAGTACTACATGCGCCCGGGCTTCGCCTTCGGCGGTTCCTGCCTGCCCAAGGACGTGCGCGCCCTGACCTACCGCGCCAGCTCCCTGGATGTCGAGGCGCCGCTGCTCAACTCGTTGATGCGCAGTAACGAGTCACAGGTGCAGAACGCCTTCGACATCGTCGAAAGCCACGACAAACGCAAGATCGCCCTGCTCGGCCTGAGCTTCAAGGCGGGCACCGACGACCTGCGCGAAAGCCCGCTGGTAGACCTGGCAGAAATGCTCATCGGCAAGGGCTACGACCTGAGCATCTACGACAGCAATGTCGAGTACGCCCGGGTTCACGGCGCCAACCGCGACTACATCGAGTCGAAGATCCCCCACGTCTCGTCCCTGCTCAACTCGGACTTCGACTCGGTGATCGACAACTGCGACGTGATCATCCTCGGCAACCGTGACGAGAAGTTCCGCGCCCTGGCCCAGGACGCGCCCCACGGCAAACAGGTCATCGACCTGGTGGGCTTCATGTCCAAGGCCACCAGCGTCAGCGGCCGCACCGAAGGCATCTGCTGGTAAGGCGCCGACACCTGGATCACCTGTAGGTGCATGGCTTGCCGGCGATGACGGACTCACATTCGCCATCGCCAGCAAGCTGTGCTCCTACCGGGCCCCGGAGCTTGCCACTGACTTTAGGATTGCGATTATGCACAGGCTAAAACACGGCCTACTCCAGGCCGCCGGTTGGCTGTTGTTTTTATGTTTGTTGATGGGCCTGGCCTTGCTGTTGCCCACGTCCACCTTTGACGCCGAGTCCAAGGACTTTATTTTCCTGATTGGCGCCGTGGGTATCTGGCGCTATTCGATGGGTGCCACGCACTTTCTGCGCGGCATGCTGTTTCTCTACGTGGTCTACCCGCACCTGCGGCGCAAAGTGCGCAAGCTGGGCAGCGCGGCGGACCCGTCCCATGTATTTCTGATGGTCACCAGTTTTCGTATCGACGCGTTGACCACCGCCCAGGTGTACAGCTCGGTGATCCGCGAAGCCATCGAGTGCGGCTTCCCGACCACCCTGGTCTGCTCGATCGTGGAAATGTCCGATGAGCTGCTGGTGAAAAGCCTGTGGGCAAAAATGAACCCGCCGGCTCACGTCAAACTCGACTTCGTGCGCATCCCTGGCACCGGCAAGCGTGACGGCCTGGCCTACGGTTTTCGCGCCATCTCCCGCCACCTGCCGGACAACCGCGCCGTGGTCGCCGTGATCGATGGCGACACCGTGCTCGCCGAAGGTGTCGTGCGCAAGACCGTGCCGTGGTTCCAACTGTTCGAGAACGTCGGCGGCCTGACCACCAACGAATTCTGCGAAGTGCGCGGCGGCTACATCATGAGCGAATGGCACAAGCTGCGTTTCGCCCAGCGCCACATCAACATGTGCTCGATGGCCCTGTCCAAACGCGTGCTGACCATGACCGGGCGCATGTCGGTGTTCCGCGCCACCGTGGTCACCAACCCGGACTTCATCGCCGATGTCGAAAGCGACTCGCTGCAACACTGGCGCCTGGGCCGCTTCAAGTTCCTCACCGGTGACGACAAATCCAGCTGGTTCAGCCTGATGCGCCTGGGCTACGACACTTTCTACGTGCCGGATGCCGCGATCAACACCGTGGAGCACCCGCCGGAGAAGAGCTTCATCAAGGCCAGTCGCAAGCTGATGTTCCGCTGGTACGGCAACAACCTGCGGCAGAACTCCCGGGCCCTGGGCCTGGGGATGAAACGCCTGGGCCTGTTCACCTCAGTGGTGCTGTTCGACCAGCGCGTGTCGATGTGGACCTCACTGCTGGGCCTGACCGTGGCGATCATCGCCAGCTTCAAGTACGGCACCGCCTTCATCCTGGTGTACCTGCTGTGGATCGGCATCACCCGGCTGCTCCTGACCCTGTTGCTGTCCTGCTCCGGACACCGGATCGGCCCGGCCTACCCGGTGATTCTCTATTACAACCAGATCGTTGGCGCGCTGGTGAAGATCTACGTGTTCTTCCGCCTCGATCAACAGTCCTGGACTCGCCAGCCCACTTCCCTGACCCGTGACCTGGCCAGCTTTCAACGTTGGTTCAACACCTGGTCGTCTCGGACCATGACCTTCTCCGCCGGCAGCATTTTTGTCGCCGCGCTGTTGCTGATGGTCTGACCCGCCTTGCCTGAATTAACTAGGAAATCGCCCCTATGAATACCGCCGTGAACGTCAACGTAGTGCATGAATCCGAAGCCCAACGCCAACACGCCCGAGTCAAGATCCCGGCCAAGCTGCGCTTCTTCGGCCCGGACCGCACGCCCGTGGAGGCGCGCCTGATCGACCTGTCGGCCGGTGGCCTGAGCTTCAATGGTGGGCAGATCCCGTTCAAGGTCGGTGAGGTGAAAAAGGGGCGGCTGCAGTTTCTGATCGACAACCTTGGCCTGGCCATGGACGTCGAGCTGATGGTCCGTTCGTTCGACCGCCAGACCGGTCGCGTCGGCTGCCAGTTCCAGAACCTGGAACCCCAGGACATCTCGACCTTGCGCCACCTGATCACCTCGCACCTGTCTGGCGATATCGTGACCATGGGCGACGTGCTGGCGACCCTGCAACGGGACAACTTCACCAAGGCGCGCAAGCTCAAGGACGGTGGCAGCGGCATGACCGCCTTCGGCCGCCTGCGGGCGGTGACCTTCAGCGCCGGGATCTTCGTCATTGGCCTGGCGGCGTTCGGCTTCATCCTCAAGTCGGTGTACGGCATGTACTTCGTCAGCCATGCCCAGGCGGGCCTGGTCAGCGTGCCGGGAATGAACGTCACCATGCCTCGCGATGGCACGGTGCAGAGCCTGGTGCAAACCGACGGCGTGGCCGCCAAGGGCGCGCCCCTGGCGACTTTCAGCACCAGCATGCTCGACGTACTCAAGGGCCATCTGGACGAAGACCAGTTGCAGCCGGCCAAGGTTGAGGAACTGTTCGGCAAGCAGATGACCGGCACCCTCACCTCCCCCTGCGACTGCACCGTGGCCCAGCAGATGGTTGCCGACAGCCAGTACGCCAGCAAGGGCGATGTGATCTTCCAGTTGGTGCCGCGCAACAGCCAGGCCAACGTCGAGGCGCGCTTCACCTATCGCCAGTTCGCCGACGTGCGCCCAGGCACCGCAGTGAACTTCCAGGTGGCCGGCGACGACGAGCTGCGCAGCGGCAAGATCGTCAGCAGCACCAGCCTCAACAGCGCCGACCTGTCCTCCGACATCCGCGTGCAGATCAAGCCTGACGCTCCCCTGGACAGCACCTTCGCCGGCCGCCCGGTGGAAGTCAGCAGCGACCGTGGTCCGTCCCTCAACTGGCTGATCGACAAAGCCATGGCTAAAGGTCTTTAAGCGGAGGACATGCCTGTGATCACGCCCCCATTCCAAAGAACACCGCAGCCTCTGTGGGAGCGAGCCATTGTGGGAGCGGGCTTGCCCGCGAAAGCAACGCCTCGGTCCGCCAGGCACACCCAACCGTGCCCATCGCGGGCAAGCCCGGCTCCCACAAAAGCCTATTTGCACAAGGGTTATGCGTTCTGCGCACTGGCCCTGGCCATCGGCCTCAGTGGCTGCGCCGGCCTGCCCGACCAGCGCCTGGCCAATGAAGCGCTGAAACGTGGCGACACCGCGCTGGCGCAGCAGAACTATCAGCAACTGGCCGAGTTGGGTTACAGCGAAGCCCAGGTTGGCCTCGCCGACCTGCAGGTGGAAACCCGTGACCCGGCGCAGATCAAGGCCGCCGAAGCCACTTACCGGGCTGCCGCCGAAATCTCGCCACGAGCCCAGGCGCGCCTGGGCCGCCTGCTGGTGGCCAAGCCGGGTTCCAGCGAAGCCGAGCAGCACGAAGCCGAAGGCTTGCTGAAAAAGGCCTTCGCCAATGGCGAGGGCAATACCCTGATCCCGCTGGCGATGCTGTACCTGCAGTATCCCCACAGTTTTCCCAACGTGAACGCGCAGCAGCAGATCAGCCAATGGCGCAGCGCCGGTTACCCGGAAGCCGGCCTGGCCCAGGTGCTGCTGTATCGCACCCAGGGCACCTACGACCAGCACCTGGATGACATCGAGAAAATCTGCAAAGTGGCGCTGAGCAGCACCGACATCTGCTACGTCGAATTGGCCACGGTCTATCAGAAACGTGCCCAACCCGAGCAACAGGCCGAACTGCTCAAGCAACTGCAGGCCGGCTTCAGCCGCGGCACCGTGTCGGCCCAGCGCATGGACAGCGTGGCACGGGTCCTGGCGGATGCCAGCCTCGGCACCCCGGACGAAAAAACCGCCCAGACCATGCTGGAGCAGATCGCCCCCGCCTACCCCGCCGCCTGGGTCAGCCTGGCCCAGTTGCTCTACGACTTCCCTGAACTGGGGGATGTCGACAAGCTGATGGAGTACCTGGAAAACGGCCGCGCGGCTGACCAGCCACGGGCCGAACTGCTGCTGGGCAAACTCTACTACGACGGCAAGTGGGTGCCGGCCGACGCCAAGCGGGCGCAATCCCACTTCCAGAAAGCCGTGGGCCGGGAAGTCGCCGCCGACTACTACCTCGGCCAGATCTACCGCCGGGGCTACCTGGGCCAGGTCTATTCGCAAAAAGCCCTGGAGCACCTGCTGACCGCTGCGCGCAACGGCCAGAACAGCGCCGACTTCGCCATCGCCCAGTTGTTCTCCCAAGGCAAGGGCACCCGGCCCAACCTGCTCAACGCCTATGTCTTCAGCCAACTGGCCAAGGCCCAGAACACCCCGCAAGCCACTGAGCTGGCACAGACACTCGAAGCCCAATTGCCGCCCGCGCAACTGGCCGAGGCGCAACGCCTGTTGCAACAAGAACAGGCAATCCGTGGCGCCGTAAGCCAGACCCCCTTGAACGTGCAGGCCCTGCAAGAAGATGGTGAGGAATCCCTATGAAGTTGAATCCCTTTGTAAAGGCTGGCATCGGCCTGAGCTTCGCCCTGCTGTGGTCCTGCCCGACCCTGGCCGCGATGACTGATACCAAGCACATGGGCCTGGACGTGAAGATCACCGGTCAATCCGAAGACGACCGCGACCTGGGCACCGCGCCTGGCGGCGACGTCAACGGCGTGGGCCTGGACCTGCGTCCGTGGGTCTATGGCGAAAGCGGCAACTGGAGCGCCTACGCCATGGGCCAGGCCGTGACCTCCACCGACATCATCGAGACCGACACCCTGCAGCAGTCCGATACCGAAGGCACCCAGGGCAGCAACGACGACGGTCGCAAGAGCAAGAAGAACTACCTGGCCATGCGCGAGTTCTGGGTCGCTTACGGCGGCCTCACCCCTTACCCCGGCGAGGTTCTCAAGTTCGGTCGCCAACGCCTGCGCAACGACGACGGACAATGGCGCGACACCAACATCGAAGCGTTGAACTGGACCTTCGACACCACCCTGTTGAAAGCCAACGTCGGGATCGCCGAACGCTTCAGCGAATACCGCACCGACCTCACCGAACTGGCCCCTCAGGACAAGGACCGCCTGCATGTGTTCGGCGATGTCGCAACGCAATGGACACCGGGGCAATGGGTCGGCCTGCGCGCCCATCACACCCATGATGACGGCAAGCTCGATTACCCGACACCGGGCGAGGCGAGCGACGCCAGCGACAAAAAACAGAATGGCGACCTGAGCTGGGTCGGCCTGGAAGCCAACAGCGACGCTTACAACTGGCGCAATACCAATACGGTCAATTACTGGGCCAGCGTCACCGGCATGTCCGGCGAGCGCGACACGGTCAACCCGCTCAACGCCGATGGCAGCCACCCGGCCGAGGCCAAACGCAGCGGCGATGTCGATGGCTGGGCCACCGACCTGGGGGTGCGCCTGCGCCTCGATCCGAAGTGGCAGGTCGGTGCCGCCTACGCCCGTTCCAGCGCCGACTACGAGCAGAACGGCCTGCAGAGCAACCGTTCCAACTACACCGGCACCCGCGCCCGAGTCCACCGTTTTGGCGAGGCTTTCCGTGGCGAAATGAACAACATGCAGAGCGCCACCCTGTTCGGTTCCTGGATGCTCCAGGACGACTACGACGCCAGCCTGGTCTACCACAAGTTCTGGCGCGTCGACGGCAACAAGCCGGTCGGCAGCAACGGCATCAATGCCGTGGACAACAACTACGACGACGTCACCGGCGCGCTGCTGTCGAGCACCTCGCTGCCGCTGGAAGACGGTAACAAGGACCTCGGCCAGGAAGTCGACCTGGTGGTCACCAAGTACTTCAAGCAAGGCTTGCTGCCGGCCAGCCTGAGCAAGTCGATCGACGAACCGGCGGCGCTGGTGCGCTTTCGTGGCGGTGTGTTCAAGCCCGGCGATGCCTACGGCAACCAGGTCGACTCGTACATGCACCGCGCGTTCGTCGACGTGATCTGGCGCTTCTGATGCGAGCCGCCAAGGGAGTGCCCCGGATGAACAACCCTGCGATCAACCTGTTGGCCGCCGCCCTGCTGCTGGCGGGCAACGCTGCGTTCGCCAGCGTCGAGCCTGGCGCGCCGGTGGGCAAAAGCCAGCCGGTGACCGTGGCCAAGGAGCTGCAACAGGCCAAGACCTACACCGTCAGCAGTGCGCCGACGGCGCCCCTGGAACTGGCGGCACCGACGCTGCCCGACCTGTCCGGCTACACCGCGCAAGAGGTGGAAGCCAAGATCGTGCGCAGCAAGGCCGGCAAGGTCAGCGTGCGGCGGATGATGCAGGAAAACGCATTGAAGGACTTCATCGGCGGCGACAACAAGATGGCCGAATGGGTGGTGCGCCAACACGGCATCCCCCAGGCGATCTTCATTGACGACGGTTACCTCAACCTCAAGGACCTGAGTAAAAAACTGCCCAAACAGTACTTCAGCGAAACCTCGCCCGGGGTGTTCCTGGCCCGCTTGCCGATCGTGGTCGGCGCCAAGGGCATCCTCGATATCGACAAGCAGACCCAAGAGTTGCGTTTGTCCGAGGAGGCCGGTTCGTTCCTGGTCAACGACGGCCAGCTGTTTGTGCGCGACAGCAAAATCACCGGCTGGCGCGAATCAACCAACGGCCCGGCGACCTTCCGCTCGCCCAAGGAATTCCGCCCGTTCCTGCTGGCCTGGGGCGGCACCCAGACCTACATCGTCAACAGCCAGATGGCCAGCTTCGGCTACGCCAACAGCAAGTCCTACGGGGTGAGTATTTCCCAGTACACGCCGAACATGGCCAAGGTGCTCAAGCGTTCGGAACCGAGCGGCTGGATCATCGACTCCGAATTCTCGGACATGTGGTACGGCTTCTACTGCTATGAAACCCGCGACTTCGTGGTCAAGGGCAACACCTACAAAGACAACATCGTCTACGGCATCGACCCCCATGACCGCTCCCACGGGCTGATCATTGCCGACAACACCGTGCATGGCACCAAGAAGAAGCACGGCATCATCATTTCCCGGGAAGTCAACGACAGCTTCATCTTCAACAACCGCAGCTACGACAACAAACTGTCGGGGCTGGTGATCGACCGTAACAGCGTCAACAACCTGGTGGCCTACAACGAGATCTACCGCAACCACACCGACGGCATCACCCTCTATGAGAGTGGCGACAACCTGCTGTGGGGCAACAAGGTGATCAGCAACCGGCGCCACGGCATTCGCATTCGTAACAGCGTGAACATCCGCCTCTACGAAAACATCGCCATGGCCAACGGCCTGACCGGGGTCTACGGCCACATCAAGGACCTTTCCGACACCGACCGCGACATCAAGCTCGACCCGTTCGACGCCCAGGTGTCGCTGATCGTGGTCGGCGGTGAGCTGGCCGCCAACGGCAGCGGACCGCTGTCCATCGACTCGCCGCTGAGCGTCGAGCTGTACCGGGTGTCGATGCTTGCCCCGACCAAATCCAGTGGCATCAGCTTCTCGGGGATCCTCGGCGAACGCCAGGACGAAATCCTCGACCTGCTGGTGCGCCAGCAAAAAGCCGTGCTGATCGACCCCGTCGAACGCCAGACCGAAATGCGCGACTGAGGATGACATTCATGAAACCCCACTTGATCAAACTGCTCAGCCTCACCGGCCTGGCCGCCGCCCTGTTCAGCGTCAGTGACGCGGCCAGCGCCGATGCGGCCAAGGCACCGAACTTCAGTGCCGAGCCGTGCTGCAACCTGTGCCCCGAAGCCCATGACGCGAAAAACTACACCACGCGCTACCAGCAGAACTTCACCACCCTGGTGCAAGCCCAGGGCGACTGGCTGTTCCGTACCCAGGAAGACCTGCGCACCGAATTCACCACCACGCCGGCAGGCTTTCGTCGCCTCAAGCAACTGCGCGAAGCCTTCAAGAGTAAGGGCATTGAACTGGTGGTGGTCTACCAGCCGACCCGTGGCCTGGTGAACCGCAACAAGCTCAACCCACAAGAGAAGGCCGCGTTCGATTACGACAAGGCGCTGAAAAACTACCAGGGCATGCTCGCGCGTTTTGCCGAGATGGGCTACGTGGTGCCGGACCTCTCACCGCTGACCAACGAAGCGCTGCCCGAGACCCTGCCCGCGCATGATTTCTACTTCCGCGGTGACCAGCACTGGACCCCTTATGGCGCCCAGCGCACGGCGAAAATCGTCGCCGAGAAGGTCAAGCACCTGCCCGAATTCGCCGACATTCCCAAGCGTGAATTCGAGACCAAAAAGTCTGGGCGCATGGGCAAGACCGGCACCCTGCACAACATGGCCGGGCAACTGTGCGGCACCAGCTACGCCATCCAGTACATGGACCAGTTCACCACCGAGCCCAAGGGCGAGGCGGCGGACGGTGACCTCTTCAGCGATGCCGGCAACCCACAGATCACCCTGGTCGGCACCAGCCACAGCGGCAAGAACTACAACTTCGCCGGTTTCCTGGAAGAGGCCATCGGCGCCGACATCCTCAACGTTGCCTTCCCCGGCGGTGGCCTGGAAGGTTCGATGCTGCAGTACCTGGGCAGCGAGGAGTTCCAGAAAACCCCGCCGAAGATCCTCATCTGGGAGTTCTCGCCGCTGTATCGCCTGGACCAGGAAACCATCTACCGCCAGATGATGGCCCTGCTCGATAACGGCTGCGAAGGCAAGGACGCGCTCCTGAGCAGCAACTCGACCCTCAAGCCGGGCAAGAACGAGTTGATGGTCAACAGCAAGAACATGGACCTGCGCAACAGCAGCCATCAGATCGACATCCGCTTCGCCGACCCTTCGGTGAAAACCCTGCAAGCCACCCTCTGGTACATGAACGGTCGCCACGAGGACATCAAGATCGACAAACCGGAAACCTCCGACACCGACGGTCGTTTCGCCTTTGAACTGCGCACCGACGAAGACTGGGCCACGCAGAACCTGCTGGCCGTTGAAGTCCAGGGCCCGCAAGCGGGTGCTGCGCCACAGAAAGTCGAAGCGAAAATCTGCAAACGCAACGTATTCCCGAGCGCTGGGCAACGTACCGCCCAGGTCGGGCAATGAGGTCTGCCATGCACAACCGAAAACTGCACAGCCGTTTGGCGCCCGCCCTGCTCAGCCTGGCGCTGTTCGCCGGCGCCACGCAGGCCGCCGCGCCGCTGCGTCCGCCCCAGGGCTATCTGGCCCCGGTGGAGAAATTCAAGACTGGCGACAGCAAGAGCAATTGCGACGCCACGCCAACGCCCTACACCGGCGCGCTGCAATTTCGCAGCAAATACGAAGGCTCCGACAAGGCTCGCTCGACCCTCAACGTGCAATCGGAAAAAGCCTTTCGCGACGCCACCGCCGACATCACTCGCATCGAACGGGGCACCAGCAAACAGGTGATGCAGTTCATGCGCGACGGTCGTGCGCAACAGCTCGAATGCACGCTCAACCAGTTGAGCGCCTGGGCCAGCGCCGATGCCTTGATGTCCAAGGACTTCAACCACACCGGCAAGTCGATGCGCAAATGGGCGCTGGGCAGCATGGCCTCGGCCTACATCCGCCTGAAGTTCTCCAGCTCCCAGCCGCTGGCGACTCACCAACAGCAAGCGCAACAGATCGAGGCCTGGTTCAGCCGAATGGCCGACCAGGTCGTCAGCGACTGGGACAACCTGCCGCTGGAAAAAACCAACAACCACTCGTACTGGGCCGCCTGGTCGGTGATGGCCACTGCCGTCGCGACCAACCGCCGCGACCTGTTCGACTGGTCCGTCAAGGAATTCAAGGTCGCTGCCAACCAGGTCGACGCCGAAGGTTTCCTGCCCAACGAACTCAAGCGCCAGCAGCGGGCACTGGCCTACCACAACTACGCCTTGCCGCCGCTGGCGATGATCGCCAGCTTCGCCCAGGTCAACGGTGTCGACCTGCGCCAGGAAAACCAGGGCGCGCTCAAGCGCCTGGGCGACCGGGTACTCGCCGGGGTCAAGGACCCGGACGAGTTCGAGGACAAGAACGGCCAGGAGCAGGACATGACCGACCTTAAAGTCGACTCGAAATTCGCCTGGCTCGAACCCTACTGCTCGCTCTACACCTGCACGCCGGATGTGCTGGAGAAGAAGCGCGAGATGCAACCGTTCAAGACCTTCCGCCTGGGGGGTGACCTGACCAGGGTCTACGACCCGAGCCATGAGAAGGGCAAAGGCTCTTAAGACCAACACGAAACCTTGTGGGAGCGGGCTTGCCCGCGATAGCGGTGGATCAGTCGACAACATTGGTGATGTGTCAGACCGATATCGCGGGCAAGCCCGCTCCCACAGTGAAGATGTATGCCCTCCAAATTTCGACGGGGGGTTTGGGGGGGCCGTTGGCCCTTGAATGTGAGTTCAACTAGGAGAGATCGGGATGGTATTTTCATCCAACGTGTTCCTGTTTTTGTTCTTGCCGATCTTCCTCGGCTTGTACTACCTGAGCGGGCAACGCTATCGCAACCTGCTGCTGTTGATCGCCAGCTACGTGTTCTATGCCTGGTGGCGAGTGGACTTCCTCGCGCTGTTCGCCGCCGTCACGCTGTGGAACTACTGGATCGGCCTCAAGGTCGGTGCCGCCGGCGTGCGCACCAAGCCGGCCCAACGCTGGCTGCTGCTGGGCGTGGGCGTGGACCTGTGCATCCTCGGCTACTTCAAGTACGCCAACTTCGGCGTCGACAGCATCAACGCCATGATGACCTCGGTAGGGCTTGAGCCATTCATCCTGACCCACGTGCTGTTGCCGATCGGGATCTCGTTCTACATCTTCGAGTCCATCAGCTACATCATCGACGTCTACCG
Source organism: Pseudomonas sp. Irchel 3H3 (assembly GCF_900187635.1). Classification (NCBI taxonomy): domain Bacteria; kingdom Pseudomonadati; phylum Pseudomonadota; class Gammaproteobacteria; order Pseudomonadales; family Pseudomonadaceae; genus Pseudomonas; species Pseudomonas sp. Irchel 3H3. The sequence continues at coordinate 9,154 of NZ_FYEC01000049.1, read as the reverse complement.
TGGCGACACTCCGGCGACCCGCAACCTGATCGACTTCGCGGCGTTCGTGGCGATCTTCCCGCACCTGATCGCCGGTCCCGTGCTGCGTTTTCGCGACCTCGCCGACCAGTTCAACCACCGCACCCACACCCTCGATAAGTTCTCCGAGGGCTGCACGCGGTTCATGCAGGGTTTCATCAAGAAAGTGTTCATCGCCGACACCCTGGCGGTGGTCGCCGACCATTGTTTCGCCCTGCAGAACCCAACCACCGGCGACGCCTGGCTCGGGGCCCTGGCGTACACCGCGCAGCTGTACTTCGACTTCTCCGGCTACAGCGACATGGCCATCGGCCTGGGCTTGATGATGGGTTTCCGCTTCATGGAAAACTTCAAGCAACCGTACATCAGCCAGTCGATCACCGAGTTCTGGCGGCGCTGGCACATCAGCCTGTCGACCTGGCTGCGCGACTACCTGTACATCACCCTGGGCGGCAATCGCAAAGGCACCCTGACCACCTACCGCAACCTGTTCCTGACCATGTTGCTCGGTGGCCTGTGGCATGGCGCCAACATCACCTACATCGTCTGGGGGGCCTGGCACGGCATGTGGCTGGCGATCGAGAAAGCCATCGGTCTCAACACCTCGCCACACAGCTTCAACCCGATCCGCTGGGCCCTGACTTTCCTGCTGGTGGTGATGGGCTGGGTGATCTTCCGCGCAGAAAACCTGCATGTCGCCGGGCGGATGTACGGCGCCATGTTCAGCTTCAGCGACTGGTCGCTGTCGGAACTCAACCGCGCCAGCCTCACCGGCCTGCAAGTGGCAACCCTGGTGGTGGCCTACGCGACTCTGGCGTTCTTTGGCCTGCGGGACTTCTACCGCAACCGCCCTGCCGCCCCCCAAGGCCAAGCCGCCAACCCAGCACCCGGCGCCGATGCCCTGGTGCTGGCCAGTGGCGCGGTCGCGGTATGGCCACGCTACGCAATGCGCGCCCTGGTGCTGCTGCTGTTCCTCGCCTCCATCCTGAAACTCTCGGCGCAAAGCTTTTCGCCGTTCCTTTACTTCCAGTTCTGAGGGATCTGACCATGACCCGCTCATTACGCGTGTTCTACATCGCCCTGTTCCTGGTGACCTTGATGGTCCTGGGCCTGTGGTCGGTACGCAGCTTCTTCGGCTTCAGCACCAACGCCGAGGCGACCGTGCTCAACGGTCGCTGGAGCAAGGCCGTGGAAACCCACTACGACGAGCAGTTCCCGATCAAGCGCCTGGGCACCAACCTGTGGGCCGCGCTGGACTTCAAGCTGTTCAACGAAGGCCGTCCGGGCGTGGTGCTCGGCCGCGACCAGTGGTTGTACAGCGATGAAGAGTTCAACCCGATCGTCAACGAAGAGCTGAACCTGCAAGGCAACTACGCGCTGGTCGAGGGCGTGCGCCAGACCCTCGAGGCGCGCGGCGTGCAACTGGTGATGGCGGTGGTGCCAGCCAAGGTTCGCCTGTACCCGGAACACCTGGGCGAGGTCAAGCCGGCGAGCATCCACGCCAACCTCTACCAGGACTTCCACCAGCGCCTGGCCGCCGACCGAATTCCGGCCCCGGACCTGCTCGGCCCGCTGCAAGCGGCCAAGCAGAAGGGCCAGCAAGTGTTCCTGCGCACCGACACCCACTGGACCCCGGAAGGCGCCGAGATCGCCGCCAACCGTCTGGCTAAAACCATTGCCGACAAGTACCCGCTGAGTGGCGAGCCTCAGCGCTTCGTCACTGAACCTGCGGAGAAAATCACCCACAAGGGCGACCTGCGTCTGTTCCTGCCGCTGGACCCGCTGTTCGAAAACCTGATGCCGGCGCAAGAGTCGCTGCAAAAGCGCAACACCGTGGCAGCTGTCGACCAACCTGCCGGTGACGACGCGCTGTTCGCCAACAGCGAAGTGCCGGTGGCCCTGATCGGCACCAGCTACAGCGCCAACCCCAGCTGGAATTTTGTCGGTGCGCTCAAGCAAGCGCTGAACAGCGACGTGGTGAGTTACGCCGAGGACGGCCACGGGCCGATCCTGCCGATGCTCAGCTACCTGAAAAGTGACGACTTCAAGAACAGCCCGCCCCAGGTGCTGATCTGGGAGTTTCCTGAACGTTATCTGCCCGTGAACAACGAAATCGGCGACGCCGACCCGCAGTGGGTCGCGGAACTCAAACAAGCCGGTGCGCGCCAACAGAACGTAGCCGCAAACACTCAATCCGAGACGCCCGACCGGGCGCAAAACTGAAAGAGGTAACTCCCATGACTTGCACTTCCAATCCTCGTCGTCTCGCCAAGACCTTCGCCCTCGTTGCCGGCATGAGCATGCTGTCGATGTCGGCGTTCGCCGGCGATGCCGCCCTCTACGGTCCCGTCGCACCAAAGGGCTCGAGCTTCGTGCGCATCTACAACGCCAGCAACGCCGAAGTCAGCGCGACGGTCGGCAGCACCAACCTGAGCGAAGTCGCACCGTTGGCCAGCAGTGACTTCAGCTTCATGCCCGGCGGCGACTACAGCGCCAAGGTCGGCAGCCAGACCCTGCCGGTGAAGCTGGCCGCCGATCACTATTACACCCTGGTCAACAACGCCAGTGGCCAGCCGCAACTGATCGAAGAACCGCCGTTCAAGAACAAGCAGAAGTCCCTGGTACGGGTGCAGAACCTCACCGACAAGCCCCTGACCCTGAAGACTGCCGATGGCAAGACCGAAGTGGTCAAGACCGTCGCCGCCAAGGGTCGTGGCGAGCGCGAGATCAATCCGGTGAAAGTCAGCCTGGCGCTGTACGACGGCGAGAAAAAAGTCGGCGACCTCAAGCCCGTCGCCCTGGAACGCGGTGAAGCCGCGGTGCTGTACGTCACCGGCAACGGCAGCAGCCTGTCGCCCGTCTGGGTGAAACGCCCGGTGTCGACGCGCTGATGAATTCGTCCGATTGACCCATTTCCCTGTGGGAGCGGGCTTGCCCGCGATGCAGGCGACTCGGTGAAGCAGATGCACCGGGTTGATGCCATCGCTGGCAAGCCAGCTCCCACAGGGACCGAGGTGTCAGTTGGGACACGGAACAAGAACAAGAGTGAAACGATACAGCGTTCGTAGCTCTATCCAAACGATTTTCGAGGAGTAACACCATGATTCCAGTGATCTTGTCAGGTGGTAGCGGTTCACGTCTCTGGCCGCTTTCGCGTAAACAGTTCCCCAAGCAGTTCCTCGCCCTGACCGGTGAACACACGCTGTTCCAGCAGACCCTCGAGCGCCTGGTGTTCGATGGCATGGACACACCGATCGTGGTCTGCAACAAGGACCACCGTTTCATCGTCAACGAGCAACTGAGCAACCGCAAGCTGGAGGCCCAGCGCATCCTCATGGAGCCCTTCGGGCGCAACACCGCACCGGCCGTGGCGCTGACCGCGATGATGCTGCTCAACGAAGGTCGCGACGAGTTGATGCTGGTGCTGCCGGCCGACCACGTGCTCGAAGACCAGAAAGCCCTGCAACGCGCCCTGGCCCTGGCCACCGTGGCCGCCGAGCGCGGTGAGATGGTGCTGTTCGGCGTGCCGGCCACTAAACCTGAAACCGGCTATGGCTACATCAAGTCCTGCAACGATGCGCTGCTGCCCGAAGGCGTCAGCCGGGTTTCGCACTTCGTCGAAAAACCCGACGTCAAGCGCGCCACCGAGTTCGTCCAGGCCGGGGGCTACTTCTGGAACAGCGGCATGTTCCTGTTCCGCGCCAGTCGTTTCCTCGAAGAGCTGAAAAAGCACGACCCGGACATCTACGACACCTGCCTGCTGACCCTTGAACGCAGTGAGCAGGATGCCGACACCCTGACCCTCGACGAAGCCACCTTCGCCTGCTGCCCGGACAACTCCATCGACTACGCGGTGATGGAAAAAACCCAGCGCGCCTGCGTGGTGCCGCTGACCGCCGGCTGGAGCGATGTCGGGTGCTGGTCGTCGTTGTGGGACGTGCACGAGAAAGACAGCAACGGCAACGTCAGCAAGGGCGACGTGGTGATCCAGGACAGCCGCAACTGCATGATCCACGGCAACGGCAAACTGGTGTCGGTGATCGGCCTGGACAACATCGTCGTGGTCGAGACCAAGGACGCCATGATGATCGCCCACAAGGACAAGGTCCAAGGCGTCAAGCAGATGGTCAACACCCTCAACGAACAGGGCCGCAGCGAAACCCAGAACCACTGCGAGGTCTACCGGCCCTGGGGCTCCTACGATTCGGTGGACATGGGCGGGCGTTTCCAGGTCAAGCACATCTCGGTCAAGCCGGGCGCCTGCCTGTCGCTGCAGATGCACCATCACCGCGCCGAACACTGGATCGTGGTCAGCGGCACCGCCGAGGTGACCTGCGATGAAAACGTGTTCCTGTTGACCGAGAACCAGTCGACCTACATTCCGATCGCCTCGGTGCATCGCCTGCGCAACCCGGGCAAGATCGCGCTGGAGATCATCGAGGTGCAATCGGGCAGCTACCTGGGCGAGGACGATATCGAGCGGTTCGAGGATATCTACGGACGCTCCACCCCACTTGAGCGTGGGGTGTCGGTGAAAACTATCGCGCAGTAATCACGGGCAACAAACCAGCCTCCGTCCAGCCGACTGCGTCCCCTATCCGCAGTGGGTTGGGCGGGGGCTTTTTTGCATCCCCAGCCAGCCTGGTCGCCAACCTCCCCTACGCTTAGGTAGGATGCTGTTTCCCGCTTGCGAGGTTTGCTCCATGTTCATCGGCGTTCTGTTGGTCATCACCTGGTTGATTCTGTTGTTGCGTTATCCGGCCAAGGCCTTGCCGGTGTCATTGGCGGCGGCGCTTGGATTGGGCTTGGTGGCTATCTGGGTGGTATGGCTGGACAACCGCGAGGTCAAGCAACTGGCACGCCTGGAGTTGCGCATCAGCTACGCCCCCGAGCAGTGCCCGGCGGACCGGCCGTTGCTGCTGAAAATGAACAACGGCAACAACGTGCCGCTGACCGAATTGCGGTGGCGGATCGGCGCCTATGCACCGGGCGATACGGTCAACCTGGCGGACAATCAATACGCCGCACCGCGCTACCGCGGCCCAGGTGAATTGCAGGCTGGGGCCAACTGGCAAGACTGCCTGCCGATGCCGCCGCTGCGCCCTGGCTATCGTCCACAAACGCTGGAGTTTCGTGCCGAGCGTTTACAAGGTAGCTTCTCCGACTGAATCCCCTTCTCTGCTGATTGCACAAGGATCGCGCCATGCCCATCGCGTTAATCACCGGTTGTTCCAGTGGCATCGGCCGCGCCCTGGCCGATGTGTTCAAACAGGCCGGTTACCAAGTCTGGGCCACTGCGCGCAAGGCTGAGGATGTGACGGCACTGGCCGCCGTCGGTTTCACCGCCGTGCAGTTGGACGTCAACGATGGCCCGGCACTCGAGCAACTGAGCGAACAGATCAACCAGCAGCATGGCGGCCTGGATGTATTGATCAACAATGCCGGCTATGGCGCCATGGGGCCGTTGCTCGATGGCGGGGTGCCGGCCATGCAGCGCCAGTTCGAAACCAACGTGTTCGCCCTGGTCGGCGTCACCCGTGCGCTGTTCCCGCTGTTGCGCCACAACAAGGGCCTGGTGGTGAATATCGGCAGCGTGTCCGGGGTGCTGGTCACCCCGTTTGCCGGCGCCTACTGCGCCTCCAAGGCCGCGGTACATGCCTTGAGCGACGCGCTGCGCATGGAGCTGGCACCGTTCGGCATTCGGGTGCTGGAAGTGCAGCCGGGGGCGATTGCTTCCAGCTTTGCGAAAAATGCCGGGGCTGAGGCCGAACAGTTGCTCAACCAACAGTCACCCTGGTGGCCGCTGCGCGAAGGCATTCGGGCGCGGGCCAAGGCGTCTCAGGACAAGCCGACCGCCGCCAGCGAGTTCGCCGCCGACCTGCTCAAGGCCGTGCAGCAAGACCGACCACCGCGCCTGCTGCGCCTGGGCAACGGCAGCCGCGCCCTGCCACTGCTGGCTGGGTTGCTGCCCAAAGGCTTGCTGGAGTCGGTGTTGATGAAGCGGTTTGGCTTGCGCGGGCAGCTCTGAAGCTCGAAAAGCATCGCGGGCAAGCCCGCTCCCACAGGAGAGGTGTCGGAGCAGGGCTTGCCCGCGATGGCGTCCGAACAGGTACCCGCCAACCTCAGCTCCAATCCTTCATGAAATCAATAAACGCCCGCACTTTCAGCGGCAGGTGCCGGGTGTCCGGGTACAAGGCATACACCCCCTGCAGGGCAAACCGGTGATCGGGCAACAAGCGTTGCAATCGACCCTGCTGCAGATCCTCGGCAACCAGCCATTCAGGCAAAATCGCCACCCCCTGCCCGGTCAGGGCAAATGCCCGCAGGGTGGCCGAGTTGTCGGCGATGATCGCGGTTTTCCCAGGCAGCGGTTGATAGACATGCTCAGTGCCTGCGGGGTCCGTGACCGTCAACTCGGGCACCCGGCCATGCCCCAGGGTCGGCAGTGCCTCCAGCTCGGCCAGGCGGGTCACTGGCCCGTGGCGATCGAGCAGCGTGCGCGTCGCCACCGGGTAAATCTCGAAGGTCGACAACTGCACGGCGCGCAGGTTGGAGTCGTGCATACGTCCCAGACGAATCGCCACGTCAAACCGTTCGGAAATCAGGTCGGCATGGGTCGAGGACGTCGACAAGTGAATGTTCAACTGCGGATGCTCCTGGCGAAACACCTCCAGCGCGCCCACCACCTGGGCCAGGGCAAATTCCAGGGTGGTGGTGATTCGCAGCGTGCCCTTGAGCTGGGTGTGCTCGGAGCGCGCCTCCTCGATCGCCAGGCGCGCTTCATCCAGGGTGCGCAGGCAGCGCAGATAAAAACGCTCACCGGCATCGGTCAGCGCCAGTTGCCGGGTGCTGCGGGTCAGTAGAGTTACCCCCAACTCGGCTTCCAGACGCTTGAGATTGAAGCTGACCACCGCCCGGGTCTGCCCCAGCAGATCGGCCGCTGCGGTCAATGAGCCGGCCTCGACGACGGCCTTGAAGGTATCAAAACGGTCCAGGCTGACCATGGTGAGGGCATTCCTTGTCAAAATAATTTTGACAAACTAGCAGGCAAACCAGTGTTTCTCTAGCACTTGCAGCGCACTACCCTGCCCGTCTCTTTGACCGGGAAGTCGTCATGGCCTATCGCTGGAAAGTCGCATTGGTGTATCTGCTGGGGTTTGCCCTCGACCTGATGAACATGTTCGTCGCCAGCATTGCCTACCCCGACATCGCGCAGCAATTGCACGCCTCGGTGACCCAACTGGCGTGGATCAGCAACGCCTACATGCTCGGCCTGACCTTGATCATTCCATTGAGTGTGTGGCTGGCGGCGCGGTTCGGCGAGCGGCGGTTGATCCTCGCTTCACTGCTGCTGTTCGGCGGCGCCTCACTGCTGGTGGCCGGTGCCGACTCGATTGAAGCGCTGATCGGCTGGCGACTGCTGCAAGGGCTCAGCGGAGGCCTGTTGATCCCCCTCGGCCAGGCCTTGGCGTTTCGCCAATTCCCGGCGCAACAACGGGCCCAACTGACCACCTGGGTAATGTCGGTAGCGTTGCTGGTCCCCGCGTTGTCACCGGCCGCGGGTGGGCTGATCGTGCAAGCGCTGTCGTGGCGCTGGGTGTTCTACCTCAATCTGCCACTGACCCTGCTGGCCCTGGTGCTCGCGACTTGCTGGTTGCAGGCCGATCCGCCGCGCGTCGTGCAGCGCGCCGAGGATGGCGCGGGCACACTCTCGGCCTTGCTTGACCTGCAGTTGTTGCACAGCCCGTCCTTGCGGCTGGCCATGTGGGTCTACCTGTTGATCCCCGGCGTGTTCATCGGCACCAGCCTGATTGCCGTGTTGTACCTGCACCAACAGGGTTGGGGTAACGCGCAGATCGGCGCCCTGATGCTGCCTTGGGCGCTGGGCTCGGCACTGGCGATTGCCGTCGGCAAACGGGGTTTCAACCGCTGGGGCCCCAAGCCGTTGCTGGTGGTCGGCGCCCTCCTGCAAAGCCTGGGCATTGGCCTGCTGGTGCTGATCGAGCAACCGCAAGGCTGGCTGCCGGTGCTGGCCTATGCCTTGATGGGCCTGGGTGGCAGCCTGTGCAGCAGTTGCGCGCAGACCCTGGCCTTTATCGACATTCTTCCCGCGCGCATGAACCACGCCAGCGCCCTGTGGAACATCAATCGGCAGCTGAGTTTCTGCCTCGGCGGCGCCGTGCTGAGTGGCTTGCTCAGCGTCCTCGGCCCGCACTCGGCACATGCCTTCGAACGCTGTTTCCTGGCTGCCGCACTGCTCTCGCTGGTACCGCTGTGGGCCGTATTGCGCTTTGATTCATCGGGCGTGAAAGCGCTCGTCACCGCCCACCCACTCCTGGAAAAAACCTGATGAACGACTATCGCGATTATTTTACTGAAGTCACCCAGACCCTCGCCGACATTGAACAATGGTTCGCCGGCACGCCCGACCGGGGGGTACTGGAGCGCTTGCTGGCGCGCTTCTCCCCACAGTTCTCGATGATTGCCCCCAATGGCAACAGCCTGGACATTGGCGCCTTGCAGCAACTGTTCGAAACCCTGGGCGGTGCGCGTCCGGGGCTGCGCATCGACTTGAGCGACATGCGCGGGCTCGACCAGCATGCCCAAGGCGCGACCCTCAGCTACCGCGAGTTGCAGTCGGATACCAGCGGCGTCCTCAACGATCGCCGGGCCACGGTGGTGATCGAGAAACTGCCGTCAGGCCAACTGCGATGGCGGCATTTGCACGAAACCTTCTGCCAATGACGAGGTGCCTGTAGCAGCTGTGGAGCCTGCGATATCCATAGGTATCTACCCAACTTTGTAGCGGCCTGTGGCGAGGGAGGAGCTTGCTACCGTGGCGGCCTCTGGGCTTCTGGCGTGTTGGATTAGGCGGGGTACATATCCATTTCTGCGGTAACGGCCACCTATGGTTCCGCTTTTACAGCGGCTCACTTTTGGAGGAGCCCAAAAGTAAGCAAAAGGCTCTTGCCCCACCACTCGGCACCTCGCTTGGGCTCGGTGTTCCCTCACTCCGGCTTGAATCCGTGGGCCGCCGCCACGCGCCATCCATGGCGCGGGGCGGCTAACCCGGCGTCCTGCCGGGTTACCCACGGCTTCAAGCCTGCGTTCGGCCAGCGTGGTTAACGGGGCGCCC
>NZ_FYEC01000050.1:0-16878 GCF_900187635.1 Pseudomonas sp. Irchel 3H3 | reverse complement strand
AAATGTTGGACAAGTGCTACGCGAGTGAATTTTTTGCGGTAAAGCTCATGACCTCGTTCATCTTGGGCGTGAAGATGAAAGGAGTTTTTACCCAGGTCGATGGCGGCGATAGCTACTTTGTTCATGACAATGGTCTCCGGTGAGCCCCCAGTGAAAGCTTAGTGGGCTATCACTGGGGGCGGCGGGGGTAACCATTTCATTAGTGATTTTGGCTGTTCACAGATTCTGTATACACCACATCAAACCTGTGGGAGCGGGCTCGCCCGCGATGGCGGTGTGTGGCCAGCGCAAATGGTTGTGTGTGCCGACACGCGGGCTGATATCTTTGCCGCGCGCCGAAACGCGGCCACTCCATCAAGGAAGATGAAAACCATGAAAGTATTATTGATCGCTTCGCTAGGACTTTTCTCGCTGACGCAGACCGCACTGTCCTTCGCCGATAATGCCAACGGCAAGAATCTTTTTACCCAGAGATGCTCCATGTGTCATGGAGCGGATATCAAGGGAACCGGACCTCTGGCCAACAAAAGCAACCCGCCGACACCGGACCTGACCACAGCCACTTTCAAGAAACGCTTGAGTGATTATCCGGGCGTTATTGTCTCCTCGATTATCCTGCGCCCCAATGGCGACCTGATTCCCCGGACCTTGCGCGAGAATGGCGTAAAGGTGGCGCCGCACGCGTGGAGCGTTAACGATTTTCGCGATTTGAATCAGTACATGAGTGCTGTGATTGCAAAAACCCGATGATTACGAGATGAGCGCTGGGCACGGCAATCCAAGCGAACGACTGAGCACTCCTTAGTGCGCTTTGGACCTGGCAATTGACAACTCTCTCGGCAGGCTGGCCCCATTCTTGGCGGCAAGGATTTCGGCCATTACGCTGACGGCGATTTCCGCGGGCGTCTTGCTGCCGATGTAGATACCGATCGGTCCGTGCAGACGCTCAAGCGACGCTTGGGTCTCAGCAAAATGCTCGATCAGGCGCTCGCGGCGCAGCTGGCTGTTGCGCCGCGAGCCAATGGCACCGATGTAGAACGCCGGTCCGTGAAGGGCTTCGAGCAATGCGAGATCGTCGAGTTTGGGATCATGACTCAAGGCGACGATGCAGGTTCGCAGATCGACCGCGAAGTCACGAACCACGTCATCGGGCATGCCGACAATGCACTCCACGCCGGCCACCGCCCACGTCTCGATGTACTCGGGACGTGGATCGCAAACCGCCACTTTGAATCCGTTGAACAACGCCATGATGGCCAGGTACTCGGCCAGCGCGCCGGCTCCGATCATCAGCATCCGATACCCCGGTCCCAGGGTATTGAGCATCTGCTGGCCGTCGAAGCTGAATTGCTCCGGGGTCTGCGTGGGTTCGAGGGTGACCTGACAGGGTTGCAGTACCAGGCGGCGGCGCACCAGTCGCCCGGCGTCCATTTCGGCCAGCAGTTCATCGAGCAACCGCCAGGACGGGCTGAACTCCAGAATCAGCTCAAGCGTACCGCCACAGGGCAAGCCGAAACGGTGCGCTTCATCGGCGCTGACGCCATAGCGCACCACCTCGGGTGCGCCGTCCTTCAGGCCACTCCCGCCATGGGCTGTGGTGTAGCGATGGATCAGGTCATCCTCAATGCAGCCGCCGGACACGCTGCCCACCACCCGACCGTCGTTACGCAAAGCCATCATCGACCCTACCGGACGCGGTGAAGAACCCCATGTGCGCGCGACAGTGGCGAGCAGCACGCGCTCGCCGGCGGCGAGCCAGTCCCGCGCGGTGCGCAGGACCAGCAAGTCGATGCTTTCCATTTGGCTCTCCTCTAGCGTATGTGGTGTACCAGGCACGGCCAGCCATCCAGGCGCAGATCAGGTGAAGGTGTGCCGGCTCATGGGCAGGCTACGAACCCGCTGGCCAGTCAGCGTAGCCACCGCATTGGCGACAGCGGGCGCGACGGCGGGCAGCGGCGGTTCGCCGATGCCACCCATTTTTTCCCCGCTCTCGACAACCCGCACATGTACCCGGGCCATCCGCGCAGGCGCCAGGATCGGGTACAAGTCAAAGTTGCGAGCCCGGGGTTTACCATCCACCCACACCGACTCCTCCACCAGCGTTTGAGACAGCCCCAGCGCCACGGCGCCATTGACCTGGGCTTCGACGATAGCCGGGTTGACGATGCTGCCGGGGTCAATCGCCTGCCAGATATCGTGCACCTTGACCTGCCCGTTCTCGATGGACACCTCGGCGATCACGGCAGTCTGCGTACCGAACGGCGAAGCCATCGCTATGCCGCGCGCACGTTTGCTACCGTCCTCGGCGGTAAACGGCCCGCGCTTCCAACCGCCCGACAGTTCACTCACAGCCTGCAGCAGCGTGGTCAGGCGCTGGTTGCCACGAAGCAGGTGCAGGCGCAGTTCGAACGGATCCTTGCCGCCCTTGTCAGCCAGTTCGTCAAGAAACGATTCGTAGAAGAAGTCGTTGAGGGAATTGCCCACCGAACGCCAGTAGCCCAGCATGGCCGGGCCTTTGACGTAGATCTGCGCGATTCGCTTGTTGGGGATCGCGTAGGACTTGCCCGACAACCCCTCAAGCGCAGTAGGGTCGAGCTTGTCACCCTGCTTGCCCGCGATGGCCTCGCTAGGACCTTCAGTGGCACTGATCGCTTCGATCGCCAGCGGCCAGCCATCGTTATCCAGCGCGGCGCGAAAATTGACCGCGGCAACGGGACGGAGCACGTCACGCAGGAACTCTTCCTCTCGACTCCAGATCAGTTTGACCGGGCGGCCAACCGCCTTGGACAACTCGATCGCCTGGGGATAGGGACTGGCTGAGTCGTAGAGGAAATGCCGACCGAAGAAGCCACCCAGCAGTGGCGAATGCAAGGTGATGCGAGACGGATCCAGCCCCGTGCGCTTGGCTATGTCTGCAAGAAACATGTCCGGCGCCTGATTAGGTAGCCAGACCTCCAGCGATCCGTCCGGATTGAACCTGGCCAGCGCAGAAGGCGGTTCCAACTGCCCGTGGTTCAGGTACTGGTTGTGGTAGGTGGCGTCGACCCGGGTCTTGGCGTCAGCAAGAATCGAAGCAACGTCCCCTTTGTGTTCGTCATCCCTGGCCAGCCCCTTTGCGTTAGCGAGTCGCTTGAGCCAGTCGTCGCTGGAAAAGTCTGCGGGCATCGGTCGCACTTTGCTGTCGAGCGCTGGCTCCTGCCAGTCGACCTGAATCGCCTCCACCGCACGTTTGGCGTGCCACCAGCGCTCGGCCAGCACTGCCACGGCACCCGGCAGACGATGCACGGAATGCACGCCTTTCATGGCCTTGACCTGGTCTTCGTTACGCAGGTTGCCCACCGTCATACCCAAGCGCGGGGCATGCTGAACGGCGGCATGCAGCATGCCATCGACCTTCAGATCGATGCTGTAGAGCGCCTTGCCGGTGGACTTGTCGTAGGCATCGATGCGCTTTACCGGCTTGCCGATCCAGCGAAACTGGCTCGGATCACGCAGTTGCACGCTGGCAGGATCGGGAACTGGCAGGTCCATCGCACGCTCGGCCAACTCACCGTACGCCAACGAGCGGCCCGACGCGGCATGCACCACCTTGCCAGGTTCGGTGGTCAATTCGCCCACCGGCACCCCAAGCTTCTCCGCGCCCGCTTGCAACAGCATGGCGCGGGCAAGTGCGCCGAGGCGGCGCATGACCGGGTAACTCATGCGCACCGACATGCTGCCACCGGTGACACGCATGCCATTCTCCATCACCACAAAAGCCTCGCCGGGCGGCGCGGCTTCGACCAGGAAGGTCGCCGGGTCGGCGTCCAGTTCTTCACCGACGATCTGCGCCATCGCGGTGAACGTACCCTGCCCTCCCTCCATGAAAGGGCACAGCAGCCGTATGCGGTTGTCCGGGCGGATTTCCAGGAACGCCGGGACCTGGGTGCCGCGCCCGGCAGTCGTGGCTGCCGCAGCTTGCACCCGGGTCGCACCGAGCGGCAGGCCGAAACCGAGGACCAGTGCGCCGACGGCGGTACCGGTCAAAAAACGTCTGCGCGACACATTGATCGGATCGTGCAGAGCGAATGCCGATGCCTCAAGGGACGGATCGATACGTACGTTCATCACACGCTCCCCTTGGCAGCAAGCTCATGCATCGCGGCATGAATAGCGTTGTACGTGCCGCAGCGGCACAGATTGACCATCGCGGCCTCGATCTGCGCGTCACTCGGCTCGGGGTTTTGTTTGAGCAGCGCGGTGGCTGCCATAACCTGCCCGGACTGGCAGTAGCCGCACTGGGCGACCTGAAGATCGACCCAGGTCGCGACAACCCGCTTCCCTACTTCATCGGCCTCGATGGCCTCGATGGTGGTGATCTCCCGGCCAACCACACCGGCCACCGGCATGATGCACGAGCGCACCACATTGCCGTCCACCAGCACCGAGCAGGCGCCGCATTGCGCCAGCCCGCAGCCGTACTTGGTACCGGTCATGCCCAGGTCATCACGGATCACCCACAGCAAGGGCGTATCGGCGTCGGCATCGACCTGATAGGTCTTCTGGTTGATTCGTAGTTCCATGGTTCACCCGCTTGATCATCGGTTGACGAGCATTGTTTTAAGCGGTGAAACGCTGCGAGGCGTACCACCGGTAAAGCTGTTCTTTCGCTCAACTTGCCGCGTTACCGAGCCCTTCGGCCTCGAATGACTGCCCACGCAGCAGCGCCATGTCACGACTGGGTGCGGTGCCGAACAGGCGGCCATATTCGCGGCTGAACTGTGAGGGGCTTTCATACCCGACGGCGAACGCCGCCCGTGAGACGTCCAGGCGCTCCGTCAACATCAGCCGACGGGCCTCGTTCAGGCGCAGCCACTTCTGGTATTGCAGCGGGCTCATGCCGGTGAGCTGGCGGAAATGATGGTGGAAGGTGGGTGCGCTCATCTGCACCCGCGCCGCCAGTTCGTCAATGCGCAGCGCAGCCGTGTAGTTGAGCTTGAGCCAGTCGATGGCTTTGGCGATGCGATAACCCTGGCCATCGACGGCGGTTATCTGCCGCAGCCGTGCCCCTTGATCGGTACTCAGCAGCCGATAGTGGATTTCCCGCAGAATCAGCGGCGCCAGCACCGGGATCGCCTCCGGTTCATCGAGTAATGCCAGCAGGCGATCGAGCGCGCCTTCCAGGGCGAACGACATGTTGCCAATGCCAGCGCCTGAACCCATGACTGGAATTCGCTTGGCAGGCAAGCCGACCTTGGTGATGACCTCGGCAAGCATGCTGACATCCAGTTTCAGCACCAGGCCGACACAGGGTTGTTGGGGACTGGCAACAATCACTTCGGAGTTGGCTGGTAGATCCAATGACGTGACCAGGAACCGCGAATGGTTGTAGCTGTAACCCTCACCACCAACCCACAACCGCTTCGCACCACGGCCCACCAGTATCAGGCTCGGCTCAATCATGCACACGGCGGGGGGCGCCGGCTGGTCGCGACGAAACAGCGACAGGCCGGGTATGGATGTGGCGAAGTCACCCGCTTCGCTCACGCGCGGGTCAATGTTCAACGCCAAGGGTGACTCATGGCGCAGCGGGTTGGGATTCATGTCAGGTCGCTCCTGTTGACTGAACTCTAGTGCGCCCACGCTGCGTTTCCTATCCACCGCCCTGCATCGCCATAGGATTAGGCAAGCATTCAAGCGGAATGCACTAGGGCAGAGGCAAATCGACCGGGAGAATGTGTCGAACTGTTACAGGAGAGCCACAATGGAAGTCTTCGCTTATGGCGCCCATGCGGGCGACAAACCGCTTGAACCCTTGCGCATCACTCGTCGTGATCCCGGCCCGGAAGATGTGCAGATCGAGATCGCCTATTGCGGCATCTGCCACTCGGACCTGCACCAGGTGCGCGCCGAATGGCAAGGTACACAATTTCCGTGCGTGCCCGGTCACGAGATCGTCGGCCGTGTCACAGCCGTAGGCCTGAAGGTCGCCGGGTTCGCACCGGGTGATCTGGTCGGAGTCGGCTGCATCGTCGACAGCTGCAAGCATTGCCAAGAGTGTGCCGAAGGCCTTGAGAACTACTGCGACAGCATGATCGGCACCTACAACTTTCCAACGCAGGACGCACCAGGCTGGACGCTCGGTGGCTACTCGCAAGCGATCGTTGTCCATCAGCGCTACGCACTGCGCATTCGCCACCCCGAAGCACAGCTGGCGGCCGTTGCGCCGCTACTGTGCGCGGGCATTACCACCTGGTCGCCGCTGCGTCACTGGAACGCCGGCCCCGGGAAAAAAGTCGGCGTGGTGGGCATCGGTGGCCTGGGTCACATGGGCATCAAACTGGCCCATGCACTGGGCGCGCATGTGGTGGCTTTCACCACGTCCGAATCCAAGCGTGAAGCCGCCAAACGCCTGGGCGCCGATGAGGTGGTGATCTCAAGCGATGCGCAGCAAATGGCCGCGCACCTGAAGAGCTTCGACCTGATCATCAACACCGTCGCCGCCCCCCACGATCTGGATGCCTTGCTGGTACTGCTCAAGCGCGACGGCGCGATGACACTGGTGGGCGCGCCCGCCTCGCCGCATCCAGCGCCCAACGTGTTCAACCTGATCATGAAACGTCGAACCCTGGCGGGATCGATGATCGGCGGCATCGCGCAAACCCAGGAGATGCTCGATTTCTGCGCCGAGCACGGCATCGTTTCGGACATCGAGCTGATACGTGCCGAGCACATCAATGAGGCTTACGAGCGGATGCTCCAGGGTGACGTCAAATATCGTTTTGTGATCGACACCGCAACGCTGGCGGGGTGACCAACGGCGCACGCAAACCATCACGCTTTTCGCAAGACAGGTAGTTCCCATGACTGTTCGCGCTACAGAAAAACGCGGCTGGAGCGCCGTGCTGGCCATGTCGTTGGCCGCATTCGCTTTGGTTGCTTCAGAATTCATGCCCGTCAGCCTGCTAACCCCCATTGCGGCGGAGCTGAACATCACGCAAGGCCAGGCAGGCCAGGGTATTTCCGTGTCCGGTGCATTCGCATTAGTCACCAGCCTGGTCATTGCAACAATTGCCGCTCGCGTCGAGCGCAAGAGGCTGCTGCTGTGCCTGATCTTGCTGATGATCGTCTCAGGTACGGTCGTCGCCCTCGCGCCAGGCTACCCCTCCTTCATGCTGGGGCGTGCCTTGATCGGTATCGCTATTGGCGGCTTCTGGTCATTGTCAGCGGCGACCGCCATGCGTCTGGTGCCGCCTGATCAAGTTTCCCGGGCGCTGGCCATGGTCAATGGCGGTAACGCTCTGGCTACGGTCATCGCAGCCCCGGCGGGGAGCTTCCTTGGCTCGCTGATAGGATGGCGCGGGGCGTTCTTGTGTGTGGTTCCGGTCGCAGCGATTGCGGCCATATGGCTGCTGATCAGTCTCCCGACCTTCAAGGTCGAGCGTAACGCAAGCAGCGGCAATGCCCTGCGGCTGATGAAGCAGTTGCCAGTCGCATTGGGCATGGTCGCCGTCAGCGTATTTTTCATGGGGCAGTTCATGCTGTTCACTTACCTGCGGCCCTTTCTTGAGGTCGTCACCGGTGTCAGCGTTTCAACCTTGTCTTTGATGCTGCTGGGCCTCGGACTGGCCGGTTTTATCGGGACCTTTGTGATCGAGAGATTCATGGGCAATGGCCTCTACCGCACACTGACCGTGATACCTCTGATAATGGCTGTTATAGCGCTGGCTCTGGTGGCCTTCGGTGCATCGCCGTTACTGACCGCCGTGTTGCTCGGACTCTGGGGCCTGGTGGCGACTGCCGCTCCCGTTGGCTGGTGGACATGGCTGGCGCAAACGCTTCCTGATGATGCTGAAGCCGGTGGCGGCTTGCTCGTAGCCATTGTCCAGCTGGCTATCGCAGGAGGGGCAATCATCGGCGGCCTGGCATTTGACCTGAGCGGCTATAGAGCCACCTTCGAGCTGAGCGCGATTGTGCTGGTCATCGCATCTGTTCTCGCTTGGCTAGCGGGTCGCAGTGCCACTGAAGTTCATCTCGCCGAGTCGAACGCGACAGCCTGACGAGATCAGGACCTGCCCAGCGAGCTACGTGACTCTGGGCAGATCGGTCGCTTCGCCGAAGACTGCACAGTGCACCCGCAGGTATTGAGCTGCGGGGACAATAAATCTGTCCACTTTCCCTACTTTCTCTGGCGAGCCACTTTCAAGGCGCCTGCTATAGTCAGCCGGGTCGGTTCAAGGCTATAGCTGCAGGTAAAAAAACAAACTACTCAGGAGTTTGATTATGCGAATTCTATCGGCCACTGCGTGCATATTCCTGTTATCCCTGGCATTGCCAACGCTGTCCTTTGCCGGTTCGGACTGTGATGATGCGGGCAGTGCAAGTGACGTCAGAAACTGTTTAAAAAACAACAACGAGCAAAAAGGTAAAGGCAATTGTAATGACAATGGCAATTGCGCCAAGGCCAAGGACAAAGCCAAAAACAACGATTACGATGACGATCACTCGGTCAGTTGCATGAAGATCAACAACCTGACCCTGCGCCGTGAGTGCCTTGACCGGCGTAGAGATTGAATGAACTGATGTGATAGCGGGATCAAGGAAGAAACCACATTGAAAATAGCTTTTGGCACCCTGCTGTTGACCGGGCTGACGACTATCGCACTCGCTGACGAAAGCGCTGTCGGCTTCCAATCTTCCACGCTGGTGGACGCGCACAATGACCGCGCACTGCAGATGGTGGTCTGGTACCCCAGTGCAACCACCGCCGCCACACAACTGATCGGCGATGATGCGGTGTTTGCCGGGGCGGCTGCGGTTCGTGACGCACCGCCCGCGGCTGGCAAGCATCCGTTGCTGGTGCTCTCGCACGGGTACAGAGGTAACTGGAGCAACCAGATCTGGCTCGCCAGTGCGCTGGCTCACAGGGGTTACATCGTCGCTGCCATCAATCACCCGGGCTCCACCACCCATGACCGCAGCCCTCACGCAGCGGCGCAGTTATGGCAGCGCCCGGTTGATGTGAGCCGAGCCATTGATAGTGTTACCACTCAACCTGAAAAATTCGGCGCGGTGGCCAAAGACCGAATTGCCGTGGCTGGCCATTCACTCGGCGGCTGGACCGCCCTGGAGATCGCCGGCGCGCAATTCGACCCAGACCGCTTCGCCCAAGACTGCAAGGCGCACCCGCAGTTAACCAGTTGCAGCGTCTATGCACGGATGAACCCGGCAAGCACCTCACAATCAAAAGCCGCATTGACCGCCGATTTGCGTGATCAACGTGTCACTGCCGTGGTCACACTAGACGTGGGGCTTTCACGGGGCATGACCGATGCGAGCCTGGCGGCGCTGCCAATACCTGCGCTGGTAATCGCTGCCGGCGCGCCTTCGCATGATCTTCCTGCGCAGTTGGAGTCTGCCCACCTGGCCAAACGTCTGCCGGCGGCTTCAAGTCGTTACGTCGAAATCAGCGACGCGAGCCACTTCACTTTCTTGTCGGTGTGCAAACCGGGGGCGCAGGCACTGCTCGAAGAGGAAGTACCAGGCGATGGCATCATTTGCCAGGATGGCGACAGCGCACGTGCACGGGAGGTGATTCAACAGCAGGTGACTTCGCTGATCGCGGAGTTTCTTGAGTCATCTGCCGCCAAGCAACCCTAACCTTGTGCAATATCAGCCGGTGCGAGCACTTGATAACGACTCTGGACAAATCCGTTATCCGATACTGATGAGTCAATCAGGCGTAAGCCCAGCTCATCAGCAAACTGGCTGAACAGTGGAATGCCTTTGCCCAACAACACTGGAATGCGCGTGATGACGATCTCGTTGATCAATCCCGCAGCAAGGAAAGCCTGGATGGTCTGCCCCCCATCTATGTAGAGATGCTTGAGACCTCGCGCCGCCAACTGCTCCACGATGTGTGCCGGGTCGCCGGCCAGCACATCGATCTTGCCCCTCAGTTCTTGTGGCAATGCCACCTCCCCATGCGAGAGCACTACGACTGGCGTGTTGTCGTAGGGCCATTGAGGAAAGGACAGCACCTTGTCCAGGGTCTTGCGTCCCATGACGATGGCATCAACCGTGGTCATGAATTCGTCGTAACTGAGCCCCTTCAAAGCCGCGCACGCGTACTCGGGCCGATGAAGCCACTCGATATCGCCATCAATCCTGGCAATGAAGCCGTCAACGCTGGCCGCGATGAACACCGAGCATTTTCTATCCATAGTCTGGGAACCTCCTGTTTGGGCGGTGTTTATAGCATGAGCTGAGGCCCGAAATTCTTGGGGAAAAAATGATCACGCTGTAGTTACATCAACGCCGCTTGTCCTCCAAGTGCCCACGCGCTTGCAAGACCCCGCACAAAAACACCAGCGCTCGACGAAAAACAGGATGGCAATCGTCATAGGGTAAGCAGTCGAGCGAAGCCCAGAAAAACTCGAAGAGGTGACCATGGTCATCGAGCGTCTGGTGTGACCATTGCTCAGGTAAGGGTCCACCCGCCTGGCAAAGGTGAAACGACCAGATCTGGCCCTGATGAGCGGAGTCCCAGCAGCCTAGATCGTCGACGATTTCGGCGGTGCTTAAACCCGACTCTTCCGCCAATTCACGCAGGGCAGCTCGAGCCGGTATTTCGCCCTGTTCAATGGTTCCCTTCACCAGTTGGACCCCCGCTTGAGGATGCCGGAACAACAGGATCCTGGGTGGCGACGTAGAAGAAAGTACGACTGGGCAGGCCTTGTCAGGACGCATGGCGATTTCCGTATCGGTAATGAGGGCCCGCCATCATACGCGTTCAGCTAATGCGTCAGGGCTGTGGCTGGGTCCTGACTGGCATCGTGAGCTGCAGCCAAGTGATCACATTGGCCAAACAAAACGGGCCTTGAGCAAACGCGGCTAGGCGCGTGCACGGCGCTATAGTCGACTCTATTGACGACCGTACTTCCAGGAGCTTTTCCAGTGTCTGACATGCCGAGCAATCTCGCTTACACAAAACGCTTCAACGCCGTGCTCGCCTACATTGATGCCAATCTCGAAGGCGACCTGTCGGTGAAGACGTTGAGCCGTGTGGCGAACTTTTCGGCATTTCACTTCCATCGACAATTCACCGCGTTCGTTGGAGTGCCCGTCTCACGCTATGTGCAACTGATGCGACTACGCCGCGCGGCACATCGCCTGGCGGCCCTCGCTGATCACTCGGTACTGGACGCGGCACTCGATGCCGGTTTTGAAAGTCCCGAGGCATTTAGCAGGGCGTTCAGGCGGGCGATCGGGATGACGCCGAGCGCGTTCAGGAAGGAACCGAACTGGCAGGTCTGGAATGCGGTGTTCGCAATCCCTCACTTTTCAAGGACAGTCATCATGCAAGTACGAATCGTAGATTTCCCCGAGGTCAAGGTCGCCGCGCTTGAGCACTGCGGGCCAGCCGGGCTCGTCAGTGAAAGCGTGAACAGGTTCATCGAGTGGCGTATGCACAGTGGACAGTCGCCGGTGGCCTCGTGTCGCACCTTTGGCATTCCCTATAGCAACCCCGATACGACACCTGCACAGGAATTTCGCTTCGCAATCTGCGGCGAGATTCACCAAGCGGTGGCGCCCAATGAGTTCGGCGTGCACGAGATCGTCATCCCCGCCGGCCGTTGCGTCGTGGTACGACACACGGGGTCACCGGATCACATCGGCGAAACGATCTATCCGATCTACCGCGACTGGCTGCCAACCAGTGGCGAGGAACTGCGTGACCAGCCGCTGTTCTTCCATTACCTGAGTGCCTATCCCGAGACCCCGCGGGATCAATGGCAAACCGATGTGTATGTCCCGCTGCAATAGCGCAGCAAATAGCGTTCGAGCCTGAGCTGACGCTGACGAGTGTCTGTTCAGGCTCGATTTCAACCGGTTGAGACAGGTAGAAAACCGCCAAAAGCGGATATTCCACAGAACTCGGCTCCAGGTGTTACTGCTCGTCAAACGCGATGTATTTCAATATGCAGCCCCTCATTCTCATCTGGGACCAGGAGCCAAATAAATCTGTCCCTTTTTTGCTCTTTTTGCTCCTGGTGCAAATTGCCGTCAAAGTCGTATGCTGGAGGCCATTGGCCATGCGGTACTGGCCGGCCGAGGTGCAAGGAACTGATGAACATCCTAAACTTCCAAAATGAAAGCCCGTCCGATGTCGATGTTTTCAAGGGCGAGAGTCACGACCGCGTGGCTCAAGCGATGCATGATTATCTAAAGCCTAAAACCAATCACCGGGTGATTGGATTGGACGGTGAATTCGGTTCAGGGAAGAGCTCGATCCTTCAGATGCTCGAAAAGAAGATCGTTACGGAGAAGTCGAAGACGAAGCTGTGGCTCTTTGACTGCGAGCAGAATTATCAAGGCTCGATCAAAAGCAATTTTATCCAACAACTGACCGAGCAAGTGACAGAACTGCTCAAGACATTGGGTCGAGAAAAGCAAATCGCGGAGGTCGAAATCAGCCGCGACATCGCCTTAGGTCGGCACTACAGCTACACGAAGGACACCCGCAGTCATATCAGTATCTGGGCAGTGCTACTGATCGCAAGTGGTGTACTTACTCCGACCTTTATTCGTGACTATCTAATTCGCCTACATGGCAGCGATTCTCTCGCCCTAGGGCTCCATGCTCTTTACCTGCTGGCGTGCACAGCGCCTGGCATTATTCTTCTGTTCGCGTATCTGGCTAGCCGAAGAGAAGAGGATCCTAAGAAACGCTGGAACTTGGCCAGTCTGCTCAAAGGCAGCTCCGATGATCGAATCACCGAAACTATCGAAGTCAGCAAAGAGGTAAGCCCTCTCGATTTGAAGCAGGCCCTCCGGAAGCAGCTACATGCAGTGAAGGATTACCACATCATCATTGTGATCGATAACTTGGACAGGCTCCCACGGGATGTCTTACGAGCGGTATGGAGCGATCTAGAAATTTTCACGTCCGTCACAGGCGAGGAAAATCTCAGTGTCATAGTGCCATTCTGCTCCACAAAGGTATCCAAATATCTCAATGGTGACAACGAGCAGAGCTACGACTCGAAGGACTTCATCGCCAAGAAGTTCCCTGTGGTGTTCCGTACCCCGCCGATCATCACATCCGGTTGGAAAGATGCATTCAGAAAACTTTGGAGTGAGAGTTTTGGTGCATCCAACCTGTTGGATGCTGATGCGTGCAGCGTGATTCTCCAGCGTCATAGCCCCATGGCTGGCGGGTTGGTGACTCCTCGCCTACAGAAAAGATTCATTAACGACATCGCAACCACACTGCTGGTCACTGCAGATAGACCAAACGTAGTCTGCATCGCTGCCTACTTGGCAATCTGTAAATATAATGGCGTGGCCATCGAGGAGATGCTGAAGGACCCAGATGCTCCGACGGTCGGTGAGAGCGCTAAGAGCGCCACAGAGGCTGAAGATGAAACCGCCCAAGCCGTGGCGCTGAACATCGATAAAACCAAGCGCTCCCTGAAGGCACTTCTGGGAGAGGACATGAAAACAGGCTGGCCCATCCAGATCCTACAGATCCATTTCCAGACATCTTCGGATATCGCCATCGCTGAGCTGATCGACCAGCCACTTGAAGATGCTATCGACTCCCAAGACGGTAAAAGGCTCGCCGCACTCGTCCCTTACTTTGGGTTCAAGGACTCTTTTGTTCGCCGCTTGGAGACACCCGTTTCCCCGGTCAGTCTTCTGAAAACCCTCCATCAAGCGTCTCAAATGGAAGGATGCAGCATTGATGACCTGCTGCCGCATGTGAGTGCGAAATTCGGGAATGGGGATCAGTTGAATTCGGTAAGCACAGAACCCGGTTACTTTGAATCCATCAAAGGACTGATTGGGTTAGGCCTACGCTCAGACATCTTCGAGAAAGCACTGGCGACTGCCAAAACCGCGTTCGAAGAAATGGCAGAAGAGGCCTATGATCCTGAGTCTGTTGAAGGCTACACAGAGACCATTTCCAGGTACGACAGCTACCTGGATTCTGTGAACTCCCCCTTTGTACCCTTGACCATGGGTGGCGCTGAACTGTTGTTCCATATGGTGATGCCCGATCCAGATCTCAAAAAGATTGATACGAGTAAAATCAGCCTCAACGACAATGGCTTGAGGGACGCAGTGCTGCAACTGGCAGCGACTGAGCATGCAAAGCTGAATCGAGTTCCACTCAATGAAACCGATTGGCTGCCATGTTTCACAGCCTATTTTGGCCAAAAAAGACTGAGCACTATCCCTAGACCTTATTTCTTAGGTGTTGAGCCCACTGCGGCAGTTACGACGGCAATTGATTTGAACCCTACTGAACATAGGGTCTGGTTCGCAGCAGCCCTGTTCGGAAAGCTTTCCGGCGCGATACCACAGCTGATTCTGTTGCATCTACCTAACGTGAAATCCAACCGCATCAAAGTCTCGATTGCAGTCATGTACATGAGGCTGAACACGGGGGTACCACTAAGCGAGATTCCAGGCATCAAGGAGGCCTTTGAAGCCGAACAGGATTATCTGGACGCGTTGGTTCGGGCAGCGATCATCTCTGAAAACCTCTTCAAACTGACGATTGAAGATGAGTCTTCACACCTAGTGGCACCGATTCTGTCCAGGCTGATTAAGGTCGGAGCCATCGGAAACGTTGCCTCTGACCAAGTCTATGAGTCGTATTCGACCCTTGCGGATAGGCTGAGTGGCTACGACCTAACGGATAATGAATTTCTTGATTGGTTCACCTCGTTCAACTTGGCATCCGAGAAAGTACCCGCGCTCCCAGATATTGACACGCTGTTCTTGAGACATGCCCTTGAAGGATCCAACACCAAGTTGCTGGAGTTGCGAGCCGCCATACTTGATCGAAGCTTTGGGATAGGTATTGATGCTTCTGGATGGACGAACTTCATTGAAGCTGCCAGCACCAATGAGCGAACTGCGTTGACATACATGATCGACCACAAAATCGATTTTGCGGGTGAGACTTCAGCTCACCAAGCTGTGTCTGTCTGGCTTATAGCTGCAGTGAAACAAGCCACGTTCGCCAAACCGTCCTCCACGATCATTCAGAATTCAAAGCTACTGCTCAACCTCTTTGAAAAAGACACCCGCGCCATTACTGGCACCATGCTTCGACCGTTTGTGTACGATCTCAAAGTCTCTGTGGAGGCCTCAATCTTTATTCTGGGCGAATACGGCGAGCTATTGCCGAGCATCACCCCTAGAACACCTGAAGAGGAGGAACGCCTTCTTCAGATACTACTGCAGATGAACAATGATCCTGAGGGCACAAGATCCGCAGCGAGTTCTATAGATTCACGAGCGTCTCAATTCGCTGAGTGGAAAATTTCTAATGAACATAAAGACACGTACGCTTCCCAGGTAACCAAGCTTAAGGAACGCCTCCCAAATATCTACACTAACCTATCCGAGCAGCATGGGAACAAGGGACGCATGCAGAAATTGGCAAGAGCCCTTTTCGGCAAAGAGTGAAAAATCGAAGTCACCTGCATCGACTTGACGACACAACACGTGAGGGAGGAAAGCAGGCGAAACTTCTAGCGGCACTCTGGTAATCAATTATGTAGTGGGTCGGCTTAGACTCGTGACGTCTAGCGGAGCAGTTTGAGTCGAGACCATGAAGGGCAGTCGGTCGGTTAGGAGGTATAACCGCTATCAGCCAGAACTGACGTTGACGTCTGAGCTCAGGGCGTCGCGTCTACAGTGAATTATTAAGCGTGTTTACGTACACCATCCAATTTGTTGACATCAACTACCACCTCATACTCTATTGATTGATCCGAAAATAAAACATGGTCTTTTCGGTAGCTCGCTTCCAATACGACCCTGTTATTTTCATCAAACCAGTCCTGACCTAAATAATGAGCATACGCAAATTTTTTGGCGGACTCTAACGATGTAGACCACGCTTGCCCGAAGGAGCGGTTTTCAAACTCGCTTCTATCGCAGCCTCGATATAGGGTCAAAACCCGAGGCAATGAGTCAATATCGTTTGGCTCAAGCACTTCTGTGAGCGCTATTTGGGGGCGCCAACACTCATTTTCTTGACGCGTATAAAGTTGATGCAGGCCATTGTATGCATAACACACAAATGAATGTCGCAAGGCGTCGAGCACCTGAAACGCTTCGCTATCTACTATCTCGTCAGTGAACTCGCAGAAAAGCGCATTTATCAAATCTTCGGCCTGATTGCCTCTGAAGCACGAAAGGTCTCGGTGCAACCCTGACGCCTCAAATACCTTAATTGCTTCTATGGATCTGGATATTGCGGCTATCGCGACCACCTTGAACTCCGAAAAAAATGGCTCACTCAGCTTTGACTCAATTGAATCAACAACTACCTTCATGTTTTTCGACATAAAGTCACGGTCTGAATATGTAAACATTTACCAAGCTCCCACGATGCCAGAAATCAGCCAGCCGCTTTAGCGAGTCGGCTGCATTCAGTAGTTAGATGTCTCGCATGAAAGCATCAACACCTCGTATGGCCAGCTCAAAATACTCATTTAACTTTTCGCGTGCAGCGAATTTGTTTGAACGCTCTGCAGGATGTATTGAGTCGCCCCTAATTTCCTAGATGCCGTCGACTGGCTCCTTTTGGCCGCTAGCAGCCCTCCCCGAAGGGCTGCTAGCGGCCGATTCTGTTGAAAAATTCGGTTTTTTCAGAACACTGTAGTTTGGGAAGGTGAAAGCGCCTCTTCAGCACGTTTCTATGTGAAATCTCAGTCTGAAGGCTCTGCGGACATTCAAGATTTCGATCTCCCCCCGGTGTCAGGGTAGTTGTCGTGTCCTCCGCTTTTTAAAAGTATTCCGGGGGCGGCAAGAGTAAGGTCATGCCTTTCTATTCAGAAGAACGCAAAGCTGCGTTGTTGAAAATGATGCTTCCGC
>NZ_FYEC01000051.1:0-16087 GCF_900187635.1 Pseudomonas sp. Irchel 3H3 | reverse complement strand
GTAAACCGGCAGGACGCCGGTTTAGCCGCACTGGGCCAGGGATGGCCCATTGCGGCGGCCCCCCAAATCAATGTCGGAGTACGGGTATGCCGAGCCTAAGCGAGGCACCGAGTGGTGGGGTAAGAGCGTTTTGCTTACTTTTGCGCTGTTCAAAAGTGAGCCGCCGTCAGGCGGAACCATAGGAGGCCGTTACCGAAGAAATGGATATGTACTCGGACCAGGATCCAACATCCTGGTCGGCCCAGAGGTCATCCATCCAGCATCAATGGCGCCTGACCCACCACCATCCCGCGCAAGTGGCGCTCCGCCCGGCCAGGCCCCACAGATTCACTGTGAGCAGGCGCAAAACAAAAAACAGCGCGAACATGGCATCCCCGGCGCACACCCTTATAATGCCCGCCTTAGCGTAAATCAGCAGGCTGTCACCCCTTGGCAAATATAGATAACCCGGCCGCCGAAATGGCGGCCGACGGCTTTTTCCGGATCGCGTTGGGCGTCGAATACAAAGGCTCGCGCTACCGCGGCTGGCAGCGCCAGGCCTCCGGCGTGGCCACCGTGCAACAAGCCCTCGAGACGGCCTTGTCGAAAGTCGCCGATTCGCCAGTGTCCCTGCATTGCGCGGGGCGCACCGATGCCGGTGTGCACGCCTGTGGCCAGGTGGTGCATTTCGACACCCAGGTGGAGCGTTCGCTGAAGGCCTGGGTCATGGGCGCCAACATCAACTTGCCCCACGACATCAGCGTCAGTTGGGCCAAGGTCATGCCGGCGGATTTCCATGCGCGCTTCAAGGCCATTGCCCGGCGTTATCGTTATGTCATCTACAACGACCAGATCCGCCCGGCCCACCTCAACGAGGAAGTGACCTGGAACCATCGGCCGCTGGATGAACAACGCATGGCCGAAGCTGCGCAGCATTTGCTCGGCACGCACGATTTCAGCGCCTTTCGCGCGGGGCAGTGCCAGGCCAAGTCGCCGATCAAGCAGATCCATCACCTGCGCGTGACCCGGCACGGCAAAATGATCGTGCTGGACATTCGCGCCAGTGCCTTCCTGCATCACATGGTGCGTAACATTGCCGGGGTGCTGATGACCATCGGTACCGGCGAGCGTCCGGTGGAGTGGGCCAAGGAGGTGCTGGAGAGCCGGATCCGCCGCACGGGCGGGGTCACGGCCCATCCCTTCGGGCTGTACCTGGTGCAGGTCGAGTACCGTGATGAATTCCCGCTGCCAGAGCGTTACATCGGGCCGCATTTCCTCACCGGCTTCTCGGAACTTGACGGCTGACGCCCGCCAATGCATTTGCTACCATCCGGGACTTTCCCGGATTTGCCCTGAGGTTCCCCCGATATGCCAGCCGTTCGCAGCAAAATTTGTGGGATTACCCGCATTGAAGACGCGCTGGCGGCGATCGAGGCCGGGGCCGATGCCATCGGGTTGGTGTTCTACGCCAAGAGCCCGCGGGCGGTCACGGTCCAGCAGGCGCGGGCAATTATCGCCGCGCTGCCGCCGTTCGTGACCACCGTGGGTTTGTTCGTCAACGCCAGTCGCTGCGAGCTCGGCGAGATCCTCGATGCCGTGCCGTTGGACCTGTTGCAGTTCCATGGTGATGAAACCCTGGCCGATTGCGAAGGCTGGCACCGGCCCTATATCAAGGCTCTGCGGGTCAAGGCCGGGGACGATATCGCCGCTGCCTGTGATGCCTACCCGAGTGCCAGTGGGATCTTGCTCGATACCTATGTCGAAGGAGTGCCCGGTGGAACCGGCGAGGCCTTCGACTGGTCATTGATACCGCCGGGTTTGCGCAAGCCGATTATCCTGGCCGGCGGCCTGACCCCGGACAACGTGGCGCAGGCCATTGCCCGGGTCCGGCCGTACGCGGTGGATGTCAGTGGTGGGGTAGAGCAGGGCAAGGGCATCAAGGATCACGCAAGGATTCACGCATTTATGCAGGCCGTACGCAGCAGTACCGCGACGATGTGACGGCTGGCAGTCTGCCGCCGTCCACTGCATGGTACAAAACATGCGCTGCACACAGCAGGCAGGCGTCGCCTTCGGGCGGGCCAGAACCGAAGTGGCAACCCCAAGCGCGGGTTGTCTGGATGGCTGAGGATGGAGTGCGTTGCAGGCAGGTCACGGCCTAGTGCTGACCGCCGTAGCGTACCGATCATCGCCGCACACATGAATTTAGCTCAAGGGCATACACGGGGCTGCGAACCAGAGCGTTCGGGCCGCCGGTACTGGAGAAAGAAAGCATGAGCAACTGGTTAGTAGACAAACTGATCCCTTCGATCATGCGTTCCGAGGTGAAAAAAAGCTCGGTGCCTGAAGGTCTGTGGCACAAGTGCCCATCCTGCGAGGCGGTGCTGTACCGTCCGGAACTGGAAAAGACCCTGGATGTTTGCCCCAAGTGCAATCACCACATGCGTATTGGCGCCCGTGCACGGATCGACATCTTCCTCGACGCTGAAGGCCGTGCCGAATTGGGCGCCGAGCTGGAGCCGGTTGACCGTCTGAAATTCCGCGACGGCAAGAAGTACAAGGACCGCCTGACTGCTGCCCAGAAGCAGACCGGTGAAAAAGACGCCCTGATCTCCATGAGCGGTACCCTGTTGGGCATGCCGGTGGTGGTGTCGGCGTTCGAATTCTCCTTCATGGGCGGTTCCATGGGCGCGATCGTCGGCGAGCGCTTCGTGCGTGCGGCCAACTATGCGCTGGAGCACCGTTGCCCGATGATCTGCTTCGCCGCTTCCGGTGGCGCGCGGATGCAGGAAGCCCTGATCTCGTTGATGCAAATGGCCAAGACCTCGGCGGTCCTGGCGCGTCTGCGTGAAGAAGGCATTCCGTTCATCTCGGTACTGACCGACCCGGTCTACGGCGGCGTTTCCGCCAGCCTGGCGATGCTGGGCGACGTGATCGTCGGCGAACCCAAGGCCCTGATCGGCTTCGCCGGTCCGCGCGTGATCGAGCAGACCGTACGTGAAAAACTGCCAGAAGGCTTCCAGCGCAGCGAGTTCCTGCTGGAGCACGGCGCCATCGATATGATCATTGCCCGTTCCGAGCTGCGTCCACGCCTGGGTAACCTGCTGGCGCAACTGATGGGACTGCCGACGCCTGAGTTCGTCGCCGCACCTATCGAGCCAATCGTGGTTCCGCCGGTGCCTGCCAACCTATGACCCAACGTACCCTTGGCGAATGGCTCGCCTACCTTGAGCAGTTGCATCCGTCCGCCATCGACATGGGGCTTGCGCGCTCGCAAGAGGTAGCGTCCCGGATGGGGCTGGGCAAGCCGGCGCCTCGGGTGATCACGGTCACCGGCACCAACGGCAAGGGTTCTACCTGTGCGTTCGTGGCTTCCTTGCTGCGCGCGCAGGGCCTGAAGGTGGGTGTCTACAATTCTCCGCATCTGCTGCATTACAACGAGCGGGTGCAGGTCAATGGCGTGTTGGCCACTGACGAACAGCTGTGCGAGGCCTTCACTGCGGTGGAGGCGGGCCGTGGCGAAATCTCCCTGACCTACTTCGAAATGGGCACCCTGGCGGCGTTCTGGCTGTTCCAGCGCGCAGGTCTGGATGCGGTGGTTCTGGAAGTTGGTCTTGGCGGGCGCCTGGACACGGTCAACCTGGTGGATGCAGATATCGCGCTGGTCACCAGTATCGGTGTCGATCATGCCGACTACCTGGGCAATACCCGGGAATCGGTGGCCTTCGAGAAGGCCGGGATTTTCCGCCACGGCGCTCCGGCGCTGTGTGGCGACCTCAATCCACCACAACCCCTGCTGGACAAGGCGCGCGAGCTGGCCTGCCCATTTTTCCTGCGGGGTCGGGATTTTGACCTGGGCCTGACGGACCAGCACTGGCAGTGGCGCGGTGTCGACGGCCAGGGGCGTACGCTTGAGCTGCGGGATCTGCCATTGCTCGACCTGCCGATGGAAAACGCGGCACTGGCGCTGCAGGCCTACGCCTTGCTGGACTTGCCTTGGATGCCTGAGCAGATTGCCGCGGCATTGCAGGCGACTCGCGTGGTCGGGCGCCTGGATCGGCGTCAGTTCAACTGGCAGGGCAAGCGCCTGAACCTGATGCTGGACGTCGGGCACAATCCGCACGCGGCCGAGTACCTGGCGCAGCGCCTGGCCCGGCGGCCGGTGGTGGGTCGGCGCCTGGCGGTCTTCGGATTGCTGGCCGACAAGGATCTTGATGGAGTTGTCGGTGAATTGAGTGCTAGTGTCCAGCACTGGGCTGTCGCCCCGCTGGATTCTGCGCGCGCCCGCCCGGTTGCGGATATACAGGCCGCGTTGCAGAACCTTGGCGCGTCCGTGACCTCCTATGCAAGTGTGGCCGAAGCCCTGGAGGGGCAGAGCGCGCAGGCAACGGCAGACGACGAGATTCTGCTGTTCGGATCATTTTATTGTGTCGCCGAGGCCCTTGAATGGCTCGCTCGGCACTCCACGGAGGAAGCTGCAGATGGCTTTGCTGGATAACGCGTACAAGCAGCGGATGGTCGGTGCACTGGTGCTGGTGGCCCTGGCGGTGATTTTCCTGCCGATGATGTTCTCCCGTGA
The DNA here is from genome assembly GCF_900187635.1 of Pseudomonas sp. Irchel 3H3. Lineage (NCBI taxonomy): Bacteria > Pseudomonadati > Pseudomonadota > Gammaproteobacteria > Pseudomonadales > Pseudomonadaceae > Pseudomonas > Pseudomonas sp. Irchel 3H3. The sequence continues at coordinate 11,529 of NZ_FYEC01000051.1, read as the reverse complement.
GGATGAACAGCGCCAGGTGGTGGTCCAGGCTCCGGCCGCACCACAGGCGCCGGTCATGCCTCAGGTCCAGGTCGAGCCGGTGGTGGTTCCCGAGCCACAAGCGCTGCCGCAGGAACCTGTGCCCAGCGATGCCGAAATTGCCATGGAGCAGGCACCGGCCGCGAGCACGCCGACTGTCGCCCCGAGCGCACCGATCGTCGCGGCGCCGGTGGTGGCCAAGCCAGTTACTCCGCCGCCAGCACCCAAGCCAGTACCTACTCCGGCTGCGCCCGCCAGCAAACCTGACACCACCCAGAGTCGGGTCGATGCCAATGGCCTGTCGGTCAGTTGGTCGGTGCAACTGGCCAGCCTGGCCAATCGTGAAAGCGCCGAAAGCCTGCAGAAAACCCTGCGTAGCCAGGGCTACAACGCCTATATCCGCACCGCGGATGGCAAGAATCGGGTGTTCGTCGGGCCGCTGATCGAGCGCGCCGAAGCCGACCGTCTGCGTGACCTGCTGAACCGCAAACAGAACCTCAAGGGTTTTGTGGTGCGTTTCCAGCCCGAGCGCGGCTGAAACGATCGTCCCTATTTGAAATGCACTGAAAATCGCAGCTTACCGATAGCCATGGGCTCTGCTAAAATGCGCCGCCTTATCCGTCTGTAGGCTGTACTGTGCCATTTACCTGGGTTGACTGGGCGATCGTTGCAATCATCGCCATCTCCGCTTTGATCAGTCTGAGCCGCGGCTTCGTAAAAGAAGCATTATCGCTGGTGACCTGGATCATCGCAGGAGCCGTTGCCTGGATGTTTGGTGGCTCATTGTCCGAGTACCTCGCCGGATACATCGAAACACCTTCGGCCCGCGTGATCGCCGGCTGCGCCATCTTGTTTGTGGCCACCCTCGTGGTGGGTGCAATGATCAATTATCTTATCGGCGAACTGGTTCGCGTCACCGGCCTCTCCGGGACCGATCGATTCCTCGGCATGGCCTTCGGTGCGGCGCGTGGCGCCTTGCTGGTGGTCACCGCAGTCGGGCTGTTGAGCCTGGGCCCGGTACAGCAGGATTCATGGTGGCAGGAGTCGCGGCTCGTGCCACAATTTCTATTGGTTGCAGACTGGTCCAAAAACCTCATATTGGGGTGGAGCAGTCAGTGGCTGGCCAGCGGTATCAGCGTACCCGCTGACATACCGTTCAAGGAGCACCTCTTGCCGACGGCGAAAACGCCGCAGTGAGTCGTGTTCAGTTCAGTTTCATTAAGTAGGGGTTGCGTCGCATGTGTGGCATCGTCGGTATCGTCGGTAAGTCGAACGTCAATCAGGCGCTGTATGACGCGCTAACCGTCCTCCAGCACCGCGGCCAGGACGCTGCCGGGATTGTGACCAGCCACGACGGCCGGTTATTTCTGCGCAAGGACAATGGTCTGGTACGTGACGTGTTTCATCAGCGTCACATGCAGCGCCTAGTCGGCCACATGGGCATTGGCCATGTGCGTTATCCGACTGCCGGTAGCTCGACCTCGGCCGAAGCTCAACCGTTTTACGTCAACTCGCCATATGGCATCACCCTGGCGCACAACGGCAACCTGACCAACGTTGAACAGTTGGCCAAGGAGATCTACGAGTCTGATCTGCGTCACGTCAATACCAACTCCGACTCGGAAGTGCTGCTCAACGTGTTCGCTCACGAACTGGCCCAGCGCGGCAAGTTGCAGCCAACCGAAGAAGACGTGTTCGCCGCTGTCACCGACGTGCACAACCGTTGCATAGGTGGCTACGCGGTCGTGGCGATGATCACCGGCTACGGTATCGTCGGCTTCCGCGACCCGCACGGCATCCGTCCGATCGTCTTCGGCCAGCGTCACACCGACGAAGGCGTCGAGTACATGATCGCCTCCGAGAGCGTGTCCTTGGACGTGCTGGGCTTTACCCTGATCCGCGACCTGGCGCCGGGCGAAGCGGTCTACATCACGGAAGAGGGCAAGCTGCACACCCGTCAGTGCGCGACCAACCCGTCCCTGACCCCGTGCATCTTCGAGCACGTGTACCTGGCGCGTCCGGACTCGATCATCGACGGCGTGTCGGTGTACAAGGCTCGCCTGCGCATGGGTGAGAAGCTGGCCGAGAAGATCCTGCGCGAGCGTCCCGAGCACGACATCGACGTGGTCATCCCGATTCCGGACACCAGCCGCACCGCGGCCCTGGAGCTGGCGAACCACCTGGGCGTGAAGTTCCGCGAAGGTTTCGTGAAAAACCGCTACATCGGCCGGACCTTCATCATGCCCGGCCAGGCAGCGCGGAAAAAATCCGTACGCCAGAAGCTCAACGCCATCGAGCTGGAGTTCCGCGGCAAGAACGTGATGCTGGTGGACGACTCGATCGTGCGCGGCACCACCTGCAAGCAGATCATCCAGATGGCCCGTGAAGCTGGCGCCAAGAACGTCTACTTCTGCTCCGCGGCACCGGCCGTGCGTTACCCGAACGTCTACGGCATCGACATGCCAAGCGCTCACGAACTGATCGCGCACAATCGTTCGACCCAGGACGTGGCCGACCTGATCGGTGCTGACTGGCTGATCTATCAGGACCTGCCTGACTTGATCGAAGCGGTCGGCGGCGGCAAGATCAAGATCGAAAAGTTCGATTGCGCGGTGTTCGACGGCAAGTACGTCACCGGCGACGTCGACGAGGCTTACCTGAACAAGATCGAGCAGGCGCGTAACGACGCCTCCAAGGTCAAGACCCAGGCAGTCAGTGCGATCATCGATCTGTACAACAACTGAGTTTCTACCGGCCCTGAGGGGCCGGTTTTGTATCTACTACAGGCTCTTCATGACAAGAGCAGGGCAAGGAGTGACAGCATGAGTCAGGATTGGGATGCCGGTCGGCTGGACAGCGACCTCGATGGCGTAGCGTTCGATACCCTGGCCGTACGTGCCGGCCAGCACCGCACGCCGGAGGGCGAACACGGTGATCCGATGTTCTTCACCTCCAGCTATGTGTTCCGTACCGCGGCCGATGCTGCGGCGCGCTTTGCTGGCGAAGTGCCGGGCAACGTCTACTCGCGCTACACCAACCCCACCGTGCGGGCGTTCGAGGAGCGCATTGCCGCCCTCGAAGGCGCTGAGCAGGCGGTGGCCACGGCCACTGGCATGGCGGCAATTCTTGCGGTGGTGATGAGCCTGTGCAGTGCTGGCGACCATGTGCTGGTGTCGCGCAGTGTGTTTGGTTCGACCATCAGCCTGTTTGAGAAGTACTTCAAGCGCTTTGGCATCGAAGTCGACTACGTACCCCTGGCGGACCTGTCCGGCTGGGACGCGGCGATCAAGTCCAACACCAAGCTGCTGTTCGTCGAGTCGCCGTCCAATCCGTTGGCCGAATTGGTGGACATCAGCGCATTGTCCGAAGTCGCGCACGCCAAAGGCGCAATGCTGGTAGTCGACAACTGCTTCTGCACGCCTGCCTTGCAGCAACCGCTCAAGCTCGGCGCGGACGTCGTGGTGCACTCGGCCACCAAGTTCATCGATGGTCAGGGCCGGTGCATGGGCGGCGTGGTGGCTGGGCGCAGCGAGCAGATGAAGGAAATCGTCGGCTTCCTGCGTACAGCCGGGCCGACCCTGAGCCCGTTCAACGCCTGGATCTTCCTCAAGGGCCTGGAAACCTTGAGCCTGCGCATGAAGGCGCACTGTGCCAACGCCCAGCAACTGGCCGAATGGCTGGAGCAGCAGGACGGTATCGAGAAGGTGCATTACGCCGGCCTCAAGAGCCATCCGCAGCACGAGTTGGCCCAGCGCCAGCAGAAGGGCTTTGGCGCGGTCGTGAGCTTCGAGGTCAAGGGCGGCAAAGAAGGCGCATGGCGCTTCATCGATGCCACCCGGCTGATCTCGATCACCGCCAACCTGGGTGACAGCAAGACCACCATTACCCACCCAAGCACCACCTCCCACGGGCGCCTGGCGCCACAGGAGCGCGAGGCGGCGGGTATTCGTGACAGCCTGATCCGGATTGCCGTCGGCCTCGAAGATGTGGTCGACCTGCAAGCGGATCTGGCGCGCGGGCTGGCTGCCTTGTGATCGAGATCGCAACGCTTGCCAGCGGCAGCAATGGCCGGGTTGCTTTGGTCACAGGTGCTGCCCGCGGCATCGGTCTGGGGATTGCCGCCTGGTTGATCAGCGAAGGCTGGCAGGTGGTGCTGACCGATCTCGACCGTGAGCGTGGTTCCAAGGTTGCCAAGGCGTTGGGTGAGCATGCCTGGTTCATCACCATGGACGTTGCCGATGAGCAGCAAGTGACCCAGGGCGTTGCCGAAGTACTGGGGCAGTTTGGGCGCCTGGATGCGCTGGTGTGCAACGCGGCGGTTGCCGACCCGCGCAATATCACCCTGGAAAGCCTCGACCTGGCCTACTGGAATCGGGTGTTGGCGGTCAACCTCAGTGGGCCCATGTTGTTGGCCAAGCACTGTGCGCCGTATCTGCGGGCCCACAACGGTGCCATCGTCAACCTGGCCTCGACCCGGGCCGGGCAGTCGGAACCTGACACCGAGGCCTACGCGGCGAGCAAGGGCGGCTTGCTGGCCTTGACCCACGCCCTGGCCATCAGCCTTGGCCCGGAAGTCCGGGTCAATGCGGTCAGCCCTGGCTGGATCGATGCCCGCGACCCGTCGGCGCGACGTGCCGAACCATTGAGTGATGCCGATCATGCCCAGCATCCGGCGGGCAGGGTAGGTACGGTCGAAGATGTTGCGGCGATGGTAGCGTGGCTGCTGTCGCGCAATGCCGGGTTTGTCACCGGCCAGGAGTTCGTGGTCGACGGCGGCATGACCAAGAAGATGATCTACCAGCAGTGAAGGGCAGCGACAAGTAAAAGCCGGTCGCAGGCGTCACTGCCTGCGCACCACTGCTTTGACTTGGAGCGTGTCGCTTGTGGCTTTCAGCTGTTTTTGAAAAAAACTTCAATCAGGGTATTGACTTAGCTTCGGTATCTGCGTAAATTTCGCGGCCTCGGAGAAGCAAACGGGTGATTAGCTCAGCTGGGAGAGCGTCTGCCTTACAAGCAGAATGTCGGCGGTTCGATCCCGTCATCACCCACCACTTCTTGAGAGTCTTGCGAAAGCAAGATGGAAGCTGAAAAGCCTCCACCGACGCGCAGCGGTAGTTCAGTCGGTTAGAATACCGGCCTGTCACGCCGGGGGTCGCGGGTTCGAGTCCCGTCCGCTGCGCCATATTTTCCAGATCGGGTTTACCCGGTTTGAGATTGCAAAGCCTCGAAGCTTTACAGTCAGACGAATTAACTGGACGCAAGTCCACAGCGATACGCAGCGGTAGTTCAGTCGGTTAGAATACCGGCCTGTCACGCCGGGGGTCGCGGGTTCGAGTCCCGTCCGCTGCGCCATATCTGCTCCAGGGCCCACTGAACGCCTTGGTGCTACGAAGCAAAACATTGGTCATGCCGATGTCTGTTTCGAGTCGATAGCAAAGACCCTGGTCGAAAGACCGGGGTTTTTTGTTTCTGCGATTCACAAAAAACCTGCGCGGCTCACGCTTCGCAGGTTTTTTGCTTTTCGCCTGGCGCGACAGACGCGCAAGCCAGCGTTGCCCTCAATATAGCGAAGCCGTGGCTTTGTTCTATCCTGAAATTTGAAACCCATCTCAGGAGGAGAGTGCCATGGCCGCTGACAAACAACACGATCAATACCGCGATAACGACGACGAAGAAGATCAGGACGAAGCCAGCCCTGAAGAGAACCCGCCACCACAGACCTGGAAACACCCCGATGACGGCAAAAGCCTCTCGGACCTGGACCAGGAATGGCCGTTGAAACCCTGACCCTGCCCGTACCGGTCATGCCTGGTGGCGTGATCGGTACGACCCCGGTGCGCATTCGAACCAGCGCAGGCAAGCGCGGTTGAAACTTTGCACATCGCTGTAGCCGAGCTGGTCGGAAATCTCCACCAGCTCCAACGGCGAGTGTTGCAGCAGGTCTTCGGCGCGATAGCGGCGGTACTCGTCCAGCAACTCGGAAAAACTCCAGCCCAGGGCTTTCAGGCGCCGGGCGGCGGTGCGTTCGAGCAGGTGCTGGGAGGTGCAGAAGTCTTGCCAGTGGGCGCCGGGCAAGTCGCGGATCAGGTGGTCGCTGACCAGTTCGAGCAAGGTCGGCTCGCTGTTGCGCCGAGTCTGCTCCAGCAGTTCGACCAGTGTCTCCTCCAGTTGATGATTGCCCGGGGTCAGCGCCTGCACGAATACCTGGGGTTCGAGGTGGATCACGTTGTGTGCCTGGCGCCACTGCACCGGAGCACGGAAGGCCTGCTCGTGAGCCGAGGGGCTGGCTGGGGCCGAGTGCACCAGGCCCACCCCCAGGATCGGGTCTTGCCCCAGCCCGCTGGCCAGCACCTTGCGGCGCAGCATGCTGCAGATGCTGATGAGGATGTAGTCAGTCATCGCGGCGGTGGCGCGCAGGCTGCCGCAGTCCAGTAAGTGCAGTTGCACCGAGTCTTCGCTGCGCACCACCCGGGCCTGGAAATGGCCGTTGAAAAACGGGAAGAAACGCACGAAGTAGGCGCAGGCGCTGTCCAGCGATGCGGCCACATCAAACAGGTAGGTCAGGCCGTTGGTCGAGGTGGACACGAAGCGCCGCCCGGCCGCCAGCCCCAGCAGCGGGTCGGCGGTCGTGGCCTGGGCAAAGGCCCAGAAGCGCCGGGACAGAAACAGCGGGATCCGCGTAAACGGGGTGCGCAGTTCAAACAGCGTACGGCGAAACAAGGCCTCGATCTGTTCGCGCGCCACTCCCCGGGCCAGCAGTTCTTCGATGGCCGGCAGCAGGCTGGGGGCGTAGAACGCGTTGGCTGTCGGCTGATCGCTTTTTGTCATTTAGGGCTCACAGCATGTTCCGGTTCACTGGTTAGGCTGCCCGACGTTAAGCGATTTGCCGGAGCAAGACCATGCTTGATTTACGCCAGCTCGACCTCAACCTGCTGCTCGCCTTCGATGCCATCTACCAGCAACGCAGCGTCACCCGCGCTGCCGAAGTCATGAGCCTGTCGCAACCGGCGATGAGCAACGCGCTGCGCCGCCTGCGTGATCTGTGTGGCGACCCGCTGTTCATCAAGAGCCGCCTGGGGGTGACGCCGACCCTGGTGGCGCACCGCCTGGCCGATTACGTGCGCGCCGCGCTGGAGTGCCTGCGCGATGGCTTGCGGATGATCCCGGCCGCGCGGCAAAGCGATCCGCTGCTGCGCATCAGTTGCCTGGACTGCCTGCAGCCGGTGTTGCTCGAAGCCTTGCTCCAGGCCCCGCATGCCGATTGGCAGGTGCGGTATTTCCAGCCGCGACGCCGGGACGCCCTGCAGGAACTGGCAGCGGGCAAACTGGACATCCTGATCGATCTCGACCAACCCCTGGCGGGCCTGGCCGGCTTGCACAAGCAGGTGCTGCCGGTCGATCACTATGTGTTCGCCTATGGCGAGGCGCTGCGAGAGCCGCCGCGCACCCTGCAGGCTTACCTGGCGCAACCGCAGATCCAGGTCTCCAGCCGGCGCGACGGGCTGAGCCCGGTGGATCTGCACCTGGGCCTGAAAAGCCTGCGGCGCAACATCGCCGTAAGCACCCAGAGCACCCTGGCGGCGAAGTTGATCGCCGACCGCCAGCCGTTCGGCCTGAGCCTGCCGAGCCGGGTCGCCACGGCCCTGGGTATGCAGCAGGCGCCGTTGCCCCTGGACGAACCGGTAGCGTTGCAATTGGCGCTGTACATCGAGTCGCGATATCGCTTCGAGCGCAGCCGGGAGGAGGCGATGCACTGCCTGCTCAACGCCCTGGGCGCACCTCGCGCTCCGCTGGCCGTGGCACGCCGGGCGTGAGGAGAGTTGTCAGAACGCGTAGGGAATGGTGACTTTGGCCCACAGCATCTGGCCTTCTGGACGGTTTTCCACGTCGAATTCCTTGGCCCAGCGCAACTCGGCGCTCGCGTACTTGAGAAAAGTCAGATACATCGCCGGACCAATGGCGAACACCTCGCCACGCACCCCGTCGTTGACGTCCTGGCCGTTGAACTGCACGGTCTTGCCGTATTGTTTATCGTCGGTGGTCTGCTTGAGGTAATAACCGTTGAGGCCGAGGTTGAGGTTGTCGGTCACTTTGTAGCTGGCGGAATAGTCGAAGTGGAAAATCTGCCCTGAGCGGTAATCGGTGTCGTGGTTCTCTTCGTTGAAGCTGTAGGTAGTCTTGAGTGACAGCTCGGTCCGCTCGGTCGGCAACCAGGTGAAGGAAAACAGCGGTTTGTAGGTGTAGAAGTTGTTACTGGTGTTGGCCAGTCGCGTGGCGTCGTATTCGCCGGTAGGAATGGTGATCTCCAGTGCCGCACCCAAGGTCAGGTTTTTCCCCATGTCCCACAAAATGATCGGGGCCACGGTGGTGTCGCCCATACTTTCGCGGTCATCCTCCAGGCCGAAGGCCTGCACGCGCTGCTTGATCCAGGGCTGGGCTGCGTAGAAACCCAGGCGGCCACCGGCGATCCGCAGCGGGGTCAAGTAGTCCAGGCGCGGAATCACCGCTTCGGAGGTGATCTCGACGCCCGGCACCTTGCCACCCAGGGAGCTGATATTGAGCTTCCTGGCCTTGTAGAAGTTGTAGTAGAGGTTGAACGCAACCATGTTGTCCGGAAGGCCGTTGACGTCCAATGGCAGCATGAAGAAGCCATCGGTGCCCGGGCCGATGTTGTCGACACCGGATTCGGTGGCCTGTGCCGACAGGCAGACACTCGACAGCAGGGCCAGGCTTATCGCCAGGCGCAGGGGAGGGGAGACACGGGTCGGATTCATTTTTTTAACTCTTATTATTGTCTGGGGGCGCATCGCCGGCCTTGATGCTGGCCGCAACATAGAAATAAGCCCTCAGCGCCCGACAGGGCAGGGTATTGGCGGACACAGAGGGGACTTCTGCGGCCAGCCTGTGGCCTGCCGTGGCGCCTGGCCGGCGAGGTTGGTTGCGGGTTGGCGGTCAGGCGGCCAGGCGTGCTAACGTTCTGCGACATAATCGGTTACAAAAATAACAACTGAACCTGACCGGAAGCCAGTCGCCATGCCCATCAAAGTCATCGATCCCCACTACGAAATGGCGCTGGTGTCACCGTTCCTGCTGCAGACCCTGGCCGAAGTGGCCAGTGCCAACGGCATCGACCCCCACAGCCTGTGCCGTGGCCTGGGGTTTTCCCTCGACGACCTGCAAGACCCGGCACAACGTATTTCCTACCGCCAGGCCGTGGCGATGATCCAGCGCGCACTCAAGGTCATCCCCAACCAGGGGCTCGGGCTGTGGGTGGGCAACCAGAACGTGCTGGGCACCCTGGGGTTGCTGGGGCATGTGTTGTCGCTGTGCAAGACCCTGCGTGACGCATTCGAGCTGGGTATGCGCCACCAGCACACCTCGGGCGGGATCGTGGTCTCCAGCGTCCGCGAAGTGGCCACCCAGGTGTTTGTCGACGCCGAGTGTCGCCTGCCGTTCGCCGACGTGCAGATGTTCGCCGTGGAAGAGTTCTTTGCCAGCCTGCTGGTCTACGGCCGAGCGCTGGTGGGTGCCGATTTCAGCTGTGTGCGGGTGGAGTTCGTCCACGCAGCCCCCGACTATCTGGCCGAATATCACCGCCTGCTGGGCACGGATGTGCGCTTTGGCTGCCTGCACAACCGCCTGGTGCTGGAAGCCCGCTGGCTCGACGTGCGCCTGCCCAACCACCATTCCCTGGCGCTGCGCCAGGCGGTCAAGCTGCTGGAGCTGGAAGGGGCCGAGGTGCACCAGAAGCTCGACCTGATTCAAGCAGTGGAGCGGGCCATCTCCCGCGACCTGACCCAGGGCAGCCACATCGAGAAAATTGCTGGCGACCTGAACATGAGCGGCCGCACCCTGCGCCGTCGCCTGACCGAACATGCCCTGACCTTCGAGGCCCTGCTGGAGCAAGTACGCCAGGCGCGCACCATGAGCCTGTTGGCCAACCCCGAGATGTCCATCGAGCGCATCACCGAAGAAGTCGGCTACAGCGATGTGCGCAGTTTCCGGCGTGCCTTCAAGCGCTGGACCGGGCAGAGCCCGAGTGCGTACCGGGGTGAGGCGCAGGCACAATAACCCTTGCCCTCACACAAACCCCCGCGTGGCGGGTAGAATTCCTGCCTTTCTAAAGGAGTTCTCATGAGTTACTACCAGCCGGGCATCCTCGCCACCCCCGTCCCGCCTCAGGCGCGGCATCTGTTTTTTGCGCTGCAGGCCGTTGAGGCATTGCCGGCGGCGCTCGACCAACTGATGCAGTGGGTTGACGGGAAGACGGCGGTGGTTGGGTTTGGCAAGTCGCTGGTCAACGCCCTGGAGGCCAAAGTGCCTGGGCTGCGGCCGTTCCCGGCGATGATCGGCGTGGGCGTCGACAACCCGTCGACCCAGCACGCGCTGTGGCTCTGGCTGCACGGTGAAGACCGCGGCGAACTGCTCAACCGCAGCCGCGCCATCGAGGCGGCGCTGGCCCCGGCCCTGCGCCTGGTGCAGATGAACGAAACCTTCCGCCACATGACCGGCCACGACCTGACCGGCTACGAAGACGGCACCGAAAACCCCCACGATGATGCCGCCGTGGCGGCTGCACTGGTGACTGAGGGCGAGGATGGCCAGGTGGGTGGCAGTTTTGCCGCGATCCAGCAGTGGCAGCATGACCTCAGCGGCTTCAATGCATTGGCGTCCCATGAGCAGGACAACATCATGGGCCGGCGTAAAAGCGATAACGAAGAGCTCGACGACGCGCCGATTTCCGCCCACGTCAAACGCACCGCCCAGGAAAGCTTCACCCCGGAGGCGTTCATCGTCCGTCGCTCGATGCCGTGGATCGAAGGCGAGCGTGCCGGCCTGATGTTCCTGGCCTTCGGTCATTCATTCAATGCCTTCGAAGCCCAGTTGCGCCGCATGAGTGGCCTGGAAGACGGGATCGCCGATGGCCTGTACCGCATGAGCCGGCCGATCACCGGTGGTTACTACTGGTGCCCACCCCTCAAGGATGGCCGCCTCGACCTGCGTGCGCTGCATATCGGCTGACGGGCATTCACCGTCGATAGCTGCGATCTTTTGATCCTGGGTTTGTGGGTATATCCGGTGCTGCGGTTATGGCGGCTTAGGGTTCCGCCCTTACGGCGGGTCATGCAGCTGCAGGCGGGCTCGGCCTGTTGAGTGGTAAGGGCGGGCTTGCCCGCGATAGGCATAGGTATCTACACAGCTGTGGTGCGACGTTGCACCTGTGGAGAAAGAACCTGCTTGTGTACTGACCTCTGGGCCTCTGGGGTGTTGGATTAAGCGGAGTACATATCCATTTTTGCGGTAACGGCCTCCTATGGTTCCGCCTGACGGCGGCTCACTTTTGAACAGCGCAAAAGTAAGCAAAACGCTCTTGCCCCACCACTCGGTGCCTCGCTTAGGCTCGGCATGCCCGTACTCCGACATTGATTTGGGGGGCCGCCGCAATGGGCCCTCCCTGGCCCAGTGCGGCTAAACCGGCGTCCTGCCGGTTTACCCCCCAAATCAATATCG
>NZ_FYEC01000054.1:0-8594 GCF_900187635.1 Pseudomonas sp. Irchel 3H3 | reverse complement strand
AGCGATCAGGTCGGCTCTAAGGCCGCCTCGCTTTGTTTTTGATCCTGGGCGCCCCGTTAACCACGCTGGCCGTACTTCGATATTGATTTGGGGGGTAAACCGGCAGGACGCCGGTTTAGCCGCACTGGGCCAGGGAGGGCCCATTGCGGCGGCCCCCCAAATCAATGTCGGAGTACGGGCATGCCGAGCCTAAGCGAGGCACCGAGTGGTGGGGAAAGAGCGTTTTGCTTACTTTTGCGCTGTTCAAAAGTGAGCCGCCGTCAGGCGGAACCATAGGAGGCCGTTACCGCAAAAATGGATATGTACTCGGCCTAATTCAACCCCCTGGCCGGCCCACAGGTGCAACGTCGCACACACAGTTGTGTAGATACCTATGCCGCGATGGGGCCGGTCTAGCTCACGCACGACAGCTGACGGCAAACCGCATCAATCACGGTTTGCGGCTGTTCACGGTGGGGCACATGCATGCAATCGCTGATCAGCAGCACCTCACTGCTCCCGCCAGTCAGGCCGGCATATCGATGGGCATGTTGGGTCGAACCAAACTCGTCGTCTTCGCCGTGGATCACCAGGTGCGGGCATCCAATCGCCGGCAGTCCTTGCTCGATGGTCCAGCCAGCGTAAGTCGGACTAAGCCAGGTTTGCGTCCAGGCATTCAGCACCCATTGGGCCTTTTCACCGTGGTATTTGCGCAGACGCTCGATCTGTCCCGGTTGCTCGAACTGCTCTTTAGCAAGCTGCACGCCCAGAACCGTGCGTTCCTCGACAAAGGCCTGGGACGACTCCGTCACCAGCGCCAGGCAGTGCTCGGGAAACAACGCGGCGCAGTGGGTGGCTATGGCACCACCGACGCTATGACCAAAGGCGATAAAACGCTCGATGCCCAGTCCTGCCCGCACGAGCGGCACATAGCGCTGGGCTTCCTGGCGGATGAAGTCGTTGGACCAATCGCCAGGATGGGGGTCTGAACGACCAAATCCCAAGCGGTCGTAGGCCACGACATTGCGCTGGGTGGCGCTTGCCAGCAGGGCAGGGAAGTCGCGCCACAACGCCACGCAGCCGAGCGAATCATGGAGCAGGATGATCGGGGCCAGTGGCTGAGCCTGGGCTTGCTTGTTGGGGTACCAGCAGCGTGCGAATACCTGACCGTAGGGCGTGGTCAGCGAAAAGTCTTCGTGGTTGATGGACACCGGCATTGATGATCCTCCTTTTGCCCAACAGGGTGCGGTAGCCTGTTGGCCTGTTTATCCTTTGCTGGCGATCCACGCTGGATGTCTCGCGTAAGTGAACCGAACGCAGTCTATCCCGGTCTCCCGCGTCAATCACCCCCGAAAATTACGGAGCGCATGTGCATCAAACAGCTATCGAGGCCGTGGTGGCCGCAGACATTCCCCAGGTTCTGGGGTTCGTCCTGGCGGCGCGCTCCGAGCTGTTCCCGAAACTGCGGGAAGCCGGCACGCCGGATGACCTGGCGAATTTTGAGCAGGTTTACCTGCGCGGTGCGGGACGCTTCCTGGTGGCCCGTCATGCCGGGCGAATCGTCGCCTCAATCGGCTATCTGCCCTATGACCGGCGCTTTGCGCACATCGATTATCCCGGGCTGAAGGTGGTGGAAGTCGTACGTCTGTTCATCCTCCCGCAGTTTCGCCGCGCGGGCTTGGCCAGCCAGTTGTACCGCGCCTTGGCGGCATCGGCCGTGGAAGCCGGGGTCGAGGTGATCTATCTGCACACCCATCCGTTCTTGCCGGGCGCCATCGACTTCTGGCTCAAGCGCGGTTTCAACGTGATCCAGGTGGACGCCGACCCGGTTTGGCAGACCACCCATATGGAATGTCGTTTGCCGACCGACTGAAAGCTCAGCGCTGCAGGATGCTGTTCAATCGATCGAGCGCACGTGGGGGCAGGGCGCTTGGCAACTCCGGCGGTTGGGCTGCAGGCTCGCCCACCTGGATCAACATCACCATGCCCATCGCCAGGTGCGGGGTGCACTGGATGCCGTAGAGGCCAGGCACTTGAAATACCTGTTCCACTGCCTGGTTGATCTTGCCCTGGAATGCCTGCGCGCCGGCCGGCAGCAATTCGCTGACCGAGGCGGCGTTATGACCACTCTGGGCAGGGATGAACCGGACCGTGTCGCCAGGCGCCACCTGCAGGTAATCCGGCTCATAGACCATGCTGCCCGCAGCGCCTCGGGTGAGCATTTTTACTTCATGGACTTCGGCGTATGCCGTGGGGCACAGCAACACTGCAGCGAGCAGCAAGGAGCGGGAAACTATACGCATGGTGGGCTATCCATAGACGAGTCAGGAGGCGCGTAATCGCAGGATCTGCGTGCCGTCAAAGGGGTCAGTGAGGTAATGCGCGTGGACCCCGAAGGTGTGTAGCAAGCGTTCTGGGGTCAACACTTCAAGCGGTTTGCCAAGGGCGACCAGGCTTCCGCGTTCGAGCACCGCCAACCGATCACAGCCCAGGGCCTGGTTAAGGTCGTGCAGGGCAATCACGGTGGTCACGGGCAATGCGTGAACCACATTCAGAATCGCCAGTTGATGCTGGATATCCAGGTGATTGGTCGGTTCGTCCAGTAACAGGATCTGCGGGCGTTGCGCCAGGGAGCGGGCGATATGCACGCGCTGGCGTTCGCCGCCGGAGAGACTGCGCCAGGTGCGGCTGCTCAGGTGAGCCGCATCGACGTCACGCAGCGCTTGCTCGACGATCGCCGCGTCCACCGCCGACCAGGGACTCAAGGCCGACAGCCAGGGCGTTCGGCCCAAGGCCACCGCATCGAATACGCTGATTGCATCGAGGGTGTCAGCCTGCTGCTCGACCACCGCCAGGGTTTGCGCGATGGTGCGCCGCGACAGGGTCTTGAGGTTTTGGCCGTTGAGATGGATGGCGCCCTGGCTGGGCGCACGCACCCCCGCCAGCAGCTTGAGCAGGGTGGATTTGCCGGAGCCATTGGGCCCGACCAGCCCCAGGGTCTCGCCACGGTGAATGGCCAGGTGAATGTCGTGCAGCAACTGCGCATCGCGAATGGCAAAGCCGATACCGGAACAACTCAATACACAGGGTTGAGAAACAGACACAGCTGCAGTCATCGGGCATTCCTCCGTCCCACCAGGATCAGCGCGAACACCGGCGCCCCGACCAGCGCCGTGACCACGCCGACCGGAATTACCTGGCCCTTGATCAGCGTGCGGGACAGCACATCGGCGGCAATCAGAAACACCGCCCCGCCCAGCGCACTGGCTGGCAGCAGACGGGTATGACCAGTCCCGAGCAACAGCCTGGCGGCGTGGGGAATCACCAGCCCAACAAAACCGATCGAGCCGACAATCGACACCATCACCGCCGTGACCAACGCCGCGCAGCTGATCAACAGCAACTGCACCGGACGCACCGCAATGCCGAGGGAGGCCGCGGAGTCGGCGCCAAAGGTGAAGGCATCCAGCGCGCGGCGGTGCCACAGGCACACCGCAAGACCGGCCAGCGCCACCGGCACGGCCAGCCACACGGATGGCCAGCGCACGCCACTGAGATTGCCCAGCAACCAGAACATGATGCCGCGTGCCTGTTCGGAGCTGGCCGACTTGGTGATCAAAAACGCCGTGAGTGCGTTGAACAGTTGTGACCCGGCGATCCCGGCCAGGATGATCTGCCCGGTAGTGCCCGGTGCGCCGCTGGCACGGCCGAGCAAAACCACCACGGCGAAGGCCAGCACGGCGCCGGCAAACGCCCCGGCCGACATTGAGATCGCCCCGCCGCCCAGGCCCAGCAACGCCACCAGCACTGCGCCTGTCGACGCCCCCGCGGAAATCCCCAACAAGTAGGGATCGGCCAATGGGTTGCGCAACAGCGATTGCAGGATCACCCCGCAAGTCGCCAGCCCCGCACCGCACGCCGCCGCCACCAGTGCGCGGGTCAAGCGGTAGTTCCAGACGATGCCTTCGTCGATGGGGTCCAGGGCATAACCGGCGGCCCACAGCTTGTTGGCCAGCACCTGGAACACCACCGTCGGTTCAATGCTGGTTTCGCCGATGGTCACACCGGCAATCAGCGCGATCAGCAGGGTCGCCAGTGCCAATAAGGTACGCAGTAGCATCGCCGTCATTGCGCCAGGTCGTAGCTGTTGAGGGCGGTAGCCAGGGTTTCAAGGCCGTCGAACATCCGCACGCTGGCCTGCATGGCCATGGCGTCGAGGACAATGATGCGGTTGTGCTTCACCGCGTCCATGTTGCGGGTCACTGGGTCGCTGCGCAGGAATTGCAGTTTCTTTTGATAGTCGTCAGCCGGAAAACGCCGACGATCCATGCGCGCGATGACCAGGAAGGTCGGGTTCGCCTTGGCGATGGTTTCCCAGCCGACGCTTGGCCACTCTTCGTCGGACTCCACCACGTTGCGCACGCCCAGGGTATTGAGCATGAAGTCGGGAATGCCCTTGTGCCCGGCGACATAGGGATCGATATCCAGGCTGGCGCTGGAGAACCAGACCAGCGCGCTGGTGTGCTTCAGGTCTTGGTTCTGCACCGTGGCCACCGATTTGGCCAGGCTGGCTTTGAGCTGCGCGTTCAACTGCTGCGCACGCTCCTGGACATCAAAAATCTCCCCTAGCTGGCTGATGCTCTTATAGAGACTGTCGACCCGGAACGGCGCCAGGCGAGTACCGTCGGCCCCCACCAGGTTGTCCTTGGACTCACAGTCCGAGGGCATCAGGTAGGTCGCAATCTTCAGCTCGTCAAACTGCTCCCGTGTACCCACCACCCCTTGCGGACCTACCATCCACTCCAGCTCGACGGCGACCAGTTCCGGGCGCTTGCCAAGTACCGACTCGAAACTTGGATCGTTATCGGCCAGGCGTTCGATCCCGGCGTTTTGCGCCTGGTACTGGGGCAACACATCGTTGAACCACAGGGAAGTGCCGACCAGTTTGTCTCCCAGCCCCAGGGCAAAGAGCATTTCGGTCCCGGCCTGGCCAATCGTCACGGCCCGAGCCGGGGCGTGGGCGAAGGTCTGTGTGCTGCCACAGTTTTGCAGCGTCAGCGGGTACTGAGTGGGCGCAGCCTGGGCCAGTGAACAAAGACCCAGGCCCGTGGCGAGGGCGACAACGCGGGGCAGCAGCATGATGCAATCTCCATTTGAACCGTACACGGAGCTGGGGTGTAGGGCCTGGAAACACATCAACGAGCGCTGCCGAAAAGCCGGGCAGGGGTCGATCACCAAAGTGACGCACGCGCAAGGATGTCCCTCCCGGACACCCCGCCGGTTAGTGATTGTTGCGTCGCCGGCAGGTCTCCTGACTGATGCGTCATGGCGTGCTCCAGCCTTCCCGGGTGATCCCAGTGGCAGTTAAGGAGCAGGCTCAGCACCTACAGTTGCGGGGGCAGTTCCGTTTGATGCGTTGCGCGCATCACGGATTCCCTATTATTCCCAAGTGGAAACCGGCGGCGGCATGGTAGTCGATTGGGGAGTTGGAGGCGAACGTATGTTCTGTTCACGGGCTACAAAACCCGCGGCGATTCAGAGTGGGGGCGTTGTGGCTTACTTGATCGATGTCAACCACATGGAACGGGCGGCTCTGTAGTCTCTAGAGACCGACATCCCGTGCGCTTGTGGCGTAGCGGGTTGTCTTGACTCTAGGCGAAGCCACCATGATCTATCCGCTTCTTCTGACGCTGCACCTGTTTGCCGCCCTGATCTTTATCGGCACGGTGTTCTTTGAGGTCCTGTTCCTGGAAAACATCCGCAAACAGCTACCCGCCAGGGTCATGCTGCTGGTCGAGCAGGGCATCGGTCGGCGCGCGCGTTCGCTGATGCCGTGGGTGCTGCTGGTGTTATTCAGTGCGGGGCTGGGCATGGTCTGGCTGCGCTACCTGCCAGTCCTTGGCGCACCATGGGCTTCATCGTTCGGCACATTACTGGCCTTGAAAATCGTGGTGGCCGCAAGCGTACTGCTGCACTTCCTGATGGCCATGTTTTTGTTCAAAAGTGGCCGAATGAGCCCGCGATACCTGCGGTTCATACACGTCAGCCTGTTCTGTCACATGATCGTTATCGTGCTGCTGGCCAAGGCTATGTTCTATCTGACCTGGTGATCGGCGTTGACCGGTGGTCTGTCCTTCCAGGACTTTGTTTGTGCTTGACGCAAATCAAGGCGTATTGATCGTCTAACCCCGACACTGTTGATCCGCAGCCAGTCTCGGAGCCCCGTCATGCTCGATATCCTACACAACCCCGGCGAGCTGATCGCCCGCTGCGATCAGGGCGTACTCGATCCCAACTTCAGGTTTGACCAACACTTTTCAGGTTTTCAGCGTCTCGGCCATGCCCCATTCCGGTGGCGTCGGCGGCGTGTGCTGAATGAACTTGACCATTGACGTGATCTGATCCGTGGTCAGCGCATTCGACGTTCCCCAGTTCGGCATGCCCGCCGGCGAACCGTAGGTAATCAATGCCTCGAGAAGCGGTTGCCCACGGGACTGGGTGATGTCCGGTGTCAGCGGTTTGCCCGTGGCCCCTTTGCGCAAAACACCGTGGCAGCCGGCGCAACCAGTCAGAGCAAACGTTTTTCTATTGCTGATCAGCACTCCATTTCTCCTCAGGCAAGACCTTTGCGATGTGCTGAAACTGCAGCGCAGAACGCAGGTTCTTAGTGCCGTGCACGGCTATGCCCGAGCAGGCCAATGTTCGCTTGACGACGATCAAGTTTGCCGGCCATCTCATTTGCCAGGTTGTCGCAGGGGCCCGTAGCGTGTTCCTTGAATCCGCTTTTGGAACAGGCAGCCCATGGACCGTACCCAGTCTTGCGAACACCCGATCGAACCGCTTCCAGGTTCTTGCTGGTCTGCTGGGCAGCGCTGGCCACGTTAAGCCTGTGCACGGTGGTGCTGGCACAGATGGGCGCGACGTGGCTGCTGTCGGTGGTCATTTTGCTGGTGGCGGTCGGCAAAGCGTGGTTGATCACCGATGGCTTCATGGAGATGCGCCACGCGCTGCGACTGTGGCGGCGGTTGATGTTGAGCTGGGCGCTGGTGTTGGCGGTGGTTGTGGGGTTGACGCTGGTGTTGGTCGGTTAATTAACCTGAAATAACTCATGCGTGATGTTTGTCGGTCGGGTTCAAGCACTGGACCTCGGCAAAAATCTCGGTAATGGCTCGTCTTGGCTGTCGCTTGTGCAGTGCTCGTACCTGTGCGCTCATGCGCAGCAATTCTTCACTCGGCTTGGCCCATTGTTCCTTCGGCAACGGCTCGGACCATTGGCGCATCGCTTCGGGTAATGCGTGCGGGGCCATTTTCTGGAGGCGGCGGACTTCCCATTCGGTCAGGTGGTTGGGAATCGTCCACAGGGTCATGACGTGGTACAGGTACCAGAAGAAGCCGGACACTCGACCACGTTGGCCGTCACGGATTTGCTGATGCATACGCGCGCGGGCGTTGTGGAAGGTGTGCAGGCCTTCGTGGGGTGGATCGTCGGGGCCTTGCAGGTCTAGCGGGTCCTGGATGGATTTGAGGTCGTGGATTTCGTATTCCATGTAGCCGCGAATCGCTTCCCAGTGGCTGATGGCCAGGGAAAGACCGAAGCAGGGGAATTCGACGCTGGTCAGGGTCTCGCCGTGCTGGAACCCGATGCCCATGCCGTATTGGCGGTGGATGCCGTATTGAGTGGCGCCTTGGGCTTCGATGACCCAGGCGGAGAGGGATTCCCAAGGGACGAAGACGGGCTCGGTGGCGTCTTCGGGTATGAAGCAGACTTCGCGGCGTTGGCGGTTGAAGCGGGTGGGGATGATGTGGAGGCGTTTTTTGTGGTTGTGGTGCCAGACGCCTAGGCCAATGAGTAGGGTCCAAAAGCCAGTTTGCATGGCTAACGGGTACGATGCATGGAAGATCCCTTGTATGGAGTCGGAGATATCTTCCCAGTCATATCCAAGTACGAGTCCAAGGAAGCCACCAATTAGTGGGAACAGAAATGCAATCATAAACGCGCCACTGAATGGCCCTCCCAATGTTATCTGCCACATAAACACTTGAGGCGATCCCAGCCCAAAGTCCATGTACACCTCATTTAGCTCCCCGATATGCGGACCATGCGGCGGTAGCGCTGTCGGCAGGGGCAACGGCGCGAGATAAGTGATTCTCCCACTGGGAAACGGTTCCACATCGCCGGCTTTGCGAGATTGCTCAAGGTGCGGGGAAGGCAGAGGCATATCAATCTTGGTGGGCATGGTCGGCCAGCTCCAGCAGATGAGTTTCAACCAGCAACAACGGTGGATGCTCAGTAACGGATTGACGGGGCAACGCAGGAAAATGGTCCTTACCGCGCGGGTTGAGGTGAATAACGTCTATCAGCGATTCCCACTCCCCTTTGGCGTTCAAGGTCTGTATGCAGACCGCCAGCTCCAACGTTTCGGACGCCGGGGTAAATTCAGTATCAAGGTCCAGCGGGTATTGCAGGCATAACACCAGCCGGTCGGGTCCTGTTTGCACGATGCGCAGGCTGTTTGCGACTTCCTCACTGATGACGTCCTTGCGCTCTCGGGGTGCGCCGCGACTGTGGAGAGGAATGGCAATGCGGTGGGCGCCGATCCCCAGGCGATGAGTCG
>NZ_FYEC01000055.1:2100-5187 GCF_900187635.1 Pseudomonas sp. Irchel 3H3 | reverse complement strand
TCAAATTGCTTGGGTGTTATATGGTCAAGCCTCACGGGCAATTAGTATTGGTTAGCTCAACGCCTCACAGCGCTTACACACCCAACCTATCAACGTCGTAGTCTTCGACGGCCCTTCAGGGGACTCAAGGTCCCAGTGAGATCTCATCTTGAGGCTAGTTTCCCGCTTAGATGCTTTCAGCGGTTATCTATTCCGAACATAGCTACCCGGCAATGCCACTGGCGTGACAACCGGAACACCAGAGGTTCGTCCACTCCGGTCCTCTCGTACTAGGAGCAGCCCCTCTCAAATCTCAAACGTCCACGGCAGATAGGGACCGAACTGTCTCACGACGTTCTAAACCCAGCTCGCGTACCACTTTAAATGGCGAACAGCCATACCCTTGGGACCGGCTTCAGCCCCAGGATGTGATGAGCCGACATCGAGGTGCCAAACACCGCCGTCGATATGAACTCTTGGGCGGTATCAGCCTGTTATCCCCGGAGTACCTTTTATCCGTTGAGCGATGGCCCTTCCATACAGAACCACCGGATCACTAAGACCTACTTTCGTACCTGCTCGACGTGTCTGTCTCGCAGTCAAGCGCGCTTTTGCCTTTATACTCTACGACCGATTTCCGACCGGTCTGAGCGCACCTTCGTACTCCTCCGTTACTCTTTAGGAGGAGACCGCCCCAGTCAAACTACCCACCATACACTGTCCTCGATCCGGATAACGGACCTGAGTTAGAACCTCAAAGTTGCCAGGGTGGTATTTCAAGGTTGGCTCCACGCAGACTGGCGTCCACGCTTCAAAGCCTCCCACCTATCCTACACAAGCAAATTCAAAGTCCAGTGCAAAGCTATAGTAAAGGTTCACGGGGTCTTTCCGTCTAGCCGCGGATACACTGCATCTTCACAGCGATTTCAATTTCACTGAGTCTCGGGTGGAGACAGCGCCGCCATCGTTACGCCATTCGTGCAGGTCGGAACTTACCCGACAAGGAATTTCGCTACCTTAGGACCGTTATAGTTACGGCCGCCGTTTACCGGGGCTTCGATCAAGAGCTTCGCGTTAGCTAACCCCATCAATTAACCTTCCGGCACCGGGCAGGCGTCACACCCTATACGTCCACTTTCGTGTTTGCAGAGTGCTGTGTTTTTAATAAACAGTCGCAGCGGCCTGGTATCTTCGACCGGCGTGGGCTTACGGAGCAAGTCCTTCACCCTCACCGGCGCACCTTCTCCCGAAGTTACGGTGCCATTTTGCCTAGTTCCTTCACCCGAGTTCTCTCAAGCGCCTTGGTATTCTCTACCCAACCACCTGTGTCGGTTTGGGGTACGGTTCCTGGTTACCTGAAGCTTAGAAGCTTTTCTTGGAAGCATGGCATCAACCACTTCGTGTTCTAAAAGAACACTCGTCATCAGCTCTCGGCCTTAGAATCCCGGATTTACCTAAGATTCCAGCCTACCACCTTAAACTTGGACAACCAACGCCAAGCTGGCCTAGCCTTCTCCGTCCCTCCATCGCAATAACCAGAAGTACAGGAATATTAACCTGTTTTCCATCGACTACGCTTTTCAGCCTCGCCTTAGGGACCGACTAACCCTGCGTCGATTAACGTTGCGCAGGAAACCTTGGTCTTTCGGCGTGGGTGTTTTTCACACCCATTGTCGTTACTCATGTCAGCATTCGCACTTCTGATACCTCCAGCAAGCTTCTCAACTCACCTTCACAGGCTTACAGAACGCTCCTCTACCGCATCATCCTAAGATGATACCCGTAGCTTCGGTGTATGGTTTGAGCCCCGTTACATCTTCCGCGCAGGCCGACTCGACTAGTGAGCTATTACGCTTTCTTTAAAGGGTGGCTGCTTCTAAGCCAACCTCCTAGCTGTCTAAGCCTTCCCACATCGTTTCCCACTTAACCATAACTTTGGGACCTTAGCTGACGGTCTGGGTTGTTTCCCTTTTCACGACGGACGTTAGCACCCGCCGTGTGTCTCCCATGCTCGGCACTTGTAGGTATTCGGAGTTTGCATCGGTTTGGTAAGTCGGGATGACCCCCTAGCCGAAACAGTGCTCTACCCCCTACAGTGATACATGAGGCGCTACCTAAATAGCTTTCGAGGAGAACCAGCTATCTCCGAGCTTGATTAGCCTTTCACTCCGATCCACAGGTCATCCGCTAACTTTTCAACGGTAGTCGGTTCGGTCCTCCAGTTAGTGTTACCCAACCTTCAACCTGCCCATGGATAGATCGCCCGGTTTCGGGTCTATTCCCAGCGACTAGACGCCCTATTAAGACTCGCTTTCGCTACGCCTCCCCTATTCGGTTAAGCTCGCCACTGAAAATAAGTCGCTGACCCATTATACAAAAGGTACGCAGTCACAGAACAAGTCTGCTCCCACTGCTTGTACGCATACGGTTTCAGGATCTATTTCACTCCCCTCTCCGGGGTTCTTTTCGCCTTTCCCTCACGGTACTAGTTCACTATCGGTCAGTCAGTAGTATTTAGCCTTGGAGGATGGTCCCCCCATATTCAGACAAAGTTTCTCGTGCTCCGTCCTACTCGATTTCATGACTAAGAGATTTTCGCGTACAGGGCTATCACCCACTATGGCCGCACTTTCCAGAGCGTTCCGCTAATCTCAAAGCCACTTAAGGGCTAGTCCCCGTTCGCTCGCCACTACTAAGGGAATCTCGGTTGATTTCTTTTCCTCAGGGTACTTAGATGTTTCAGTTCCCCTGGTTCGCCTCTTAAGCCTATGTATTCAGCTTAAGATAACCATCTTATGATGGCTGGGTTCCCCCATTCAGACATCTCCGGATCAAAGTCTGTTTGCCGACTCCCCGAAGCTTTTCGCAGGCTACCACGTCTTTCATCGCCTCTGACTGCCAAGGCATCCACCGTATGCGCTTCTTCACTTGACCATATAACCCCAAGCAATCTGGTTATACTATGAAGACGACATTCGCCGAAAATTCGCACTTGCTCATAGAGCAACTCACAAATTTTACCTTAGCCTGATCCGTTACCAGTGAAAGTAACGTTCAGTCTATCTTTCTATCACATACCCAAATTTTTAAAGAACGATCTAATCAAAA
>NZ_FYEC01000056.1:0-4796 GCF_900187635.1 Pseudomonas sp. Irchel 3H3 | reverse complement strand
GGAACCCGATGCCCATGCCGTATTGGCGGTGGATGCCGTATTGAGTGGCGCCTTGGGCTTCGATGACCCAGGCGGAGAGGGATTCCCAGGGGACGAAGACGGGTTCGGTGGCGTCTTCGGGCATGAAGCAGACTTCGCGGCGTTGGCGGTTGAAGCGGGTGGGGATGATGGCGGCGCGCTTGTTGTGGTTGTGGCGCCAGACGCCGAGGCCGATGAGTAAGGTTACAAAGCCGGTCACCAAGGCAAGTCCATAAGTTTCATGGAAGATCCCCTCTATGGCGTGAGAAATATCGTCCCACCCCATGCCGAACACGAAAAACATGAAGCCGCCGATTAGCGGAAATAAAAATGCAATCGAGAAGGCACCACTGAATGGTAAGCCTAGAGTCATTTGCCACATAAAGACTTGCGGTGATCCCAACCCGAAGTCCATGTACACCTCATTTAGCTCCCCGATATGTGGACCGTGCGGCGGCATCGCTGTCGGCAGGGGCAACGGCGCGAGATAAGTGATTTCCCCACTGGGAAACGGCTCGATATCGCCGGCTTTTCGGGATTGCTCAAGCTGCGGCGCGGGCATCGAGTTATCAAGGTTGGTGGGCATGGTCGGCCAACTCCAGCAAATGTGTTTCAACCAGCAACATGGGCGGATGCTCGGTAACAGTTTGAGAGGCCAACGCCGGAAAGCGGCCGTCACTCCGAGGGTTCAGGCGAATGACCCGAATGCGAGAAACCCACGCGCCCTTGGCGTTCAAGGTCTGGATGCAGACGGCCAGCTCCAACGTTTCGGACGCCGGGGTAAATTCGCTGTCAGAATCCACGGGATATTGCAGGCACAGCACCAACCGATCTGGTCCTGTTTGCACGATGCGCAGGCTGTTCGCCACTTCCTCACTGATGACGTCCTTGCGCTCGCGCGGTACACCACGACTGTGGAGGGGCACGGAAAAACGGTGGGCGCCGATTCCCAGGCGATGAGTCGGTTGACCGCTCAGGGGCGGCTGAAAATCATTGAGCTTGAGCCCTGGCAGCACCAGATGGATGTCTTTGGGCTTGGCGTTTAACAGCAGGTCTTTCAGCCATGAGTCATGCTTGTTCGGACCCAGTTGCGCATACGGGGCGTGAAGCAAATAGGCCAGATAGCGCTGATATTCCTCCAAGGTATGGTTGCCGCGTGTCTCGGTGTCCAAGCTCCACGGCGTGGTTTTCAGCCATTTGTCATGTGCGCTGAGGTTATAGCGGTTGTATAGCCAGGTGCCACCCAGTTCCAGCACGGTGAACAGGGCGCCGGCTAGGTTGAAGCGGAAGAACACGGTGGAGAGGCGTGTGCCAGCGGCGGCCCACGCAGCGGTCCTTGCGGCAGTATTTTTTGCCATCAGTACGGTAGAACTCGCGTGTAAGGTGTGGCCAAAGCCATAGGCATTGACGGTCGTCATGCCGGTCGCCCCCGCTGTCGCGAGCGCTGCACTATTCTGCACTGCAGCATTCCCGCTCCGCGTCGCCTGTTGCCAGTTCTGGTGGTGGTTGATGAGGCTGGACAACGAAGACAAAAAACCAAAAAGGTAAGTAAAGCCACCCAACCCAACATGCATCTTGCCCATCTGCACGTGCACATTCTGCAAGGCTTGGTGTTGAAGACCCGCGACGAGTGCAGCGCTGCGTGCCTTCAACGCGGTATCAGCCAGACTCTGCGCCGCAGTAAATCCCGCAGCTCCGGTAGCCGCCAGCGCATTGGCCAAGGGAGCCCATGTTCGCTTGTTCCTGGATTGGTTGGTCAGTTCCCTTATAACCGAAACAAAATTCACCCCCTGCACCAAAAACACCAACAACCCCATCCCTTCGCTCCGAATCAACTTCGCATTCGGCACGCCTTGAACCCCCAACCGAATGTCCTTCAACAAACTGCGCACCTCCAGCTGCTGCGCCGGTGGAAACACCACTGTCACTCCTGCCCGAGCCGGCGTCGCGCCATACAGCCGAACCGACTGATCCGGCAGTTCCGCAATCGGACTCAGCGCGCCCGCCAGTCGGCCTTCAAGTTGCGTCAACTGCCCGCGCACCCGCACGATCTCGCCCTGTAATTCCACCGCCCGGGGCGTCTTGTGCCCCGCCCGGTTTTTGTTGTGGGTGAACTGGTTACGTTCGCGGGTCAGCGTCCTGAGGTAATCGCGTTCACTGAGCAGTTCCTTGAGGTTGGTTTGCAGCGCCGCGTGTTCCGCCGGGCTGGCGACAGTAAAGGTCACACCGGTGGTTTTGGCCGCATCGAGGATCCGCCCCGACAAGGCCTTGGGCAGGCGTCGGAACAGTTCGTCGAGGTCGGGGATTTTCCCTCCCGCCAGATCGAACCCTTCCAGTGCCCGGCTCAGGCCCAGGTTCAGCGCCGGGCTAAGACTGTGCTGCGCCGCGTCCGCGACGGCGCGGGTGTGTTCGGGTAAATCATCGAGGGCCGGCAGGTGCGGCTGTTCGATTTTCTTTAACTCGCCCAACCAGTGCGGCAGGTTGTTGAACACGCCCATGCCGGCGTTGAACAACATGGCGTATTGCGCGGCCCGTTCTGGCTGAAGACGCAGCGGCAAGGTGTAGAACAGCGGCCGGGTCAGTTCCGGGTGTTTCTCCAGATAACCAAGGAGAATTTCGCTGGCGTGATCGCTGCGGCAGATGTCCTTGAGGCAGGCGTATTCGGCGGTGAACGCCTGGTGGAGTTGCTGTTGATCCTGCGCGTCGTAATACCAGGCCGAGCGATGGAAGCGACCGGCACCCACCAGCATCGTGCGGTCAGCGGTAATGCGTTCGAGCAAGCGATTCCAGCGCCCAAGGTCGTCGCGGTGCTGAAACAGCGCAGCGTCCATGGCGGGGCGGTCGATGAAATCGTTGACCCCGCGTTTGCCACTGAAGCTGGAGCCTTCGAGCACATCGATGATGCGTTTGTTTTGCTCCTTGCCGAGCTTGATCAGGGTTTTGAGGTGCTGCCCAACGAAGTCGGTGGGGGCCATCGCAAAGTGCTGGCGGGTGTAGTAACTGCGGTCCGTGTCGTCAATGGCGCGCCGGTGTGCAGTGATGTCTGGATTGCCCCCCTGATACTTGAGCATCTCCTGAACTTCGGCCTGGGCTTCCTTGCGCAGCTGCACCAGCTCCGGGGGGGCTGGTACGTCGACAGGCTCGACCTTGCCGCCCTTGTTCAGGTAATCCAGCAAGGCTTTGCGGGTGTGCTCCCGATCCGGCTCGGGCAACTGTTCCAGATCGACAAGTTGGCTCAGGGAAGCGATGTGGGCGCGAACATTGGAAAAACAACTCATGCGCGACGTTTGTCGGTCGGATTCGCGCGTTGTACCTCGGCAAAAATCTCGGTGATCGGGCGGCGAGGTTGGCGTTTATGCAGGGCGCGGACCTGTGCGCTCATGCGCAGCAATTCTTCACTCGGCCTGGCCCATTGCTCTTTCGGCAGCGGTTCCGACCATTGGCGCATCACTTCGGGCATGGCCTGCGGGGCCATTTTCTTAAGGCGGCGGACTTCCCATTCGGTCAGGTGGTTGGGAATCGTCCATAGGGTCATGACGTGGTACAGGTACCAAAAAAATCCCGAGAGCCGGTTGCCCGTCACGGATTTGCTGATGCATGCGCGCGCGCGCGTTGTGAAAAGTGTGCAGGCCTTCGTGGGGCGGGTCGTTCGGGCCTTGCAGGTCTTGTGGGTCCTGGATGGATTTGAGGTCGTGGATTTCGTATTCCATGTAGCCACGGATGGCTTCCCAGTGGCTGATGGCCAGGGAAAGACCGAAGCAGGGGAATTCGACGCTGGTCAGGGTCTCGCCGTGCTGGAAACCGATGCCCATGCCGTATTGGCGGTGGATGCCGTATTGAGTGGCGCCTTGGGCTTCGATGACCCAGGCGGAGAGGGATTCCCAAGGGACGAAGACGGGCTCGGTGGCGTCTTCTGGCATGAAGCAGACTTCGCGGCGTTGGCGGTTGAAGCGGGTGGGGATGATGGCGGCGCGTTTGTTGTGGGTGTGGCGCCAAGTGCAGAGGAGGATGGCCAAGGCGGAGAAGCCGGTAACTAAGGCATATCCATAGATGGCGAAGAATAAATCAATGACAAATTCCCATGTGTATGCGAAGTCATATCCGAACATAAGGCCCACACAGCCAATTGCTGGTGGGATTAGGAAGGCGATCATGAAGGCACCGCTGAACGGTAATCCTAATACGACCTGCCATGAAAACACCTGCGGTGAACCCAAGCCAAAATCCATGAACACCTCATTCAGATCGCCGATATGGGGACCGTGCGGCGGCATCGCTGTCGGCAGTGGCAGAGGCGCGAGATAAGTGATTCTCCCACTGGGAAACGGCTCAACATCGCCTGCTTTACGGGACTGCTCACGGTGCGGTCCAGGCAGGGAGCTTTCAATCTTGGTGGACATGGTCGGCCAACTCCAGCAAATGGGTCTCAACCAGCAACATGGGCGGATGCTCGGTAACGGAATTAGGTGGTAGTGCAGGGAAATGGCCTTCGGTCCGAGGGTTCAGGCGAATGATCCGAATGCGAGAAACCCACGCGCCGCTAGCGTTCAAGGTCTGTATACAGACCGCCAACTCCAACGTTTCGGACGCCGGGGTAAATTCAGCATCAAGGTCCAGCGGGTATTGCAGGCATAACACCAGCCGGTCGGGCCCTGTTTGCACGATGCGCAGGCTGTTTGCGACTTCCTCACTGATGACGTCCTTGCGCTCTCGGGGTGCGCCGCGACTGTGGAGAGGAATGGCAATGCGGTGGGCGCCGATCCCCAGGCGATGAGTCG
>NZ_FYEC01000059.1:0-1741 GCF_900187635.1 Pseudomonas sp. Irchel 3H3 | reverse complement strand
CCGAGGAAGCCCAGGGCGGCGGCATCGAGAATCGCCGAGGAAAAACTCAGGGTTGCCTGGACGATCAGCGGAGCCATGCAGTTGGGCAGCACGGTGATGAACATCAGGCGGGGCAGGCCGGCACCGGCCAGGCGTGCGGCCGTCACGTAGTCACGGTTCAGCTCGCCCATCACCGCGGCGCGGGTCAGGCGCACGTAGGACGGCAGGGACACGATGGCGATGGCGATCACGGTGTTGATCAGGCCAGGGCCGAGGATGGCGACAATCGCCACGGCCAGCAGCAAGGAGGGCAGGGCCAGCATGATGTCCATCAGGCGCATGATGGTCGGGCCTAGTAGACGCGGGAAGAAGCCGGCGAACAGGCCCAGCAGGATCCCCGGGATCAACGACATCACCACCGACGACAAGCCGATCATCAGCGACAGGCGCGAACCCTGGATCAAGCGCGACAGCAGGTCGCGCCCCAGTTCATCGGTGCCGAGCAGGAACTGCAGTTGCCCGCCTTCGAGCCAGGCCGGCGGGGTCAGCAGGAAGTCGCGGTACTGCTCGCTGGGGTTATGCGGGGCAACCCAGGGCGCGAAGATCGCGCAGAAGATCACCAGCAACATGAACATCAGGCCGGCAACGGCGCCTTTGTTTTTGGAGAACGCTTGCCAGAATTCTTTGTACGGGGACGGATACAGCAGGCTTTGATCGACTGCTACCGAGGGTGTTGGAGTACTCATGGGTAATGATCTCAGCGCTGATGACGGATGCGTGGGTTGGCAAAGCCGTAGAGGATGTCCACCACGAAGTTGACCAGGATCACCAGGCAGGCGATTAGCAGGATGCCGTTTTGTACGACGGGGTAGTCCCGGGCGCCGATGGCTTCGATCAGCCATTTACCGATGCCGGGCCAGGAGAAGATGGTCTCGGTCAGGACTGCACCGGCCAGCAGCGTGCCGACCTGCAGGCCGACCACGGTCAGTACCGGAATCAGCGCGTTGCGCAGGCCGTGCACGAACACCACGCGCGACGGCGACAGGCCTTTGGCCCGCGCGGTGCGAATGTAGTCCTCGCGCAGCACTTCGAGCATCGAGGAGCGGGTCATCCGCGCGATCACCGCCAGCGGGATGGTGCCGAGCACGATGGCTGGCAGGATCAGGTGGTGCAGGGCGTCGAGGAATGCGCCCGTGTCATCGGCCAGCAGGGTGTCGATCAGCATGAAACCGGTGACCGGCTCGATGTCGTAGAGCAGGTCGATCCGCCCGGAAACCGGGGTCCAGCCCAGGGACACCGAGAAGAACATGATCAGGATCAGGCCCCACCAGAAGATCGGCATCGAATACCCGGCCAGGGAGATGCCCATCACCCCATGGTCGAACAGCGATCCGCGCTTGAGGGCCGCGATCACCCCGGCCAGCAGGCCGAGGATCCCGGCGAACAACAGGGCGGCCATGGACAGTTCAAGGGTCGCGGGGAACAGCGAAGTGAACTCGCTCCAGACACTTTCACGGGTGCGCAGCGATTCACCGAGGTCACCCTGGGCCAGTTTGCCGATGTAGTCCAGGTACTGGGCATACAGCGGCTTGTTCAAACCAAGGCGTTCCATTGCCTGAGCGTGCATTTCGGGGTCGACCCGGCGTTCGCCCATCATGACTTCCACAGGGTCGCCAGGAATCATGCGAATCAACGCGAAAGTCAGCAGGGTGATGCCGAAAAAGGTGGGGATCAACAACCCCAGTCGGCGGGCAATAAAACT
>NZ_FYEC01000061.1:0-1576 GCF_900187635.1 Pseudomonas sp. Irchel 3H3 | reverse complement strand
ATCGTTGATATCAAGGACTACATGCATAACTGCCAGGACCCGGCGAACTCGCACTTCACGCATCTGGAAGACGTTGAGTTCACCTACCGCAAAATCACCTGGACCCACGAAGTGTCTGGCACCTCTGGTTCCGATGACTGGCGCACCCCTGTCGCGGGCTAAAACTGACTCGCCGTTTCACGGCATCAACCTCTTCGGCGGTTGATGCCGTTTATTACGTCTAAGGTGGGCGTCGCGTTTTGCCTCCTCTCTCAGCTAAGGATAAGCGTATGTTCGCGCCGGCCAATGCTGCGCACTTCACGTTGCTGATCCCCTCTGTTCGCAACGATTTCAAAGTGCTGACCTTCAAGGGCACTGAAGCCATCAGCAGCTTGTATGCGATCCAGATTGAACTCGTCAGTGAGTCCCCTGATTTCGATCTGGAGAGCCTGCTCAGTCAGCCGGCTTTTCTCCAGTTTGGTCTGAATGGGGAAGGTATTCATGGGCGTATCGAAGATGTGTTTGTGGGTGAAGCGGGTAAGCGCCTGACCCGCTATCACCTAACCCTGGTGCCGGCCCTGCACTATTTGCAGTTCAGTCACAATCAACGGATTTTCCAGCACCTGACGGTGCCGCAGATCGTGGCCAAAGTGCTCCAGGGCCACGGGATTCAGGCTGATGCATATACCTTTAATGTCAGCACCAACCCTGAGCGCGAATACTGCACTCAATATGGGGAAAGCGACTTCGAGTTCATTCAGCGGTTGTGCAGTGAAGATGGGATTTCCTGGCACCACCAACACAGTCAGGATGGACATCAGTTGGTGTTCACGGACGATCAAACCTATTTTCCCAAGCTAGGGGGCACACCGTATCAGCAAGGCTCTGGCCTGGCCGCGGATCACCCGGTCGTCAGCCAGTTCTCGATGCGTTTTAGCACCCGAACCAGCACAACCACCCGTCGTGGCTATGATTTAAAACGCCCAAGCCAGTTGCTGGAAAGCCGATTTACCGCCGAGTTCAGTCCTGCGCTCGAAGACTACCGTTACCCGGTGCTGATCGAAAATGAAAAGCGCGGCAAACAGATTGCCCGGCAGGCCTTGGAGCGGCACCGCACCGACTACCAGTTGGCCGAGGGTAAAAGCGACCAGCCAACCCTGCGCAGTGGACACTTCTTCGACCTGACTGAACACCCGCGTCAGCAGTGCAACTCGTTGTGGCTGCTGCTCAGTGTGACGCACTCAGGCAAGCAACCTCAGTCACTGGAGGAAGCAATCACCAGCGACGTCAAGTCCGAAGACGGCTTCACTCAAGGTTACCGCAATACCTTCAGCGCGATCCCCTGGGACGTGTTTTACCGTCCACCGCTGGTCACGCGTCAATCGGTATTGGTCAGTCAGACTGCCAGAGTCACCGGTCCAGCAGGGGAAGAAATCTTTTGCGATGAATACGGGCGGGTTAAGGTCGAGTTCCATTGGGACCGCGCCGAACTGGGTAGCGACAAGAGCAGTTGCTGGTTACGGGTGTCATCCAGCTGGGCGGGAGACAGTTTCGGTGCGGTGACCATCCCGCGCATCGGCATGGAAGTGGTGGTGAC
>NZ_FYEC01000062.1:0-1563 GCF_900187635.1 Pseudomonas sp. Irchel 3H3 | reverse complement strand
CTGGTGCCGTTAGCCGGGATTTTCACCACGGTGCCATCGGTCAGCGTGAACTCCAGAGGACCATGGCTCGCCATCGGCATGCCGGCAGCGTTGGTCAGGGTCACGGTGTAAGTGACGTCACCACCTTCGGCGACAGTGGATTTATCCACAGTCAGGGTGGCTTTCACCTCGGTGAGGGTGTCGCCAACCTTGACCACAGCCTCGTCGCCAAGCACCAGGTTTTCGAACGACTGACCTGGAACTGTTGCGTCAGTGACGCTGAGCTTGATGGTTTCGCCGTCTTTGTAGACGTCATCGCCTTGCGCTTTCAGCTCGTATGGAACGCTGGTGGTGCCGGCTTTGATCACGACGGTCGCGCCGTTGCTCAGGGTGACGGTCAGGTCTTGCTTGAGTTCCTGGTCGACTTTCACCGTGAACTTCGGAGCAGCGTTTTCCAGCACATCGCCGTTGCTTTCGATGGTGACGGTGATCTTGTCGCCTTCGTTAGCCGGATCTTTTGGATCGCCCGAGCCTGGCTCGTCAGTGACCGAAGTGGTCAACGTCATGTCGCCGAGGGTCAGCTTCTCGAAGTTGTTAGCCGAGACGGATTCCAGCTTGTTGACGATTGCGTCCTGGCCGCCGGTGAAGATGTTGTCTTTGGCGGTGACCACGGCAGTACCACTGGTGCCGTTAGCCGGGATTTTCACCACGGTGCCATCGGTCAGCGTGAACTCCAGAGGACCATGGCTGGCCATTGGCATGCCAGCAGCGTTGGTCAGGGTCACGGTGTAGGTGACTTCACCGCCCTCAGCGACGGTGGATTTATCCACCGTCAGGGTGGCTTTCACCTCAGTGAGGGTGTCGCCAACTTTGACCACAGCCTCGTCGCCAAGCACCAGGTTTTCGAACGACTGACCTGGAACTGTTGCGTCAGTGACGCTGAGCTTGATGGTTTCGCCGTCTTTGTAGACGTCATCGCCTTGCGCTTTCAGCTCGTATGGAACGCTGGTGGTGCCGGCTTTGATCACGACGGTCGCGCCGTTGCTCAGGGTGACGGTCAGGTCTTGCTTGAGTTCCTGGTCGACTTTCACCGTGAACTTCGGAGCAGCGTTTTCCAGCACATCGCCGTTGCTTTCGATGGTGACAGTGATCTTGTCGCCGTCAGTACCTGGCTCGTCAGTGACAGTGGTGGTGAACTGGTCTTTGCCGAGGGTCAGCTTCTCGAAGTTGTTGGCCGAAACCGACTCGAGTTTGTTGACGATCGCATCCTGACCGCCGGTGAAGATGTTGTCTTTGGCGGTGACCACGGCAGTGCCACTGGTGCCGTTAGCCGGGATCTTGATCTCGGTGCCGTCGGTGAGTTTGAAGGTCAACTCGCCGTGGCTCGCCATCGGCATGCCAGCAGCGTTGGTCAGGGTCACGGTGTAGGTGACTTCACCGCCCTCAGCGACGGTGGATTTATCCACCGTCAGGGTGGCTTTCACCTCAGTGAGGGTGTCGCCAACTTTGACCACAGCCTCGTCGCCAAGCACCAGGTTTTCGAACGACTGACCTGGAACTGTTGCGTCAGTGACGCTGAGCTTG